>DASSEM010000119.1:0-6912 GCA_035695265.1 Solirubrobacterales bacterium
CGGGACGGCTCCGATCAGGTGTCGGTGCTCTACCCCCCAGCGGCTCACGTACCTCGGGTCGGTGGCGACGAGGGCGACGACGTGGGCGCCGGCGGAGTGGCCGATCAGGATGATCCGGGACGGATCGCCGCCGTAGGCGGCGACGTTCCGGTCGATCCAGCCGATCGCCTCGCCGACGTCGTCGGGGTGGTCGGGAAAGCGGATCCGCCCCGCCGGAAAGCTCGGGTCGATCGGGTCCGGCGAGAGGCGGTAGTTGACGCTCGCGAAGAGATAGCCGGCACCGGTGAACAGCTCGACCTTGTCGGCGATGGCGTTGGCCTTGTCGCCCGTGGCCCAACCGCCACCGTGGACGTAGAGGACGATCGGGCGACGATCCCCGGCGGCGGCGCCGTCGGGCCGGTAGAGGTCCAGCCGGCCGAGCCGCGGCGGGACCGGGGGCGGGGACCCGTCGAGGTCATAGTCGATTCCGAGCGTGGCGGTCGCGGCACCGGCGGGCGCCGGGCTTGGTCCGAACATGACGGCGAGTGCGGCGGCGGCCGCTCCGATCAGCGCGATGCGACGCGCGTTCATCGTTTCCGAAAACCCGCGACCAACTGCCCGGTTGCGGTCGACCGCTCCGACGGGGACGCCGTCGCAGGCGTGCATCTGGCAGGCTGCCGGATCGCCATGACCGAACTCAGTGACAACGCGAAGCTCGTTCTCGAGAGCCTCGAGACCAAGCCTAACCTGAACACCCCCGCCCTGATCGCGCAGAACGAGGGGATCGACCGTGCCGACGCCGAAGCGGGGCTCGACGAGCTCCTCGGGCTCGGACGCGTCAAGAAGCGCCCGACGGGCTGGAAGCTGGTCAGCGCATAGGGCTCCGCGCGCCGCGGGGTCAGGCGCGACCGGCGACCTCGGTTCGCCAGCTCTCGCGCCGGCCCACGTACTCGGCGGGCAGGGTCACGTTGAGCCGCTCGGCGACCCCGAGCCAGCGCAACGCCTCCTCGTAGTCGCCCTCGCGGGCGTCGATCTCCGCGAAGTCGAGCGACAGGCGCAAGGCCGCCTCGTGCTCGCGCTCGTCGCGAGGCGGCTCGAGGTCCTCGGTCCGATCCAGACCTCCCTCCTCGGCGTCGCCGAGCGCCCAGCGGCGGGCCAGGTAGGGACCGAGCCGCGGGCCGGCGACCTTGATCGGAGGCCACCAGAGTGGGCTGCCGGCGAGCGCGGCTCCGGCGTCGTCGCCGAGCTCGACCCGCAGGAACCGCGGCCGTCCGCCGGTGATCAGGGCCCCGCGGATCACCGGGCGGAACGGCGGCGGCTCGATGTCGGCGCCGGCGGCTCGAACGATGCCCGTCACGGCGATCTCCGCCTGCTGAGCCGCCAGCCCGCCCTGCTTGACCGGGAACCAGCTCGAATCGCCGGCGACCCAGACGTGCTCGAGCCCGTCGACCCGCATCTCGGCGTCGCAACCGATGAACCCGTGCCGGCCCTGCGGCACACCGGGGATCTCGGGCACCGTGAGCCCCGGCAGGGAGACGACCTCGTCGAAGCGGAAGTCGCGCCCGCCCTCGCAGACGAGCCGGCCCTGGTCGAAGCGAACGACGCCGGCGCCGGCGATGATCTCGACTCCACGCTCGCCCAGCAGGCCGCCGACCTGCTCGCTGACGGTCGATCCCAGCACCTCGAGCGGCGCTCGCTCGTGGGTGACGACGCTGAGGCGGGCGTCGTCGTGGCCACCCCGCTCGAGCCAGGCCGAGGTCAGCATCGCGAGCTCGAAGATCGGCAGGGTCCACTTGATTGACCGCGGCACGGCGAACGCGACGTCCGCGATCGCCCCGCGCTCGAGCCGCTCGAGCAGCGTCCCGAACCAGCCGACGTCGCCGGCGCCACGGAAGGAATGGGAGCCCGGCAGGACCGAGTGGCGGTGGGCGCCCGTGGCCATCAGCAGAGCGTCGTAGAAGACCTCGTCACCGCGCGCGGTCAGCACCCGCTGCGGTCCACCCCACACCTCGGCCACCGCGTCGGCCAGGTATTCGGCCCCGTGCTCGGCGCAGAAGCCGTCGAGGTCGATCGTCTGCCCGTCGGCGCCGAACGGCTCGGCGACCGAGAGGGCCTGGAGGCGGAAGTCGCGATCGGGGGCCAGCATCGTGATCGCGATCGGCTGCGGAGGGTCGTGCTCGCGGAGTGCCAGCACGGCCTCCATCGCGGCGACGCCACCGCCCGCGATCACGACCTGGAACTCGTCGTCTCCCACCCCTCAATCGTGCCGTCACGCGGCTCGCCGGTCGTCCGTACGCCAGGCCGAGCCGACTCCGCAACCGCTACGGACCCGCCTCCCCCGGCGAGTCGGATCGCGCTCCGACGGCGGCGCTCATCCGGGCCGCCGTCGGCATCTAGCGCACTCGGCCGCCTAGACCCGCCGTCCGACCGACTCGAGGTACTCGCCGGGAATCGCGACCGCGCCGGCGTCGTCGTCGAGGCGGTTCCATTCGGTTGCCAGCCTCTCGAGGTCCGAGCGGAGCGCGTCGCCGTCGGCTCCGGCCGCCTCGAACGCCTTCAGCGTCGGCCCGTAGTAGGTGATGAAGAAATCGACGAACTCCTCGGCCGAGCGATACCGGAAGTTGTAGATCCGGCGCTCGTGCGCGGTCCACTCGACGCCGCCGGCGAAGAGCTCCTCGAGGCGGGCCTCGGTCCCCCACAGCATCGGTGACTGCACGCCGGGCGGCGGGGGAACGTGGGATCCGATCGTCTTGAACATCGAACCCAGAAAGCCCTCCGGGGTCCAGCTCACGATGCCGATGATGCCGCCGGGCCGGCTGACCCGGACGATCTCCGTCGCGACCTTCGGCTGATCGGGCGCGAACATCGACCCGTAGACGCTGAGCACCGCGTCGAAGGCGGAGTCCCCGAACGGCAGCTCCTCGGAGTCGCCGACGACGAAATCGATCTCGAGCCGCTCGGCCCGGGCACGCTCGCGGCCGCGCTCGAGCAGCTCGGGGACGTAGTCGCAACCCGTGACCTCGCAGCGCTGCCGGGCGGCGGCGATCGCGGCGTTGCCGCTGCCGGTGGCGACGTCGAGGACGCGCGAGCCGGCGCGCAGGTCGGCCGCATCGACGAGGTTCTCGGCAACGGGGACGATCGTCGTGGCGACCTCGGAGAAGTCGCCGCTTGCCCACATGGCCTGCTGGCGGGCCTTGATCTCGGTCGTGTCCGTGGTGGTCATCTGCTCTCCTCCGGGATCAGTTACGACCGATCGGCCGCTGTCGGTTGCTCGCCAAGGCAGGCGTCGCGGATCGCGGCGACGTGGCGGTGGTCGGTGCCGCAGCAGCCCCCGACGACGCTGAGCTGCGGGAGCGCGGCCCGGAGCGAGGCGTAGCGGGCACCGAGGTCGTTCGGGTCACCATCGTCGAGCTCCGGAGCCGCGTCAAGCTCGGCGTGGCTCATCCGCGAGGCGTTGGCGCGAAGCCCGCGAACCCGTCCGAGCGCCGCCGGATCGGCCTCGACCACCTCGTCGAAGTGGGTCGGATGGGCGCAGTTGATCATGTAGTAGGCGACCGCCCCGTCGGTGGCGGCGTCGACCTCGGCGATCGCCTCGGTCAGCGGTTGGCCGTCCGGCAGCCGCCCGTCGGTCTCGACGGTGAACGAGATCACGACCGGGATCCGGCCCGCGGCGGCGCGGGCGACGCCGATCGCCTCCGCCGCGTAGGTCATCGTGATCGCGGTGACCAGGTCGGCGGCGGTGTCGACGAAGGTGTCGACCTGGGTCGCGTGGTAGTCGCGGGCGGCATCGGCCGACAGCAGCTCGGCCGGGTCGTAGCCGTCGTCATGGGGACCGATGCAGCCGCTGATCACGATCGGAGCGTCGCCCCCGTCCTCGTGGGCGTCACGGAGGTCGGCCATCAGCGCGATCGCCTTCCGGTTCAGCACATCGAGCCGCTCCGGGCCGTGGCCGATCTCCGCGGCCCAGCGCGGGCTCGCGCGCCAGGTCGGGCTCTCGAGGACGAAGCCGAGGCCCCGCTCTCGCGCCAGCTCGAGATACGGCTCGTAGTAGCGACGCAACGCGGCCGTCCCGTCCTCGTCGTCGAGCAGGTCGAAGGCCGCGAACTGCGGCAGCTCGAGGCCCTCGTGGAAGATCAGGACGGTTTCGATCCCGCCGTCCGTGAGGAACAGCTCGTCGCCGAGCTGGGGCAGGCTCTCACGGTGTCTCATCGCCCGCGCGGCTCAGGCGAAGTCGTCCGGCAGGATGGTCGGCTTCGTGGTCCCGTAGAGCCACTGCTGGAAGTACTCGTCGAGCAGATCCAGCTCGGCGCCGCTCAGCCCACTCGCCGCCTTCGCCTCGGCGATGAACTGCTCGGTGCTGATGTTGCCGTGGCGGTGGTCGCTGATCAGGTCCCGTGCGAACGCGAAGAACCGACCGTCGCCGACGATCTCGCGGTACCCCTCGATCGTCATCGCTCCCCGCTGGTAGGTGGGGAAGAAGTGGAACAGGTTGGCCGGGTCGCCGTCGAGGATCGCCGGGGCCACCGCCCAGTCCTCATCCGGGGTGGTCGCATGGAGGTCGGCGAAGATCGCCGCCGGGTCGTCGCCGCCCTGAGTCTGGAAGTCCCAGTACCACTCGGTCCAGTTCGCCCAGCCCTCGTTGAACCAGATGTCGGCCCAGGTCGCGAGCGTCACGCTGTTACCGAACCACTGGTGCGCGAGCTCGTGCAGCTGCGTCCCGAGGCTGATCGACGGGTTGCCGGACACGAAACCGCCGGCGTAGTGCGGCTTGGTCTGCACCTCGAGCGCGTAGCCGACCCCGGCGGCCCGATCGGCGACGGCGCCGGTCGAATCGAACGGGTACGGCCCGTAGAGGCCCCCGATGAAGTTGATCTGACCCGGCGCCTGGTCGAGCGATGCCTGGATCGCCGCTGCCTGCTCCGGGGTCGCGGTGCTGTCGACGGCGTTGTAGACGGGCAGGCTGCGCCCGGTCGCATCCTCGGTCATCGAGCCGACCGTGTAGTCGAAGTCGCCGACCGTGGCCGTCGTCAGGTATGTCGCGGTCGGGTCGTCCTCACGCCAGCGCCAGGTGACGGTGCCATCGGGGTGGGTCTTGTTGCCGATGTTCTCGCCGACGCCGAGCGCCGTCTTGCCCGCCGGGACCCGGATCAGCGTGTCGAAGGTCGCCTTGTCGGTCGGGTAGTTGTTGGACGGGAACCAGCTCTGCGCGCCGATCGGCTCGTTGACGACGAAGGCGCCGTCACAGGTCTGGGGCGGCTCGAGCGGGAAGCAGGCGGGGATCCAACCCTCGATCGACTCGTCCGCATCGGTGATCGGCTCCGGCGCGCCGGAATAGCGGACGCGGACCCTGAACTTGTGATGCGGCTTCGGCCGCGTCGAGGGGTGCGGCGTCACGACCAGCTTCATCGGCTGGGTGACCTCGGGGATCGGGCTCAGGTCGGGCGTCGCCTCGACCTGCTCGAACTCAGCCGTGCGGCCGTCGACGGTCACCCGGGCGACGTCGAGGTCCTGGAAGTCGAGGCTGAACTGCTTCAGCTTCGCCTTCGCCTTCGCCTTGATCTTCGTCGTCGCCGAGTTGAAGACGTTCGCGACCGGGTCGTAGTCGAGCGAGATCCGGTAGTGACGGACGTCGTAGCCGCCGTTGCCGATCTGCGGCAGAAGTGGATCGCCGAGCGTGCGGGCGCCGACCACGGGCTTGCCGCTCTTGTGCCGCTTCCCCGCTTCCGCGGCCGCCGGAACGACCAGCATCAGGATCCCCACCACGACTGCCACGGTTCGCGCGCGAGCGTTCACGCCTGCCTCTCCTCCGTCGGACACCCTTCGTCCGCATCGACCATACAACCGCCGGGCCAGTGGTTCAACAGCGACTCGGGCCGGCCGGGAGCGGCCTCCATTGACAGGCGGCCGTACAGGGCCCGCGATCGCGACCTCGACGGGCTTTTTCGCTTGGTGGTTTCATATGGGCACCGGCGGGTATGGGCGCGCTGGGATGGTCGTCCAACGGGGAGATGGAAGATGCATGGGTTGAGGGCTGGTCGAAGCGGAAAAAGTTCGTCCACGGCTCCGGGGGCACGATCGAAGTCCCCGACGCCGGTTCGCGTACTCCGGGTATGCCTGCTCTCCCTCATCGCCCTCCTCGCCGTGCCGGCGGCGGCGGACGCCGCCAATGTGACGGTCGCCAACGGCACCATCACGTTCAACGCCGCTCCGGGCGAGACGAACACGGCGGTGGTCGTCAAGCAGCAGACCACGCCGGTCGCCACCGTCTACTTCGTGGGCGATCAGAACCCCGCGGTCACCGTCACCGCGTCACCGACCCAGGGATGTCTGCCGACGCCCCCCGCCCTCGGCCTCCCCGAGGGCTACCTCTGCACCGTGACCCTGATCACGCCGATCACCTCGATCGTCGAGAACCTCGGCGACGGCAACGACACCGGCGTCATCCGCACGGACGCGAGCGGACCGAGCGGCACGATCAACGGCGGCACGGGTGACGACACCCTCGTCGGCGGCCATGAGAACGACACCTTCAACGGCGGTACCGGCGCCGACCTCGCGGCCTATGTCGGCATCACCGCCGCCGGCATTACGCGCACCGCGCCCGTCACCGCGACGCTGCCGCCGGGCGCCTCCCCCTCGACCGGCAACGGCCAAGCGGGCGAGAACGATTCGATCGCCACCGACGTCGAGGGCCTGATCGGCGGCAACGGCAATGACACCCTGAGAGGCAACGACGCCGCCAACCAGATCCTCGGCGCCGCCCCGATCGGGACCGGCAACGGCGTCGTCGATACGCCGGCCGGCAACGACACGATCGTCGGGATCGGCGGCGACGACACGATCGTCGCCGGCGATCGCGGCCTGATCCTCGGCAACGAGGGCAACGACACGCTGGTCGGCGGCCGCAGCACCGCGGCGGGCGAGAAGACCGTG
>DASSEM010000120.1:0-8294 GCA_035695265.1 Solirubrobacterales bacterium
AGACGCTCGGGATCCTGCTCTTCATCGTCTCCGAGGCGATGCTGTTCGGGGCGTTCTTCGCCTCCTACTTCTTCATCCGTGAGGTCGCCAACCCGACCGGCGCCTGGCCGCCGGAGGGCTTCGAGCTGCCGAAGCTCGTCGCCGGCATCAACACGGCGATCCTCGTCACCTCCTCGTTCAGCGTCCACTGGGCACTCGAGGGCGCTCGCAAGGGCAACCGCAACGCGATGAAGCTCGGCCTCGCGATCACCTGGCTGCTTGGCGCGACCTTCCTCTTCGTCCAGATCAACGAGTACGTCCATATCGGGTTCAGCGCCCGCGACGGCGCCTTCGGCTCGATCTTCTACGGCCTCACCGGCCTCCACGGCGCCCACGTCTTCGTCGGTCTGCTGCTCCTCACCTTCGCCAACATCCGCGCCTGGCGCGGCCACTTCGGAACCGCCGCGAAGGACCACCTCGGCGTCGAGGTGCCGGGCATCTACTGGCACTTCGTCGACGTCATGTGGATCATCGTCTACACGACGGTCTACATCCTCTAGCTCACCCTCTGCTGAGCGACGATCTTCGACCAACTGTTGGTTGGCAATCGTCGCTGAGGTCGATCTCGGCCCGGATACGGGACGAGATCGGGGTCAGCGGACTATCCGGCTGCCGTTGCCACGCCCGCAGGCGGCGATCCGCTCGTTGAGGACGGCACGCTCGCGGGTGTTGCGGGTGAGCGCGACGGCGTGCTCGAACTCAGCCCGCGCCTCGTCATCGCGGCCCAGCCTGCTGAGCAGGTCACCCCGGACGGTCGGCAGCAGGTGATAGTCGCGCAGCGCGGGCTCGGCGCTGAGCGCGTCAACGATCTCGAGCGCCGGCTCGGGGCCGAACGCCATCGCGACGGCGACCGCGCGGTTGAGGGCGACGATCGGCGACCCGGTCAGCGCCGCGAGGCCGTCGTACAGCGCGACGATCTGCTCCCAGTCGGTGTCCTCGGCGCGGCGGGCGCGCGCGTGGCAGGCGGCGATCGCGGCCTGCAGGGTGTAGGGGCCGATGGCAGCGTTCGTGCGCCGGGCGCGCTCGAGGGCCGCGAGGCCGCGGCCGACGAGCAGCCAGTCCCAGCGGGCGCGATCCTGGTCGAGCAGCAGGACGGGGTCGCCGTTCGGCCCGGTTCGGGCGCGGATCCGTGACGCCTGCAGCTCCATCAGGGCGGCGAGGCCGTGCACCTCGGGCTCCGACGGCAGCAGCTCGGCGAGGATGCGTCCGAGGCGCAGCGCCTCCTCGACCAGCTCGGGCCGGACCCACTCGTCACCCGCTGATGCCGCGTAGCCCTCGTTGAAGACCAAATAGATCACCTCGAGGACCGCTGCCAGGCGGTCGGACAGCTCGTCCTCCGCCGGCGCCTCGAACGGCACCTGGGCGGCGGTCAGGGTGCGCTTGGCACGCACGATCCGCTGCGCCACCGTCGACTCCGAGGCCAGGGAGGCGCGGGCGATCTCGGCGTTCGTCAGACCGCCGAGCAGACGCAGCGTGAGCGCCACCCGCGCGTCGGTCGAGAGCAGCGGATGGCAGGTGGTGAAGATCAGCCGCAGGAGATCGTCGTCGAACGGATCGTCGATCGCGGCGTCGGGACCGGGCTCGTCGCCGCCACGGGCCTCGATCTCGCGGCCGAGCTCCTGCACCTTCCGCTCGCCGACGGCGGCGCGGCGCCGGCGGTCGATCGCCCGGTGCTTGCCGGTGGCCATGAGCCAGGCGCCCGGGTTGTCCGGGACGCCCGACTCGGGCCACCGCTCCAGTGCCGCAACCAGCGCCTCCTGGGCGAGGTCCTCGCCGACGCCGACATCACCGGCGATCCGGGCCAGTCCGGCGATCAGCCGCGCTGACTCGATCCGCCAGACGGCTTCGATCGCCCGGTTGACGTCGGCCGGCGCCACCGCTCGGGGCTAGCCCCCGGCCTCTGTCTGCCTGCGCATCTCCGCCTCCCTGGCGCGCAGCTCGGGAGTGAGCTCCTCGCCGAAGTCCTCGGCCTCGAAGACCGGACGGATCTCGACTCCGCTGTCGGGGCCGCCTGAGGGGTTGGGAATGCGCTTTGCCCATTCGATCGCCTCGTCGAGCGACTTCACCTGCCACACCCAGTAGCCGGCGAGGAGCTCCTTCGTCTCGGCGAACGGACCGTCGACCACACGGCGCTCGCTGCCGGAGAACTCGACCCGGACGCCCTTCGAGCTCGGATGGAGCCCCTCGCCGGCGAGCATCACGCCGGCCTTCACGAGCTCTTCGTTGAACGTCGTCATCTCGGCGAGGAGCTGCTCGCTCGGCATCACGCCGGCCTCGCTGTCCTCCGTTGCCTTGACCAGGACCATGACTCGCATCTGCTCGTACCTCCTGTGGTTGTGGTTCGGCCGGCTATCCGGCCCTCTACCCATACGTCGAGCGAGCGATCCGGAAATCGACAAGCGAGTTGGACGAGCTCAGCAGCTCGTCGCCCAGCTCGCGACGATCAGGGCGATGCCGGCGAGCGCCACCGCGGCCGGATAGAAGCCGAGCGAGACCGGGAGGCGAGAGGCGGGATCCGACCCCCGGATGCGTCCCACCAGCGCAGTCAGCGTGACGACCTCCGGAATGGCGGCCAGGAGGAAGGCGAGCGTGGCGAACCAGGTGGCAAGCTGCTGGGCGCCGGTCGAGGGGCCGCCGCAGTCGGCGCTCAAGGGATCCACCCAGCCGGGAGCGGCGATTGCGAGGCGGATCAGGAAGGCGATCAGGAATACGCCCGCCAGGACGGCGAGCAAGGCCGGCCCGAACGCGGATGAGGGACGATCCTCCTCGCCGCCGCCCGCCGCCAGGGCGACCCCGAGCGGGTAGAGGATCACCGCTGCGAGGGCGAGGGCGATCGGGGGCTCGTCGCCGAGCGCCGCCAGGACGGCGCCGAGCAGGCCGGAGAGCAGGAGCAGGGCGAGCCGCACGAGACAGCTGGGAACCTATCCGTGACGGGCCTCCGCAGGCCCGCCGCGGCCGCCTGCGATCATCGGCGCGATGGCCGACAAGGAGATCCGCAACCCGTTCCAGTCCGAGGAGGACGCGTTCCGCATCCTCGTCGTGATCGTCGCTGCTGCGGTCGTGGTGATCGGCTGCGCGGTGCTGGTCAGCCCGACGCTGGGCGCGATCCTCGGTGTGGTGGCGGTCGGGATAGGGCTCTGGCGGGCCGGCGGCTGGCTCGCGGTCATGCTCGGTGAGCCCGACGAGGAAGATCGGCCGGGCCCGGGCGCCTAGACCCCTGTTCAGCCGCCCGGCTGCTGCTTGCCGGCGTTCTCGTGGAGGAAGTCGACGAGGTCCTTGAGCTCCTTCGACGTCAGCGTCTGCCCGTAAGTCTCGGGCATGACCCCGGCCTGGAATCCCTGGACGATCTCGGCGTTGGGGTCGACGATGCTCTCCTCGATCTGCGCCTTCGACTGACCCGGTAGCTCGTCGTCGAGGTTGGGCCCGGTCGCGCCCGACGTTCCGGCGATCGCCAGCGCATGGCAGGCGCCGCAGCCGTTGTTCGCGAAGACCTGTCCGCCTGGCCCGCCCGGCACCTGCGGCGGCTCTATGCCCGGTACGCCGGCGACCGAGGCGACGTAGGTGGCGACGTCCTCGGCGTCGCTTCCGGTGACGAGGTCGGGCGGCATGTAGGACGGGTCGTCGGGGTCGGTCTCGCGCGGGTGCTGGATCTGGTCGAGGACGACGCCCTCGATCGTGTCCTCGTCCATGCCGGCGTCGCGGGAGGCAGCGAAGGCGGCGTCGAGATCCGGCCCGGCCGTGCCGGTTGTCCCGGCCTCCTTCAGGTAGTGGCACCCGCCGCACTTCTCGATGAACAGCTGACGGCCGTTCGCCACGTCGGCGTTCTCGTTCAGGTCGCAGCCGCTCGCCATCGCCACGAGGGCGATTCCGAGCGTGAGGAGTCCCGCCGTCTTCACGCGAAGTCGCTTCACGGGCCGCATCCTATAGATCGGCGATGCCGCTCCGACCCGCCGCGGAGCGCATTCGATAGGGTTGAGACGATCAGCACAAACCGCTCGGCAAGGGGGTGTCGGAGTGGGTCGGAGACGAAAGGAGCGAGAGGGCGAGGCATGGAGGTACGCGAGGGAATGTCGGAAGTGGTCCTGACCGTCGGGCCCGGTCACACGCTGCGTGACGCGGCGCGGATGATGACCGAGAAGGGGGTCGGCGCGGCGATCGTGATCGACGAGGAAGCGCCGGGCCCGCGGATAATCAGCGAGCGCGACGTGCTGGTCTCGATCGGCCGCGGGGAGAACCCCGACGCCGAGCGCGTCGCCGACCACATGAGCGACTCGGTGATCACCGCGGCGCCCGATTGGAGCCTCGAGCGCGCCGCCGCCGACATGGCCGGGCGCGGCATCCGTCACCTCGTGATCTGCGAGGGGCCGGAGCTCGTCGGCGTCCTGTCGATGCGCGACATCATGCGCGTCTGGACGTCGGCCGGAGCGACGTCGGCGATGACGCCGGGCTGAGGCGCCTCAGCGGCGCCGGCGGACGGGCTCGGCCGGGATCACGGCCGTGTCGCGACGCTGCTCGCGGCGCATGCCGGCGATCTCGTCGTCGGCGAGGCGCCACCAGGAGCGCAGGCCGAGCAGCAGGACGAGCAAGCCGATCACCCACAGCGACCAGCCTTTGAACATCCCGACCAGGATCAGGGCGATCCCGGCAGCGAGGATCACCGGCGCCCAGGAGTTGCTGGGCACGTAGATGAGCTCGCTCGGCTCGGTGCTCTCGATGTCCGGCGTCCGGGCCACGCTCAAACCTTCAACCGCCGACGTAGAGGACGGCGACGTAGAAGGTCAGCGCGAACAGGAACATCGCGATGCCGGCGCTGACGAGCCCGGAGCGGATGTTGCTGTTGGCCTGGCGGCGATCCATCGGCTTGAAATCTAATCAGCCGGCGAGGACCCTGTCGGCCGCCATCGCGGCGAACAGGAGGAAGAGGTAGGCGAGCGAGCCGAGATAGAGCTGCAGGGCGGCCCGGCTCGTCTCGAGGCGCCGCAGCCGCGTCGCGCCGAGCATGAACGCGACGCCCAGCGCAGCGGCCGCGGCCAGGTAGAGGCCGCCGAGCATCCCGGTCGCCACCGGAAGGAACGTGAAGGCGACCATCAGCGCCGAGTAGAGGAGGATGCTGCGCCGCGTGAAGCCCTGGCCGCGGACGACCGGCAGCATCGGGATCCCGGTCCGCCGGTAGTCGTCGGAGATCAGCAGGGCCAGCGCCCAGAAGTGGGGCGGCGTCCAGAGGAAGATGACCATGAACGGGAAGAACGCCTCGAGCGAGAGCCCGCCGGTCGCCGCCGCCCAGCCGACCAGTGGGGGCATCGCCCCGGCCGCGCCGCCGATCACGATGTTCTGCGGCGTCCGCGGCTTCAGCCAGGCGGTGTAGAGGAGCACGTAGCCGAGCAGGCCGAGCAGCGCGAGGACGGCGGCGAGCGGGTTGACGGTGGTCCAGAGCTGGACCGTGGCGAGCGCCCCGAGAGCGATGCCGAAGAGCAGCGCGTGGAGCGGGCGGACGCGGCCGGAGACGATCGGGCGGCCGCGCGTGCGGCCCATCCGGGCGTCGATGTCGCGGTCGATGTAATGGTTGATCGCACCGGCTCCGCCCGCCGCCAGGTAGCCCCCGAGGCAGGTCCAGAGGACGGTCGAGAGCGCCAGGCCGGAAGGCTTTGCGACCAGCATCGTCGCCACCGTCGTCCAGAGCAGCAGCGAGATGATCCGCGGCTTCGTAAGCGCCAGGTAGTCGCGCGCGTGGGCGAGGACCCCGGCCGCGCCGAGGCCGCGCGACGCCGGCGCCCGCAGCGACCGTTGGGCATCCCTGGTGGGCTGCCGCTCGACCCCGCCGACGGCGCTCCCGCGCTCCGCTACGCCCGCCGACGACTCCATCAGGCAGGCGTCGGCATCAGCATCAGGCGGGCCACCGGGTGGGCGCGGGCGGACATGCCGCTCAGGCTACCGGCCGGCCGCCCTCGTCCTCGCCGGAGGGGTCGGGCTCGCTCGCCGTCGCGGCCGGGTCCGGCGCGCCACCCGTCGTGACCGGCTCCGGCTCAGGCTCGCCGGCCCGTGCCGCGGGCGGGTACCAGCGGGTGGCGCGGCGGCCGATCGCGTCGCGGATGTCGGTCAGGGGCTCGGAGCTGCGGACGTCGGGAACGAGGTCGAAGTTGTGGACCGGGGGTGGCGAGGGCGCGAACCACTCGAGCGTCGCGCCCTGCCAGGGGTCGGGTCCCGCCTCGACGCCGTTCCGGTAGCTGGTGGCGGCGTTCAGCATCGCCGTCAGGAAGCCGGCGATGAACACGATCGCACCGATCGAGGCGATCAGGTTGAGCGCGTCCAGCCCGCTGTCGCCGTAGAACTCGGCGACGTCGACCGGCATCCCCTCGAGGCCGGCAAGCATCGTCGCGGTCGAGTACGCGAGGCCGCCGATCAGCAGCATCCAGAACGAGGCAGCGCCGAGCGCCTTGCCCATCGTCCGGCCGCAGAGCTTGGGGAACCAGTAGTGGAGCGCGGCGAAGCCGCCGAAGACGGCGGCGCCGACGATCAGGTCGAAGCTCGTCGCGGTGGTGAAGGTGCTGCCCGCGAGCAGGGCACCGACCGGGACGACCGCGGTGACCAGCTTGCCGGCCAGGCCGAACACGATCATCACGATCGCTCCGAGCGCGAACTGAAGCGGCATGCCGTCACGCTTGGCGCCGCCGGTCAGCGTCCCGATCCAGTTGAAGATGATCAGCCCGACCGGGACGATCGCCGCGAGCGCCATCAGCATCGCGAAGTAGCGGAAGCCGTCGGCGATCGGGGCCGAGAACATGCCCTGCATCCAGCCGAGCACCGCGAGAACCGCGAGCGCGACGAGCGAGCCGGCGGTGGTTCGGTGGCCGAACTGTGGCTGCCGCGAGAAGGTGGCGAGGATCTCGGAGATCGTCGCCAGCGCTGCGATCACGATCGAGACCACGGCGCCGGCGACGAAGATCGTGGCGAGGTGCTCGTAGAGCATCGGCTTGCCGCCCTCGGTCGATTCGAAGAAGACGCCGCCGTAGTGGCGGTCGATCATCAGCATCGTGAGCGCCGCGAGGAAGATCGGGCCGACGGCGAGCAGCGTGTAGCTGACGGTTGCGCTCGCCCAGGAGAAGAGCGGCATCCGCTGCAGCGCCATCCCCGGCGCTCGCGAGTCACGCAGGGTGGCGATCATCGAGACCGAGAAGCAGACGAAGCCGAGCACCGCGAGCGCGACGCCGACCAGCCAGGCATCGACCGCGGCGCCGGGCAGGAACTCGGAGGAGGAGAGCGGCGGCAGCGCCAGGGTCCCCGCCTCCGAGGGCCGGTAGAGGAAGCTGCCGTAGATCGTCACGCCGCCGAAGGCGTAGAGCCAGTAGGAGAGATGATGAAGGCGCGGCAGCGCCATCCCGCGGGCGCCGACCTGCAGTGGCGCGACGATCGACATCAGGCCGATCACCAGCGGCAGCGCGAAGAGCAGCAGCGAGGTGGCGCCGAAGGCGGAGAGCAGCCGATCGAAGATCTCCGGCCGGATCAGGGTGTTCTCCGGGATCGTGAGCTGCAGCCGCATCATCAGGAACTCGGCCAGCGCGGCGCTCGCGAAGACGAGCGAGGTCGCGATGTACATGCGCCCGACCGACTTGTGATCGGCGCTCGTCACCAGCGTTATCCACGGCTTCTGCGCCCGCGGGACCTGCTCGCTGACGACCTCCGGCGGGGAGGCGCTGCGGACCGGCGTCACTTCTCCTCGACCTTCACTCCGGGCGCGGTGCCGGCGTTGACCCGCTCCTCGACCGCCTTGCGGGCGGCCTTGATGTCGGCCGAGCGGTCCTGCACGAACTGCTCGTACTGATCGGGTTCGACGACGATCACCCGCGTCCGCATGGTCGCGTAGCCGGGCCCGGAGAACCGCGTGGATGCTCCTTCGTAGGTGCCGGGCTCGGTCGCGGTGAAGGTGACCTCGTTGGTGATCCCGGGCACCGCATCGGCGCTCGGGGCGAGCGCCGGGACGGACCAGCGGTGGAGGACGTCCACCGAGCTGACCTCGAGCGTGATCGGGGTGTCGACCGGAACGACCAGCTCCTGGTAGCTGTAGGCGGCGTCGACGTTGAAGCCGTCCTCGGAGGGCTCCTCGACCGGGTACTCGTAGCGCCACAGCCACTGCTGGGCGTCGACCTGGATCGTGATCGGATCGGCCGTGGCGGCGTCGACCTCGTTGACCTTGCCTGTGAAGATCACCCCGACGACGAAGAGGATCAGCGTCAGCACCGTGAGGCCGGCCCCGACCC
>DASSEM010000121.1:0-7185 GCA_035695265.1 Solirubrobacterales bacterium
CGACGGCGCCCTCGGCCATCGGCACGTTGAGGTCGGCGCGAACGAGCACGGTGCGGCCGCCGACCTCGGCGTCGCGGACCGACGCCTTTTCGAATCGCCCGCGCTCGGTCACACTCGCCGCCGGCGGGGCCCTAGAGGACCTTGCCGGCGAGCTCGGCGAGCCGGTTCGAGTAGCCCCACTCGTTGTCGTACCAGGAGACGACCTTGAGCAGCGTTCCCTCCATGACCATCGTCTGGCCGGCGTCGAAGATCGACGAGTGCGGGTCCTTGACGATGTCGGTCGAGACGATCGGGTCCTCGGTGTAGGCGAGGATGCCGGCGAGCGGACCGGATGCGGCCGCGGCGACGGCGGCGTTCACCTCCTCGACCGTGACCTTCCGCTCGGTCGTGCAGGTGAGGTCGACGACCGAACCGGTGGCGACCGGAGCCCGCATCGCGAAGCCGTTCAACTTCCCGTTCAGCTCCGGCAGCACGAGACCGACGGCCTTCGCGGCGCCGGTCGTGGTCGGGATCAGGTTGAGCGCCGCCGCTCGCGCCCGGCGCAGGTCCTTGTGCGGCATGTCCTGGAGGCGCTGGTCGGCGGTGTAGGCGTGGATCGTCGTCATCAAGCCGCGCTCGATCCCGACCGCCTCATGGACCACCTTCGCCAGCGGCGCGAGGCAGTTGGTCGTGCACGACGCGTTCGAGATGATGTGATCGGTCTCGGGGTTGTAGTCGTCGAAGTTGACGCCGAGCGCGACGGTCACGTCGGGCTCCTTGGCGGGCGCCGAGATGATCACCTTGCGGGCGCCGGCCTCGAGGTGCTTGGCGGCGTCGGCACGGGCGGTGAAGAACCCGGTCGATTCGATCACGACCTCGACCCCGAGGTCGCCCCAGGGGAGCTTGGCCGGGTCGCGCTCCTCGAGCGCGACGATCCTCGCCCCGTCGACGGTGATCGCGCCGTCGCCGACCTCGACTTCGCCCGGGAAGCGGCCGAGGATCGAGTCGTACTTGAGCAGGTGGGCCAGCGTGTCGTCGTCGGTCAGGTCGTTGACGGCGACGAACTCGAGGTCGGCGCCGGACTCGTACGCGGCCCGGAACAGGTTTCTGCCGATCCTTCCGAAGCCGTTGATGCCGACCTTGACTGCCATTTCGTTGTCCTCCTGGGTTCGAGAGCTGGGGGCGAAGGGCGGCCGCGTCCGATCGCGGCCTGCGGTCTAGAGCCTATGGAGGTGCGCCGTGTCCTGCCCCCGTCGCGACTACGTAGCTCATCCGTGACGCGGCGCCCAGCGGAAGCAGCGCACCGCCACCAGCGTCCCGGCGACGCCCCACGCCGCGACGACGGCGAGATGCCCCCAGTCGAAGCCGGCACCGGCGGTGAGCGGGTCGTAGGCGGTCAGGAACGCCTGGAAGAACGGCCGGATCGGGAAGACCGACGCGAACGTCAGGACGCCGTCGGGGATCTCGGTCTCGGGGACGAAGACGCCGGAGAGGAAGTAGAGCGGCAGCACCGTGAAGTTGGTGATCGGCGGAGCCGCCTGCTCGCTGGGGATCGCGATGCTGAGCGCGATGCCGAGCGAGCAGAACGCGAACGTGCCGACGACGAGCGTGAGCAGGAGCGCCGGGATGGTCGTGGTCGGGACCGGAACCCCGTAGAGGACGTTGCCGAGCAGCGTGACGATCACGACCATCAGCAGCGAGACGACGAAGGCATTGCCGATCCGACCGCCGATGTAAGCCCAGGTCGGAAGCGGCGTGCCGCGCATCCGCTTCAGCCGCCCGCTCTCGCGCATCTCGACCAGGCGCATCGCGACGTTGACGAGGGTCGCCGAGACGACCGCCAGCGTGATGATCCCGGGCACGTAGTAGGTCGCGGTCTCGATCCCGAGCTCCTCGATCTCCTGATCGCCGAACAGCGAGGCGAAGATCAGGAGGAAGATGACCGGGAACATGACCGTGAAGAACACGGCCGCGGGGCTGCGCCAGAAGACCTTCTGCTCGTAGCGGAACTGGTGGAGGATCAGAGCGGCGCCGCTCATGTGGCCCTCCCCCGCTCCTCGCCGATCAGGTCGAGGTATACGTCCTCGAGGCTCGGGCGGGTCACCTCGAGCCCGCCGAGGCGAACGTCGTGGTCGAGCGCCCAGGCGGTCAGCTCGTGGAGGCTGCGGGTCGGGTCGGCGGAGCGCAGCGCGAGCCGGCCGTTCGACTGCGTCCACTCACCCGTGACCGCGCCGCGGACGGCGCTGACGGCGGCCGCGGCCGGGAGGTCGAAGCTGATCAGGCTGTCGGCGTGGCGGCGACCGCCGAGGTCATCCGGCGTCCCCGCCGCGATGATCTCGCCGGCGGTGATCACGGCGACCCGGTCGGCGAGCGCCTGGGCCTCGTCCATGTAGTGGGTGGTCAGCATCACCGTCTTGCCGAGGTCGCGCAGGCCCTCGATCACGGCCCAGGCGGCACGACGGGCGGAGGGATCGAACCCCGTGGTCGGCTCGTCGAGGAAGAGCAGCTCGGCGTCACCGACCAGCGCCACGGCGACGTCGAGCCGCCGCTGCTGCCCGCCCGAGAGCCGCCCGGCCCGTTCGTCGGCCTTCTCGGCGAGCCCGACCAGGTCGATCGTCGCCTCGACCGGCCGCGGGTCCCGGTAGTAGCCGGCGTACATCGTGAGGGTCTCGCGCACGGTGAGAAGGCTCTCCATCCGGCACTCCTGGAGGACGAACCCGACCCGCCCGCGCCACTCGCGGCCGGCCGTCGCCGGGTCCTCGCCGAGCACCTCGACGGTGCCGCCGTCGCGCTCGAGGTAGCCCTCGAGGACCGAGATGGCGGTCGTCTTGCCGGCGCCGTTCGGTCCGAGGAAGGCGAAGATCTCGCCGCGCCGGACCTCGAGGTCGATCCCGCGCAGCGCCTCGAGGGCGCCGTAGGACTTGCGCAGCCCCTTGACGCTGATCACCGCTTCAGGCACGGGCGGGGATTATGAAGGGACCGCTCAGCCGGCCTTGTTGAGCTGGCGGTGGATGTCGCGGGCGAGCTTGCCGGGGATCCCGGGCACCGCCTCGATCTCCTCCGCCGAGGCGTCGAGGAAGCGCTCCGGCGAGCCGAAGTGGCTCAGGAGCGCCCGCTTGCGGGCCGGGCCGACGCCCCGCAGCCCGTCGAGGACCGAGCCGGTCATCGCCTTGCCACGGCGCCTGCGGTGCAGGTCCAGCGCAAAGCGATGGGCCTCGTCGCGAACCCGCTGCAGCAGCCGCGAGGCCTCCGAGTCGCGGCGGATCGGCAGGGGCTGGGACCGTCCCGGCACGTAGACCTCCTCGAGCCGCTTGGCGAGCGAGACCACCGTGACGCCCCGGTCGATGAGCGGCTGCAGGGCGCGGACGCCCGCCGCGAGCTGGCCCTTGCCGCCGTCGATCATGACCAGCCCCGGCAGCGCCGCGAAGCTCGCGTCGAGCTCGGCGTCGTGCGGCGATCTCCCGCTCTCGTCGAGGTAGCGCGCGAGCCGCCGCGACAGGACCTCCTCCATCGCCGCGAAGTCGTCGGAGCCGCCATGGATCCCGCGGATCCGGAAGCGCCGGTAGTCGGACTTCTTCGGGGCGCCGCCCTCGAACACCACCATCGACGCGACCGTGTGCTCGGGGCCGAGGTTGGAGATGTCGTAGCCCTCGATCCGAACCGGCACGGAGTCCATGTCAAGGGCCTCGGCGAGCTCCGAAAGCGCCTCGGTCCGCTGGCGGCGGCGGCGCTCGCGGCGCAGCTTGTCCTGGGCCAGAGCGAGCTTCGCGTTGCGCTCGGCGAGCTCGCGCAGGCGCCGCTTGTCGCCGCGCTCGGCGGCGCGAACCTCGACCGCGGCGCCACGCCGGTCGCTCAGCGCCTCCGCGAGCAGATCGGTCCGCGAGGCGAGCTCGGGGCCGACCACGACGAGCGGCGGCACGGTCGGGGAGGCCGCGTAGTACTGCGCGATGAACTGCTCGCCGACCTCGCCGGCGTCACCCTCTCCCCCGTTTTCGAGGTAGAAGCCCTGGCGCTCGGAGAGGACGCCGTCGCGGACCTGGAAGACCTGAGCGTTCGCCTCCTGGCCCTCGACCGCGACGCCGACCAGGTCAGCCGTGCCGACGCTCTCGCCGGCGACCTGCTGGCGCTCCATCAGTGAGCGGATCGCGGCGACCCGGTCGCGGAACAGCGCCGCCCGCTCGAACTCCTGCGCCGCCGCGGCCTCATCCATCTTCGCCACCAGGTCGCGCTCGACGTCGCGGTAGCGGCCGGAGAGGAAGCGGCGGATCGCGTCGATGTTCCGCCCGTACTCGGCGGCATCGACGTAGCCCACGCAGGGCGCCCCGCAGCGCTTGATGTAGTAGTCGAGGCAGGGAACGCCGGAACGGCGGCCGGGCTCGGCGCCGTCGCAGGTCCGGTACTGGAACAGCTTGCCGAGCAGCTCGAGCGTGTCGCGGACGCGGCGCGCGTTCGCGTAGGGGCCGAAGTAGACGCGGTTGGGGCGGTGACGCTCGCGCGTGAAGTAGACGCGCGGGTACTCCTCGTCGAGGCTGATCCCGATGTAGGGATAGGACTTGTCGTCGCGCAGCTTGACGTTGAGGATCGGTCGATGGCGCTTGATGAACTGCTGCTCGGCGATCAGCGCCTCCGCCTCGGTGCCGGTGACGAGGAAGTCGATCGACTCGATCTCGTCGGCGAGGCTGCCGAGCGTCGTCCGGGCGGAGAAGTGGCTGGCGACGCGCTTTCTGATCGAACGCGACTTGCCCACGTACACGACCCGCCCGTCGCCGTCGCTGAGCATGTAGACGCCGGGCTGATCGGGCAACCGCCGGCGCTGCTCGGCGATGCTCTCGCGCCGTCTGTCATCGCTTCCCGCCATGGCCGGAAACTGTACGGAGGGGCACCGCCATACACTCGCGGCTGACCCGAGGCCGACCGAGACGTGGAGTGAGCATGAGCGACCAAGCCCCGACCCCGCCCGAGCTGACGACGATGCGGTTCGAGACCGAGGGGCCGGTCGGCACCCTGACCCTGTCGCGACCGGATGCGATGAACGCGATGGACCCCGACATGATCTCCGAGCTGGCGCTGATCGCTCCCTGGCTCGCCGACCGCGCCTCGATCCGCGCCCTGATCGTGACCGGCGAGGGGCGCGCCTTCTCGGCAGGCGGCGACGTCAACTGGTTCCGGCGCGGGCTCGAGGAGCCGGGGGCGGACCTCGTCCAGGACGTGAGGCGGGGCGCCGACGTCCTCCACCAGGGGATCGTCGACTTCAAGCGCATCCCTTATCCGGTGATCGCCGCGATCAACGGCCCCGCCGCCGGCGCCGGGTTCTCGCTGGCGCTGATGTGCGACATCCGGATCGCCTCCGAGGACGCCTTCCTCGTCTGCGCCTACGGCCGGATCGGCGCCTCCCCCGACGGCGGCATGACCTACTTCCTGCCCCGCGTGATCGGACCGGCGGCCGCCGCCGAGCTGATGCTGGAGGACCCGAACCTGACCGCCGCCGATGCCCTCTCCAGGGGACTCGTCTCCGCGGTCGTCCCCGCCGACGAGTTGCTGCTCGCGGCCGGTGCCAAGGCCGCCGAGCTGGCCGCCAAGTCCCCCCACTACCAGCGGATGGTCAAGCGGCTCGTCTGGGAGAGCCTCGACAACTCGCTCGCCGACCACCTGCAGCTCGAGCGCCACGGCATCGCCGAGTCGATGGGAACGGAGGACCTGCGCGACGGCGTCCGCGACTTCCTGGCGGGCGAGCGGCCCACCTTCCAGGGCCACTGAGACCCGCCCGGACGCGCTAGGAGTAGGGTCTCGGTATCCACTAGCCGAGGAGGAATGCCTTGCACACGCGTCTTCTCTCACCGATCCGGCTGCTCGCAGTGGCGTCGGTCGCCGCGATTGCCGCCCTGGGCCTGGTGGCCTGCGGAGGCGACGACGAGACCGCCACCACCGCCGCCGAGACGACCGCGACCGAGACCACCCCGACATCGGGTGGCGGGGGAGCCGCCCAGACCCTCTCCTTCGAGGCCGACCCGAGTGGCGCTTTGGCGTACACCGAGGCCCCCGAGACGGCGAAGGCGGGTCAGGCGACGATCGAGTTCGACAACCCGTCTTCGGTCGGCCATGACGTCGTCATCGAGGACGAGAGCGGCAACGAGGTCGCCAGGACCGAGGTGATCACCGACTCGACGACCACCGCCAGCGCCGAGCTCGAGCCCGGCACCGACACCTACTACTGCTCGGTCCCGGGCCACCGCGAGGCCGGGATGGAGGGGACCTTCACCGTCAAGTAGGGCGTGCGACTGCGCCGGGGTGCCGTTGGATTGACGCGGCATACCCGGCGTGCCGGTGGGGGTACCGCCGCCGCCGACACTCAGCGAACGACGAACTGCGTTAACTCTCGGTCAACTGCAAATCGCTGCCCTCTGGGGTACCTGATTTGCAGTTCACCTGCGGTGTATCGTCCGCGCGCCGACCGCTGCCGCCACGTCCCGTTCCCTGCCCTACCCTCTCCGCCGCACTGACGGCCGAGGGGGTGGAGCCGCCGCCGACACTCAGCCGAGCGAAGCGAGGCGGAGGCGGTGGCTCCGCCCCCTCGGCGCTCGCACGGCGTCAGTCGACCAGGACCCGGCCGACGCTGTCGGCCACGCAGCAGGGCTTGGTGCCGCCCTCGACCTCGACCGTGAACCGGGTCACCTGCTGGTACCAGCCGTCGCCGACCTCGTCGAGCGAGACGATCTCCGCCGTCGCCCGGACCCGCGAGCCGGCCGGAACCGGCGCCGGGAAGCGGACCTTGTTCCAGCCGTAGTTGACGCCGAGCTTGAACCCGGTGGTCGAGACCAGGGCGCGGCGCATGCCGTCGATCAGCGACAGCGTCAGGTTGCCGTGGGCGATCGTCGCCCCGAACGGGCTCTCGCGCTTCGCCCGCTCGACGTCGACGTGGATCCACTGATCGTCGCCGGAGAGGCGGGCGAAGTCGTCGATGTCGGCCTGGGTGACCTCGCGCCACCCGGTGGGGCCGATGGTCTTGCCGACCATCGCCTTCGCTTCCTCGATCCCATTGATCTCGACGACCGCCACGGCGCGGCAGCCTAGCCAGTCGAGCCGGCAGCCGGCCTTCAGGCGACCAGCCGCACCTCGAGCGCCGGCGGTCCGCCGGGCAGGGCGCCGGCGCCGTCGAGGAGCCCGAGGATCCGGGCAACATACGCCTCCGTCTCCGGATACGGCGGG
>DASSEM010000122.1:0-7538 GCA_035695265.1 Solirubrobacterales bacterium
CGGCAGACGAGCGCTTACGGCTGTCGCGTGGGCACAGCGAGATGGCGAAAGCGTCCTGGGGGAGGACGCAACTGTCAGTTGACTGTGAGTTAGGGCTTCACCCGCTCACCGAGAGAGGAAGGCTGTGGATCCGGCTGTGGCCAACGTAGGGACGGTTGGGGAAGGTCCGATGGGCGCTCCACCCGAACCCGCCGCGAAGCGGCGGCGCCCAGCGGGCCTTCCCCGGCCGGCCCTCCACCGAAAGGGCTACGACTTCGATTCACTAGCCTTCCGAACGTGCCCTTCTTCATCTGCCCCAACTGCGGCAACCGCGTCCAGAGCGGCGAGCGGACCGCGGGGTTGTCGAGCCGGCCGAAGGGCTGTCCGAAGTGCGGATTCGGCTTCCTGTTCGAGCTCCTCGACGACTACTACCCGGCCCCCGATGCGGCGTTCTTCACCTGTGACGGAAAGGGCCGCGTTCTCGACGTGGGCCGCGGCGGCTTCGAGCTGACCGGCCTGACCGACGAGGACGTGATCGGGCGCCCGGTCAAGGACGTGCTCGGATTGCAGTGGATCGACGTGGGCGACGGCGGCGAGGAGTCCGACAGCGACGGCAACGGCGTCGCCGATCCGATCGAGACGACGCTCGAGTGGGGGGTGCGCTCGCTCGGCAAGCGGGTCGCCGTGAACGCCGAGGGCGACCTCCCCGCAAAGGCCGTCGCCGACGTCTTCCCGGCCTACGACGACGACGGCGGGATGCTGCTCGTCCTCACGCCGGAGTAGCGGGGGCTTCGGCTCCCCTCCCGGGTACGCTCCCGCCAACGCATGGGCTCGCGCCGCGCCAACATCACGATCGTCATGCTGATCCTGGCCCTGCTGGCGGCCTCGGTCTACGTGATCGCGACGAAGCCGACCAAGCTCGGCCTCGACCTCAGCGGCGGCATCCAGCTCATCTACGAGGGCGAGCCGAGCGCCGACAACCCGACCGTCGACCGCGAGGACATCGATCGCACGATCGAGCTGCTGCGCGACCGGGTGGATGCCTTCGGTGTCTCCGAGCCCGAGATCGCGCCGCTCGGCGAGACCCAGATCCAGGTCGGGCTACCCGACGTCCAGGACACTCAGCGCGCGATCGAGCAGGTCGGCGACACCGCGAAGCTCTACTTCTACGACCTCGAGCCGAACGTCGTGCCGCTCGATCCGAAGGTCGAGGAGGTGACGCCGGAGAACCTCACCCAGCAGGCGACGACGAGCCTCTACAACGCCGTCGAGCTCGCCTCCAAGCAGAACACGAAGTGCAACGACGTCTGTACGACCACCGGCCCGCAGCTCTACCTGTTCGAGAAGGGGAGCCGCGAGTACGTCGCCGGCCCCGAGTCGAGCGAGCGCGACCTGTTCTCGACCGACGCGGCGAAGGCGGTTCCGAAGGAGGACCGCAAGGTGCTCACGGTCCCACAGGGGACGATCGTCGTCCAGGACCAGCAGGACGACCCGGAGGCGACCCCGCGCTACTTCGTGCTCCGCGACCGGCCGGCGCTGAGCGGCGACGACATCGAGAACCCGGAGCAGAGCTTCGACCAGAACAACGCGCCGAACGTCACCTTCGACTTCACCGACGAGGGCCGGGCCGCCTTCGAGAGGATCACCCGCAACATCGCCCAGCGGGGCTTCGAGTCGCTCGGCGCTCCGTACTCGTTCGCGATCGTCCTCGACGGCGACATCGTCTCGCGGCCCGTCATCGACTACCAGGAGAACCCCGACGGGATCGACGGCCGCACCGGCGCCCAGATCTCGGGCGGGTTCACGGTCCAGCAGGCGCAGGACCTGGCGACCTTCCTGAAGATCGGGGCGCTGCCGATCAACCTCGAGCTGGTCAGCCAGAGCACGGTCTCCCCGACGCTCGGCCAGCAGGCGCTCGACGACGGCCTCAAGGCCGGATTGATCGGCCTCCTGATCGTCTCGATCTTCTTCCTCCTCTACTACCGCTTCCTCGGAGCGATCGCGATCCTCGGCCTCGCCGTCTATGCCGCCTTCTTCCTGGCGATCATGAAGCTGATCCCGATCACGCTGACGCTGCCGGGGATCGCCGGCCTGATCCTGACGATCGGCGTCGCCGCGGACTCGAACGTCGTCGTCTTCGAGCGAATAAAGGAGGAGGCCCGCAAGGGCCATTCGATGATCTCGTCGATCACGACGGGATACAAGCGCGGGATCGGCACCATCATCGACGCGAACGTGATCACCCTGCTGACCGCGTTCATCCTCTTCGGGCTCGCCACCGCAGGGGTCAAGGGCTTCGCGTTCACGCTCGGGATCGGCACGATCGTCTCGCTGCTGACCGCGGTCGTGTTCACCCGCGCGGTGCTCGGCCTGCTCGGCCGCAGCCGGATCCTGCGCTCACCCGCCTTCCTCGGCGCCGGCGAGCAGCGCGTCCGCTGGCACTTCGACTTCGCGGGCGCGAGCCGCTGGTTCTTCTCGATCTCGGGCCTGATCCTGGTCGTCGGCGCGCTTTCGTTCGCGACCAACCAGCTCAACTTCGGCATCGACTTCGAGTCGGGGACCAAGATCGAGACGGCGCTGGCGGAGCCGGTGAGCGTCGACGACGTCCGCAACTCGCTCGCCGACGCCGGGGTCGCCGACGTCGACGCGGTCAAGGTCCAGAGCGTCGAGAACCCCGACTTCGGCGCCAACGTGTTCCAGATCCAGGGCACGATCGCGCCCGACGAGGTCGGCGAGGTCCAGCGCCAGCTCAGTTCCGACTTCGGCTTCGAGGGCGGCGGCGAAGGCGGCTTCCAGAGCCAGTCGGTCGGTCCGACGTTCGGTGAGCAGATCGCCCGCAGCGCGGGTTACGCGATCGCGTTCTCGCTGCTGCTGATCGCCGCCTACGTCGCCTTCCGGTTCGAGCCCAAGTACGCGATCCCGGTGATGATCGCGGTGATCCACGACATCCTGATCACCGCCGGCGTCTATTCGCTGGTCGGCCGGGAGGTGACGAGCGGAACGGTCGCCGCTTTCCTGACGATCCTCGGCTACTCGCTCTACGACACGATCATCGTCTTCGACCGGGTGCGCGAGAACGTGCCGCGCCTGCCGCGCGCGACCTTCTCGCAGATCGCCAACCGCTCGCTCAGCGAGGTCTTGACCCGATCGCTGATCACGGGCCTCTCGACCGTGTTCCTGATCGGCACCATCCTGATCTTCGGTGGCGAGACGCTGAGCGACTTCGCCTTCGCGATGATGGTCGGCGTCCTCTCCGGCACCTACTCGTCGATCTTCATCGCCTCGCCGGTCCTGATCGCATGGAAGGAGCGCGAGCCCGCCTACCAGGCGCGGGCTGCCCGGATCAGGGAGCAGATGGGGCGGGTGCCGGCGTTCCCGGAGGAGAACGAGGTCGCGCTCGTCGGCGGCGAGCCGGCCGCGGCGGAGCGCGACGGCGGCAACGGCCGCCCGGTGGCGCCCGAGAGCCCGCCGCCCGCCGCCGCCTCGGCGCCCCGCGATGACGGCAACGGCGCCGAGCCCGCCGAGGAGCCGGAGGCCGACGCCGTCAGCGCCGAGGAAACCGATGACGCAGCGGTGAGCGAGCGCGAGCGCCGCCTCGCCGCCCGGCGGCGACGGCAGGCACAGCGGCGCAAGCACGGGAGGAATCGCTAGTCGTGGCCCTGGTCGTCTGGATCACGCTCGGGGTCGCCCTTTGGCACTTCACGGTCTTCGTGCCCGACCGCTTCAAGGGCGGCATCATCGGCGCGTTCCTGGCGGCTGTCGCCGGAGCCGTGGTCAGTGGCGCCGCCTGGCAGATCGCCCAGGGGGACAGCCTCGGACAGACCGACCTGGCGACGTTCGTCGCGGCTATCCCCGGCTGTCTGGTCGCGCTCGCGATCGCCTACGCGGTCGGGTCGCGGCGCTCGGATGCCCTCGCCGGCCACTACGGCGACGCCTGAGCGCCGCGACAGCGCTTCGCATTCCGGCGTCCTCGTCGGCTCACGGCCTTAGGCCGCATCGCCTCCTGCGTCCTTGGCCTGCTCGGCTGTCGTGGCGCTCAAGTCGAAGGAGCCGGCAAATAGCGGGTTCGCGCCCCGGTTCCGTCCTCGAACGGTGCAAGCCTGACGCCCGTGAGCGCGAGCGCCCGAACGACGCCCTTCCGGGCCCGCCCCTACGACTACGCCGAGGCGCGCCGGATCGCCGACGAACTCGACCTCGCCGAGCCGGTCGCGATCGCGCTCGTCCGCCGCGGCCACCGCACCGTCGAGGCCGCGCGGGAGTTCCTCGCCGCCGCCGAGACCCACGACCCCGGGCTCTTCGAGGGGATCGGCGCCGCGATCGAGCGGATCGGCGCGGCCCTCGACGCCGGGACTCGGATCACCGTCCACGGCGACTACGACGTCGACGGCATCTGCGCGACCGCGATCATGGTCGGCGCCCTGCGCCGCGCCGGCGGCGAGTGCGACTGGCTGATCCCCGACCGGCTCGGCGATGGCTACGGGCTCAGCGCCGGGACGGTCGAGCAGCTCCGCGAGCGCGGGACCGGGTTGCTCGTGACCGTCGACTGCGGGATCGGGTCGGCGCTTGAGGTCGCGGCGATCGAGGCGGCGGGGATCGAGGTCGTCGTCACCGACCACCACCAGCCCGGCCCCGAGCTGCCCGCCTGCCCGATCGTCCACCCGCTCGTCGGCGGCTATCCGTTCGACGGGCTCTGCGGGGCCGCCGTCGCAGCCAAGCTCGCTCAGGCCCTGGAGTGGGAGCGGGGTGGGGACGGCGCGGCGCCGATCCGCGACCTCGACCTCGTCGCCCTCGCCACGGTCGCCGACCTCGTGCCGCTCGTCGGCGAAAACCGCTCCCTGGTCAGGCGCGGACTCGAATCGATCCGCCGCTCGCCCCGGCCCGGCCTGCTCGCGCTGATGGCCGCGGGGCGGGTCGAGGCGGAGCGCGTCGACGAGGGCGACATCGCCTTCCGGCTCGGGCCGCGCCTGAACGCCGCCGGCCGCCTCTACCGGGCCGACGCCGGAGTCGAGCTGATGCTGACCGGCGACGATGCGCGGGCCGCGGCAATCGCCGCCGAGCTCGACGCCGCCAACCACGAACGCCGCGAGACCGAGCGTCGGGTCACCGCGGAGGCCGAGGCGGCGCTGCGCGGGCTGCCCGCCGAGGTCCGCTCGGCGCCGCTGATCGTCGTCGCCGGCGAGGGCTGGCACCCCGGGGTCGTCGGGATCGTCGCGGCGCGGCTCGCCGAACGCCACGAGGTGCCGGCGGTAGTCCTCTCGATCGGCGAGGAGGGGCGGGCGAAGGGCTCTGGCCGGAGCATCGAGGGCTTCGACCTGCTGGCCGCGCTCGATGCCTGCGCCGATCACCTTGACCGCTACGGCGGCCACCGCGCGGCCGCCGGGCTCGAGCTCGACGTCGCCGCGATCGACGGCTTCCGGGCGGCGATGATCGCGCACGCCGAGACCGTGGAGCCGGCCACCGAGCCACCCGAGGGAGAGCTCGTCGATGCCTTCGTCGGCGTCGAGTCGCTCGGGCTCGATGTCGCCGAGCAGCTTGCCACCTTGGCGCCGTTCGGGCGCGGCAATCCCGGGATCAGGCTGATCGTCCCCGGCGCCCGGGTCGGGGACGTCCGGCCGATGGGCGAGGAGGGAAAGCACGCACGCTTCAACCTCAGCACCGGATCGCTGTCGGCGCGGGCGGTCGCCTTCAACGCGAACGGGGTGCTTAGCGCCGCCGAGCGCGAGCCCCATGACCTCGCGGTGCGGCTCGAGGTCAACCACTGGAACGGCGCGGTCGAGCCGCGCGCTGTGCTCGCTGATGCCTTCGCGCGCGGGCCGGAGGCCGATCCCGGCGCCCCGCACGGGCATCGGTGCCGCGAGGGCCCCGACGAGCTCTGGTGGTCGCGCTTCGAGGCGGCGCTGGCCGCTGACCCGCAGGCGGGACCGCTCGGCGCCGCCCGCGTCCGCGACGGCGGCGAGCAGCGGCAGGCCCTCGACGCGCGCCGAGGCTCGGCGACGGCGCGGATCGCCGAGCTGCTCTCCAGCGGCGAGCGGGTGATGGTCGTGACCGCCGACGGCGGCCGTCGCTCGGCGCTCGCCCTGCCGGGGACGATCGCCGGAGCGGAAGCCCCCGCCTGTGCCTGCCTGCGCTGCCCCGACGACGAGCTGACCCGGCTCGGCGCCGACCCGGACTGCGACCTCCTGGTCGCCGACTGGGGCTCGCTCGTCGCGGCCCCGCACGCGGCGGCCGGCTTCCCCCATCTCGTGCTCGTCGACCCGCCGAGCCATCCCGATCAGGAGCGGTTCGCGCTGACCGCCGGCGGGGTCGGCTTCGTGCACCGCTGCTGGGGCGCGAGCGCCGAGCTCGCCGAGCTCTGCTGGGACGCCGAGTGGGACCTGCACGGCGCGCTGGCCGACATCTACCGGTCGCTGGCCGCCGGCGAGCTCGCCGTCGAGCCGCTGCGGGCCGCGCTGGTCGGGGTCGCCCGCTACGGCCGCACCCCGGAAGCGGCGGCACGCTCGGTCCGGGTCCTCCGCGAGCTCGGCATCGTCGCCGGCTGCGACGACGGCGATGCCCGTTCCCTGCGGGTCGTATCCTCGGAGCGGACGAAGCTCGAGCTGTCGGAGGCATATCGCGCCTACGCGGCGATCCATCAGGAGGGCCTGAAATACCTGCAGAGCCGAAGAGCGGAGCCCTGAGGGGCAAGGAGACCGACGCCGCCGGCGCCGCGGTCGATCCGGGCGCGGATGAGCCGGGCCGGATCCGCGTCGGGGTCGAGCACGGGCCTGGCGCCCCGGCGCCGCTCGATGCGATCACGCGGGATCTCACCCCGCGCGAGCGCGAGCTTCTCGGGGACCTGCTGGCGGTGATCGGCGAGCACGACCCCGGCAATGGCGCCGGCGTCGACCAGCAGGAGGTCGAGCGGGCGTTCGTCTTCGCCTGCGAGCGCCATGCCGACCAGCGACGTCGCTCCGGTGAGGAGTTCATCAGCCACCCGGTCGAGGTCGCGAAGATCTGCGCCGGGCTGCGGCTCGACACCGAGACGCTCTGCGCGGCGCTCTTGCACGACACGGTCGAGGACACCAGCGCCAGCCTCGCCGAGGTCGCCAACGGGTTCGGCGAGCAGGTCTCGCACCTCGTCGACGGGGTCACGAAGCTGACCGGGATCACGTTCGAGAGTCGCGACGAGAGCCAGGCCGAGAACTACCGGAAGATGATGGTCGCGATGGCCGCCGACGTGCGGGTCATCCTGATCAAGCTCGCCGACCGGCTCCACAACATGCGGACGCTCGGCGCGATGCCGAAGCAGAAGCAGCTCGCGAAGGCCCGCGAGACGCTCGAGATCTACGCGCCGCTCGCGCACCGGCTCGGGATCCACGCGATCAAGTGGGAGCTCGAGGACCTCGCCTTCCAGGTCCTGCACCCGCGCAAGTACGACGAGATCAAGCAGCTGGTCGGACAGCAGCGCGACGAGCGGGCGCGTTACGTGTCCGAGGCGGGCGAGTTCCTGAGCAAGGAGCTGGCGGCGGTCGGCATCGACGCCGAGATCTCGGGCCGCGCCAAGCACTTCTACTCGATCT
>DASSEM010000123.1:0-11129 GCA_035695265.1 Solirubrobacterales bacterium
GAGGACGGCGACCTCGATCGGCTCGGTGTAGGACTCGAGCCGCTGCTCGATCTCGGCGACGACCGTGTCCATGTCGAACTGGAGGCGCCCGCAGGTCGGGCAGGCGATCAGCACCGGCCCCCGCTCGCGGAGCTGCAGGGCCTTGAGGATCTCCCAGGCGACCTTGACCTCCTCCTCGGCGTGGAACGTCGAGAGGCTGATCCGGATCGTGTCGCCGACACCGTCGGCGAGCAGCGTCCCGAGCCCGACCGATGACTTCAGCGCCCCCGACCACTTTGTGCCGGCCTCGGTGATCCCGAGATGGATCGGATAGGGGATCCGGTCGGCCAGCATCCGGTTCGCGGCGATCGTGTTCGGCACGTTCGTCGACTTGATCGAGACCTTGAAGTCGGTGAAGTCGAGCCCTTCCATCAGCTCGACGAACTCGACGGCGGCGGCCACCAGCGCCTCGACCGGTGCCTTGCGCTCGAGCTCGTGCAGATGCTTGGGCAGCGACCCGGAGTTGACCCCGATCCGCATCGGGACGCTTGCCGCCGTCGCCTTGACCGCCACCTCGGCCACCTTGTCGCGACCCCCGATGTTCCCGGGGTTGAGGCGGATGCAGTGGGCACCCGCGTCGATCGCCTTCAACGCGAGCGTGTGGTTGAAGTGGATGTCGGCGATCACCGGGATCGGCGACTGCTCGACGATCGTGCGCAGCGCATCGGCGTCCTTCTCGCGCGGCACGGCGACGCGGACGAGATCGGCGCCGGCATCGGCCACCGTCCGGATCTGCTCCAACGTCGCATCGAGATTGGCGGTCTCGGTCTTGGTCATCGTCTGGACCGCGACCGGGGCGCCGCCTCCGATCGGCACGCCACCGACGAATATCTGGCGCTTCGAAGCCATGCGCACAGGCTAGCGACGGGGCTCGACCGGCCGTCGGCGGAGGCGGCGCCGTGACCGCTCGGCTTCAGCTCGGACGGCTCAGCGGACGCGACGGAGCTGGATGAGCTCGCCGCCGAACGTGGTCACGAACAGGCTCCCCTTCGGGAACCTGCCCTTGCCGCGGCCGAAGGCGACGTCACTCGGCCCGCTCGGGAAGGGCGTGCCCTGCCAGAGCACGCAGGCCCGGCGGGGCGAGCTCACCTTCCAGACCGACCCGGCGCCGTTCGCGGCCGGATAGAGGTTGCCCTTGCCGTCGCCCGCGAGCCCGTCGAGGAAGGCGCCCGGCTCCGAGGGAGCGGTGAACCAGGGCACGGAGGCGGTCGGATCGCGGAGCGGCACCCTCGCGATCGTCGGAGGGGTCGTGAAAGTCTGGTTGACGAACAGGTTGCGCTTGCGCCGATCCACGACCATCCCGTTCGATCCCTCTAGTGGAGCCCAACCGAGCTCGACGAGGCCGCGGCGGATGCGATCGACGCCGGTCCCGAAGTCGGTCGAGGCGAAGATCTGTCCGCCAGGGCCGCGGGTGACGCCGTTCGCCATCTGCAGGCCCTCGACGTAGATCCGGCTGCGGCCGGTCCGCGGATCGACCTCGATCAGCCCCGCCTCGGGGTTCTCCTCGCCGTCGGAGCCCTGGGCGATGCTGTCGCCGTAGCCGACGAGGACGTTGCCGTTCCGCCGGAAGACGATCCCACCGGGCGCGTCGATCCCGTCGAGCACGACCCTGGGCTTCGCCCCAGCACGCCGGATCATCAGCAGCTCGCCGGCGGTCGAGTTGGTGAAGAAGAGCCTGCCACGGCGATCGACGGCGATCGACTCGAAGAGGCCCGCCTCGGAGTGGATCACCTGGGCCCGCGGCTGCTCCGGGCAGGCGTCGAGCGCCGCCGCGGGCGCCGCGCCGGCGAGGACGCAGAGCCCCGCGGCCACGACCGCGGCGAGCGTCTTCCCGGTCCACCGGCCCATCAGCGTGAGTATCCCATCATCCGGTCCGGGCGGGATCAGGGCTCTATCCTGAGCCGCCGCATGGCCGCACCCACCGAATACATCTACTCGATGTACAAGGTCTCGAGGACCCATCCGCCCAGCAAGAAGGTCCTCGAGGACATCTCGCTGAGCTTCTACCCGGGGGCGCGGATCGGCGTCCTCGGCTACAACGGCGCGGGCAAGTCGTCGCTGCTGCGGATCATGGCCGGGCTCGACGACGGCTACCGCGGCGAGGCAGCCCTGCATCCGAACGCCACGGTCGGCCTGCTCGAGCAGGAGCCGTCGCTCGATTCCGGCAAGGACGTCCGCGGCAACGTCGAGGACGGCGTCCGCGAGCTCCGCGACATGCTCGACCGCTTTAACGAGCTCTCGATGAACTACTCCGACGAGACGGCGAGCGAGTTCGCGCGCCTCCAGGACCGGATCGACGCCGCCGACGCCTGGAACCTCGATCGCATGCTGGAGGCGGCGATGGACGCTCTCCGGCTGCCGCCGGCCGACGCCGACGTGACGACCCTCTCGGGCGGGGAGCGCCGCCGGGTGGCTCTCTGCCGGCTGCTCCTCAGCGCCCCCGACCTGCTGCTGCTCGACGAGCCCACCAACCACCTCGACGCCGAATCGGTCGCCTGGCTCGAGCAGCACCTCGAGGGCTACAAGGGGACGATCGTCGCCGTCACCCACGACCGCTACTTCCTCGACAACGTCGCCGGCTGGATCCTCGAGCTCGACCGCGGGCGCGGCATCCCGTTCAAGGGCAACTACTCGGCCTGGCTCGAGCAGAAGCAGGAGCGGCTCGCCCAGGAGGAGCGCCGCGACGTCGCCCGTCAGCGAACGATCGCGGCCGAGCTCGAGTGGGTCCGCGAGAACCCGAAGGGTCGGCGCAAGAAGTCGAAGGCGCGGCTCGCCCGCTACGAGGAGATGCTGGCCGAGCAGCAGGCGGTCAAGCGTGACGACGTCCAGATCCAGATCCCGGCGGGACCGCGACTCGGCGACGTCGTCATCGAGGCCGAGGGCCTGCGCAAGGGGTTCGGCGACCGGCTGCTGATCGAGGATCTCAGCTTCTCGCTGCCGCGGGCCGGAATCGTCGGCGTGATCGGCGCCAACGGGGCCGGCAAGACGACGCTGTTTCGGATGATCACCGGCTCCGAGCAGCCCGACGGGGGCACCCTCCGCGTCGGCGAGAGCGTCCGCCTCGCCTACGTCGACCAATCCCGCGACGCGCTCAACGGCGACGCCACGGTCTGGGAGGAGATCTCGGGCGGCCTCGACGAGATCGAGGTCGGCTCGCTGCGGATGAGCTCGCGCGCCTACGCGAGCGGCTTCAACTTCAAGGGCTCCGACCAGCAGCGCAAGGTCGGGACGCTCTCCGGCGGCGAGCGCAACAGACTTCACCTCGCGAAGCTGCTGAAGGGCGGCGGCAACGTGCTCCTGCTCGACGAGCCGACCAACGATCTCGACGTCGACACGCTGCGTGCCCTCGAGGAGGCGCTGCTCGAGTTCGCGGGATGCGCGGTCGTGATCTCGCACGACCGCTGGTTCCTGGATCGGGTCGCGACTCACGTGCTCGCATTCGAGGGCGATTCGCAGGTCCGCTGGTTCGAGGGCAACTTCGAGGCGTACGAGGAGCATCGCCGCGCTGAGCTCGGCGCCGAGGCGGACCGCCCCCACCGGATCACCTACAAGAAGCTCGTCCGCAGCTAGCGACCGGCGATTCGCTCGACCGCGGCCTCGACCGCGTCGGTGACGAGGATCTGATCGGCGAACGGCGGCTCGGCCTCGGCGGCGAACCGCTCGACGACCGCGGCGATCCCGTTGCCGCGGAACCAACCGGCGTCGAGGAATACCATCGGCGCCCGCTCGCCCGGCGGCGCGTAGGCGTTCACCGCGAGGTCCTGGAAGATCTCCTGGACCGTTCCGGCGCCACCGGGCGCGAAGACGATCCCGGCGCCGGCGACGCGCAGCAGCCCGTCTTCGCGGATCGAGTTGGCGAAGTACTTGGCGATGTGCGAGGCGAAGCGGCCGACCGGCTCGTGTCCGTAGAGCCAGGTCGGAATCGCCAGGCTGTCCCAGCCCGTGCCGGCGGCGTGCTCGGCGTGAACAGCGTCGGCGCACTCGCCGTAGCCGGGGTCGGCGACGCTCGGCGACCGCGCCAGGATCGCGACCGCGCTGTCGATCGCGCCATCGCCGGAGGCGCGGGTCAGATACGCGCCGAGGTTTCCGGCCTCCATGATCCCGGGCCCGCCGCCGGTCGCGACCATCATGCCCGCCTCGGTGAGCCGGTAGCCGAGCTCAGCCGCCAGCCGGTAGCGGGAGTCGTCACGACGGACCCGGTGGCCGCCCATGATCCCGGCTACCCGGCGCGGGCGCTCGCCCTCGGGCCTGACCAGGTCCCAGATCGCGTCGGTCATCGCCGTGTCGTGGAGTCGCTGCGCGATCGCCTCGATCGGCAGGTCCGGGTCAGGATTGCCGGGCCGGCGTCGGGTCGACTCGAAGTAGCTGCGAACGGCAGCATCGAGACCGGTCGCGACGAGGTCCTCGTAGGTGTAGAGGTGAGGCGGGAAGACGCGGAACGGTCGGCCTCCCTCGGCGAGCTCGGGGATCACGATCGCGCCACGCCGCTGCAGGGTCAGCGCCAGCGCGCCGTCGGGGATGCGGCAGCCGACGAAGAAGGCGCCGGCGAGATCGATCGTGTCCCAGTCAGCATCGACGTCGCCGAGATCGACGCCCTGCACGACGACGTCGGCGAGTCCATGGCCGGCCTCAAGCCGGAGCATCAGCTCCGCGGCAGTCTCAATCTCGACGGCGCGGGCCATCAGGCGACCGCGAATCGGACCGAACGGCTGACGGGATCGGCGGCGAGCAGCTTCACCTCGACGGCGCTGCCAGGGCCGGGGCAATCGCCCTCGACCGAGGCCCGGATCGCCGGCTCGGGGAGCTGCACGGTCGCCTCATCGATCACCGTCCCGGCGAACCGTTCACCCTCCCGGCCGGCGAGGGCCATCGCCTCGACCAGGTCGATGACGCCGCGCTCGACCGAGCCGGCGCGGCGGTCACCCTCCCGCATGGCCTCCGGCAGCTCGGCGAGCCCCTCGCGAACCCACCCCGGCGGCTCGATCCCGGCGCTTACGGCCAGACAGCACTCGGAGACCCAGCGGTCCTGAAGGCGGCGAAGGGGCGCCGTCGCGTGGGCATAGTCGGCAGCGATCGAGAAGTGTGAGCGCTGCTCGGGCGCGGCGCCGTCGAATGCCGCATAGCCGGCGCCGCGGCCGACCTCGGCGGCCTCCTGCAGGAGCGCCGCCCCGCGCGGCTCGGCCGGGTCGAGGCCGCGGATGAACTCCGGATAGGACTGCCCCTCAGGCCAATCGCGGCCGAGTGCCCGTGCCTGCAGCCGCAGGCGATCGAGCGCGCGCGGCTCCGGCGGTGGCTGGAAGCGGACGATCCCGTACCCCGCCTCGAGCATCAGCTCGGCGGCGGCCATCCCGGTCAGCAGCGAGATCTGCGCGTTGTGCTCCTCGGTCGCGAGCGGCGCCCGGTAGGCGATCGTCCAGCCACCGTCGCCGTCGGGCACGACCTCCTGCTCGGGCAGCCGCAGGCTGACCCCGCCCCGGTCCCGCTCGCGAGCGGCGCGGAGCTCACCGACCGCGGCGAGAAGCGCCTCGGTTTCGGCCGGAAGGTCGGCGTATGTGTGCTGAGCGACGCTTCTGACCTCGGCCCGCCGCACGGAGACATCGCGGCGCTCACCCGCCTCGTCCAGATCGATCGTCCACAGCACCGATGGGCGCCACCTTCCCGGCAGGAGGCTGCCGGCGTCCTCTGACAGCGCCACCGGATAGAGGGGGGCCTTCGCGTCCGGCGCGTAGACGGTGACGCCGCGAGCATGCGCCTCCCGGTCCAGAGCCGAGCCGGCCGCGACGAAGCCGCCGACATCGGCGATCGCGTAGCTGACCCGGTAGCCATCGCGGCGGCGATCGATGTGCACGGCCTGATCGAGGTCGCGCGACCCAGGCGGGTCGATCGTGAGCAGCGGCAGGTCGACACGCTCGCGTGGCCCGGCCGCCCGGGCCGACTCGGCGGCGCGCAAGAGCTCCGGCGGAAAGCCCTCCGGAACCCCGGCCTCGCGGAGAATCGCGGCGACGCCGGCGCCGAGCCCGGGTCGGCTCAGGTCGAATCGGCGGCGCGGCAAGCCGGTGGCTCAGATCTAGGCGTAGAGCGCTTCGATCTCGGACTCGTACTTGTCGGCGATCGGACGCCGCTTCAGCTTCATCGTCGGCGTCAGCTCGTCGCCGCCGGGAAGCCACTCCTCGGGGAGGAGCTTGAACTTCTTGATCTGCTCGACCCGCGACATCTTCGCGTTGGCCTCGGCGACGGCCTCCTCGACCGCCGCGAGCACCCGCTCGTCCTCGACCAGGCCGCTCACACCCTCAGCTTCGATCCCCTGCTTCGCGGCCCAAGCTGGCGCGTACTCGGGGTCGAGCACGATCAATGCCACGTTGTAGGGCCGGGCGTCGCCGATCGCCACCGCCTGACCGATCAGCGGGCTCGCCGCCTTCAGGTTCGACTCGATCGAGGCCGGCGACATGTTCTTGCCGGCGGCGTTGATGATCAGCTCCTTCTTGCGATCGACGATCTTCAGGTAGCCCTCCTCATCGATCTCGCCGATGTCGCCGGTCTCGAGCCAGCCCTCTGCGTCGATCGTCTCGGCCGTCTTCTCCGGCAGGTTCCGGTAGCCGGCCATAATCAGGCTTCCGCGCACCTGGACCTCGCCGTCCTCGGCCAGGCGAATCTCGACCCCGGGGAGCGGCGTTCCGACGGTGCCGAGCTTGACCTTGCCGGGTGGGTTTACGGTGGCGGCGCCGCAGGTCTCCGACATGCCCCAGAGCTCGGCGACCGGGATGCCGATCGCGTGGAAGAACTCGAGCACCTCGACGGGCGTGGGCGCCGCGCCGACGTTCACCGCCAGAACCTGATCGAGCCCGAGGTGGGCGCGCAGGTTGGCGAACATCTGCTCCTCCATGGCCGCGGCCGCGGTGGCGATCTCCTCGGGGACCGGCTCGCCCACCTGCTCGAGTCGGACCTTCGCGATCGCCGCCTCGAGCCCCTTTCCGGCCGGCTCGCGCTGCTCGTCGGGTAGCCCGGCCAACATCGTCTCCAGCCCGGCCTTGAGCTTCTCCCAGACCCGTGGCACGGCGAAGAACCAGGTCGGGCGCACCGTCGGCAGGAACTCGATGATCTTCCGCGGGTCGCTGCAGACCGACACCGTGCCGCCCTTCGTCAGCGGCAGGTAGTAGTGGGCGCCGCGCTCGGCGATGTGGGCGGCGGGAAGCCACGAGATGATCCGGCCGCCCTCCTCCGGGAAGTCGATCAGGTCGTCGACGCCGGAGACGAGGCCGAGCAGGTTTCGATGGGTGAGCTCGACCCCCTTCGGTGGCCCGGTTGTCCCCGAGGTGTAGATCAGCGTCAGCTGATCGTCGAGCCCGACCCGGGCCGCAGCCGCCTCGTCGTCGAACTCGGGATCGGCGGCGCAGAGCTCCTCGTAGCTCATCGTCCCCCCGTCACCGTCGAGCACGATGAGGTGCTCGAGCTCCGGCAGCTCGGCCCGGGCAGCCTCGAAGGTCTCGAGGAATGACTTCTCGACCACGGCGACCCGGGCGCCGGCATCGCCGACGACGTAGGCGATCTGCTCGGGCGAGGCGGTCTGGTAGATCGAGAACGGGACGGCGCCGAGCGTTACGGCACCGAGGTCGATCGGGAAGAACTCGAGGCGGTTGTTCAGCATCAGCGCGACGGTGTCGCCCTTGCCGACCCCGAGCCCGGCGAGGCCGCCGGCCACGGTGCGCGCCCGCTCGCGGAGCTCGTTCCAGCTCAGGGACCGGTCGCCGTCGACGATCGCGTCGCCATCGCCGAGGCGGGCCACGGTCTGCAGGAAGGCCGCGGGAAAGCTCGCCACGGCCGGCTCGGCGCCGGGACCGCCACTCGTGTACCGCTCAGCCGCCGTCGCTTCCATCGTCAGTGCCCTCCTCCAGGGTCGCGGATGATCGAAAGCTACCGCAATGCAGGCGTAACGCCGTGCATCAGCGGACGTTGAAGCCCTCGCCGGTGAGCCGCCCGATGTCGTTCTCGAGCCCGATCGCGAACAGGATCAGGACGAGCGCGAAGCCGACGATCCCCGACCGTTCCATGATCCGCAGCGGTACCGGCCGGCCGCGGATCTTCTCGACCACCGCCCAGAAGATGTGGCCGCCGTCGAGCGGCAGGAAGGGCAGCAGGTTGATGAGGCCGAGCGAGAGGCTGATCACGGCCAGGACGCCGATCGCCTGCCGGGCGTCGAACTCGAAGCTCTGGCGGGTCACCTCGGTTGCCCCTACCACCCCTGAGATCTGGTCGCGCACCTCGGGATCGAAGATCCGCGAGAACACCGTTGCGGTCTGCGATGTCACCCACCAGAGCCGGTCGGCGGCGAAGCTCGCGGCCTCGCCCGGCGAGACGTCGATCCGCTTCGGCTCGTAGCTGAACCCGATCACCATCCGCGGCTCGACGGCCGGCTGGCCCGGCACCTCCTCCGGCGCGTCATAGACGGGCTTGACGTCGACCGTGATCGGCTCGCCGTCGCGGATCACGCGCAGGCTCGCCGCCGTGGTCGCGACGCAGCCGTCGGTCGGCTCGCCGGCGCAGCGGTGCTTGGCGACCTCGTCCCGAACGGTCTCGGCGAGCTTCGCCGGCGGCAGGCCGGCGACCCGCCGGCCGTCGATCGCGATGAGCTCGTCGCCGGGCTCGAGCACCTCCGCGGCGGGCAGGTCGGAGCTGACCGTGCCGACCGTGTTCGTCGGCCCGCTGTCGAGCCCGAAGCCGAGCGCGAGGACGAAGAAGAGGACGAGCGCGAGCACGATGTTGACGAGCGGGCCGGCGGCGATGACGACGATCCGCTTCCAGACCGGCTGCCGGTAGTAGGCGCGGTGGGCGACCTCGGGAGGGATCTCCTCCTCGGGGTTCATCCCGGTGATCTTCACGAAGCCACCGAGCGGGATCGCGCCGACCCCGTACTCGGTCTCGCCGCGCCTGATCGAGACGAGCTTCGGCGGGAAGAACAGGAAGAAGCGCTCGACCCGCATCCCGACAGCCTTCGCGGCGGTGAAGTGACCGGCCTCGTGGAGGACGACGAGAAGGGCGAATCCCGAGATCGCCAGGACCCAGCTCACCGAGCTCCCCCGTTCGCCCCGGCGGCGACCGTGGCGAGCTCACGCTCGGCGACGGCGCGGGCCTCGTGGTCGCGCTCGAAGAGCTCGTTGAAGTGACCGGCTGGTGGCGTCGCGACGGCGTCGAGAACGCGATCGACCAGCTCCGCGATCCCCGTGAAGCCGATCTCGCCCGCCAGGAAGGCGGCGACGGCAACCTCGTTGGCGGCGTTGAGCACGCACGGGGCGGTGCCGCCGGCGATCCCCGCCTCGCGGGCGAGACGCAGGCACGGGAAACCCTCCAGGTCGGGCGGTTCGAAGCCGAGCGAGCCGACCGCCGCCAGGTCGAGCGGCTCGACCGGGAGCTCGATCCGGTCGGGGCCGTGCAGCGCGTAGGCGATCGGGACCCGCATGTCGGGATGGCCGAGGTGAGCGAGCATCGCGCCGTCGATCAGGGTGATCAGCGAGTGGACCAGCGACTGCGGGTGGACGACGACGTCGATCCGCTCGTAGGGGATCGCGAACAGGTGATGCGCCTCGATCAGCTCGAGCCCCTTGTTCATCAGCGTTGCCGAGTCGATCGTGATCTTGCCCCCCATCTCCCAGGTCGGGTGTGAGAGCGCCTCCTCGCGGGTCACCCCGTCGAGGTCGGCGCGTCCCCGGAACGGGCCGCCGGATGCGGTGAGGACGAGCCGGTCGACGACCCCGGGAGGCTCCGAGCGGACGAGCTGGTGAAGCGCCGAGTGCTCGGAGTCGACGGGCACGATCCGGGCATCGCCGGCCTCGGCGAGGGCCATGATCAGATCGCCCCCGACGACCAGGCTCTCCTTGTTGGCGAGCGCCAGCTCGATCCCTTCGCTGAGGGTCACGATCGTCGGCCCGAGGCCGGCGGAGCCGACGATCGCGTTCAGGACCACGTCCGGACGGGTCGCGACGATGAGCTCGCGGATGCCCGCCTCGCCGGCGTGGACGGTCCCGCTCCAGCCACTGGCGGCGGCGGCCGCGGCGGCGGCCTCGTCGGCGAGCGCGACCGCGGCAGCGCCGGCGCTCTCAGCCTGGGCGAGCAGCCGCTCCCAGCCGCTCGCGGCGGCAAGGCCGGCGACCTGCAGATCCGGCGAGCGAGCGGCCACATCGAGCGCCTGCTCGCCGATCGACCCGGTCGAGCCGAGGATGACGACCTCCTTCACGCCGGGGAGTTTAGGAACGGGCCGCGTCGGGACCTCACCGGTGCAGCGCCACAACCCGGTCGAGGATCGCGTCGGCGAGCTCGCGCTTGCTGCCGCGTGGCAGCCTCGAATCCTCAGCGGCGGTCACCACGGTCACCTCGTTCTCGGTGCTCTCGAAGCCGATCGAGGGGTCGGAGACGTCGTTGACGACGATCGCGTCCACGCCCTTGCGCTCGAGCTTGTCCCGCGCCCGGGCGACGTAGTCGCCGCCGTGCTCGGCGGCAAAGCCGACCAGGACCTGTCCGTCACGACGCCGGCCGGCAAGCCCGGCGAGCACGTCCGCGGTCGCCTCGAGCTCGACCGTCGGCGTCGCCTCTCCCTCGCGGGCGAACTTGGCGGCGCTCGGATCGGCGGGTCGGAAGTCGGCGACCGCGGCCGCCATCAGCAGGACGTCTGCAGCCGCGAACTCGCGCGCGGTTGCCGCCTCGAGCTCGGCGGCGCTCGTCACGTCGATCCGCTCGACGGCGGCCGGCGCCGGCAGGGCGACGTTGGCGGCGATCAGCGTCACCGCGGCGCCGCGGCGCGCCGCGGCCTCGGCCAGCGCGACGCCCATCCGCCCGCTGGAGCGATTGCCGATGAAGCGAACCGGGTCGATCGGCTCGCGGGTCCCGCCCGCTGTGACGAGCACCCGGCGATCGGCGAGATCGGCTGTTGCGCCGACCGCCGCCTCGATCGCTGTGAGGACGGCCTCCGGCTCCGGCAGCCGTCCCGGCCCGCGCTCCCCGCGCGACGCGAGCTGTCCCTCCCCCGGCTCGAGGACGTTGACGCCGCGCTCACGGAGAGTGGCGACGTTGGCCGCGGTGGCCGCGGCCTCCCACATGCG
>DASSEM010000124.1:0-5551 GCA_035695265.1 Solirubrobacterales bacterium
AAGAGCATCGCCAACTCCGGCGGCGCGGTCTCCAAGCTGGTCGGGGTCCTCGCCGGATCGCCGGCGACCCTGCGCGCCTTCGCGCGATTGCGCTCCGAGCTCCATGGCGGCGACCTGCCGCCGGCGACCGCCATCCGGATCGGGCTCGCGGTGGCGGAGCGTCGTGGCGACGGCTACAGCGTCGCCCAGCACGCCCGCTCGGCCCGGCTCAGCGGCCTCGGCCTCGACGAGATCTCGCTCGCCCGTAGCTTCGGGTCCACCGACCCGAAGGAGGCGGCGATGCTCGCATTCGTCAAGGGCACCATGGAGTCGGAGGGGCATCCGCCCCACCACCTGCTCGAGGAGGCCCGCGAGGCCGACTGGACCGATGAGCAACTCCTGGAGGCGCTCGGCGAGATCGCGCTGAACGAGTTCCAGAGCCTCGTCGCCAACGCGGCCGGCCTGCCCCAGGACCAGATAGATGCATCGGTCCTCCCCAGCGCCGCCTGACGGCGCGGGAGGCCGGCGATCCGGGTTGCATCAAGCGAAGCGTCTAACATCGCTTGGGCGGGTCAACGCGATCGCGGGGGAGGTATCCCTCGAGGAAAGTCCGGACACCACAGGGCAAGGGCGGTGGGTAACGCCCACCCGGGGAAACCCGCGGGAAAGTGCCACAGAAACGACACGGCCGATGGCGCCCTCGGGCGCACAGGCAAAGGTGAAATGGTGCGGTAAGAGCGCACCGGCGTCGCGGTGACGCGGCGGCCGGGCAAACCCCGCCCGGTGCAAGGCCAAGCAGGACCGATGACCCGGCCCGGCGAGGTCCAGGTGGGCCGCAGGACCGCGGCGAACGCGGTCCCTTCGGGGCTCAGGCTCCGTCGAGATGGATGGTCGCGCCAGACAAGATCCGGCTTAGCGACCCGCTAAGGAGAGGGCCCCGGTTCCGGGGCCCTCTCTACGTAGTGCGTGACGACGCGCTCGGGCTAGCGGGCCGGGGGTGGGTCGCTCAGACGTCGTAGAGGATCACCTCAGCGACCCACGTACGGAACGTCACGCGCGTCCGGCTCAGATCTTGCGGAAGACGCCGATCACCCTGCCGAGAACCTCGACGTCGGGGTTGACGATCGGCTCGTAGGCGGCGTTCGCGGGCTCGAGCCGGACCGCCTCGCCGTCGCGGAAGAACTTCTTCACGGTCGCCTCGTCCTCGAGCAGCGCGACGACGATCTCGCCGTTGTCGGCATCGTCGACGGGGTGGACGACGACGTAGTCGCCGCCGAGGATGCCGGCGTCCTGCATCGAATCGCCGTGGACCTCGAGCGCATAGTCGCCGTCGTCGGCCCCGATCACCGCCGGGATCTCGAGCTGGTCCTCGATGTTCTCCTCGGCGAGGATCGGCGTTCCCGCCGCGACCCGTCCGACGAGCGGGATCGACGGCCGCATGACCCGTTTCGTACGCTCGACGAGGATCTCGATCGCGCGCGGCTTGGCGGGGTCGCGACGCAGCACCCCGGAGCTCTCGAGCTTGGCGAGATGGGCGTGCACCGTCGACGGCGAGTGCAGCCCGAGGGCGCTACCGATCTCGCGTACGGTCGGCGGGTAGCCGGTCTTGTCGAGATGGCCCTTGATGAAGTCGAAGATCTCGCTCTGGCGCTTGGTCAGGTTCAGATCCATCGTCGGCTTCACCCTCCTGGGCGGCTTGGACTGGGCCCGGCCGCGGAGCGCCACTCGGCAATCGCGCGGTCGGCCTGGGAACACATGTTCGCAGAGTAGCCGGGGCGACGGACGGATTCAATCTCGACGCGGCGACCAACCGCGGCGACGCCTACAATGGCCGCCCCTCGCGGCTGTGGCGGAACTGGTAGACGCGCAAGGTTGAGGGCCTTGTGGGCTGAATAAGCCCGTGGAGGTTCGACTCCTCTCAGCCGCATGATGGGAACCTCGCTCCCATGACCACGAGCTGCACGCACCTGGACCATGTCCGCGTCACGGAGCTTCCCGAAGCCGTGGCCGGCTGCGAGGACTGCCTGGCGGCCGGGACCCAGTGGTTTCATCTGCGGATCTGCCTGGAGTGCGGGCACGTCGGGTGCTGTGACGACTCGCCGCAACGCCACGCCACCGCGCATGCGCAACGCAGCGAGCACCCAATCATGCGCTCGATCGAACCCGGTGAGGACTGGGCATGGTGCTATCCGGACGAGCTGGCCATGGTGATCCCGGAAGTACACGGCGCGCCGCGGATCCCGCCGTCGCCAATGGCGGGCTGATCGCCCTGAGCGGATGAGTCCCGTCCGGCCCACGGTCCAGCTCATCGGGACGCGCCTCGACCCCGGTGCGCACCGCGTCCGCGATTTCCTCACGCGCATCGCCCAGCCGCACGAGCTCATCGAAGCAGGGTCGCCGGAGGCCGAGCGGCTGCTCGCCACCCGCGGAGCGGCCGGTGCAGCGATGCCGGCGCTGATCGACGGCGAGGAGGTGCTGGACGATGTCACGGTTGCCAGGCTGGCCGAGGCCTGGCGGCTTTCCGCGCCGCCGTCGCGCGCGCACTACGACCTGGCGATCGTCGGAGCCGGGCCGGCCGGGCTCGCCGCGGCCGTCTACGCCTCGTCGGACGGGCTGTCCACGGTGCTGATCGAGGCGGACGTGCCCGGCGGACAGGCATCGCATACGTCGCTGATCGAGAACTTCTTCGGCTTCGTCGACGGCATCGGCGGCGCCGAGCTCGCCCGGCTCGCCGGGCGCCAGGCGGAGCGCTTCGGCACCGAGCTCATCCTGCAACGCGGGGTCGTGGGCAACTCGATCACGGCAGCGGGTCAGGAGCGACTCGCGCTTGCCGGCGGTTTCGAGCTCACCGCGGACGTGGTGCTCGCCACGACCGGAATGGTCTGGCGACGGCTCGAGCTGCCCGGCATCGATGACCTGCTCGAACGCGGCGTCTATTACGGGGCAGGAAGAAGCGAGGCCGCCCAGTGCGGTGGGGACGACGTGATCGTGATCGGGGCGGGGAACTCCGCCGGGCAGGCGGTCATGAACCTCGCCAATGCAGGCGCAGCGGTGACGATGGTCGTTCGCGGCGAGGATCTCGGGCGGAGCATGTCCGCCTATCTCGTCGAAAGGGTCAAGGATCATCCGCTCGTCGAGGTGCGGCTGCATTGCGAGGTCACCGAGCTGCACGCGTCCGGCGGGCGGCTCACCGCGCTGACCATCTCCGATGCCGGCGGCGCGACGGAGCGCCGCGCCGTTCGCGCGCTCTTCGTCTGCATCGGGGGCGAGCCGCGCACCGGCTGGGCCGCCGATACCGGAGTGCGGACGGACGGTGCCGGCTACGTGCTCACGGGCCCCGACCTGCTGGCCGACGGCAGGCGGCCGGAGGGCTGGCCGCTGGATCGCGACCCGCTCCCGCTGGAGACCAGCGTGCCGGGGCTCTTCGCCGCGGGCGACGTGCGCAGCGGCTCGGCCAAGCGGGTCGCCGGCGCGGTCGGTGAAGGGTCGATGGCCGTCGCGCTCGTGCACCGCCGGCTGGAGGAGCTGGCGATCGCTTCATCGTCGGGCTAGGCCCGACCCGGCGCCGGCGTCACGCACGCTTCGCTCCGAAGCGGGGGACCGTAGAACCGGAACGGCGCCGTTCGGCAACTGATATACGTGATCGCCCGCGCGTGCCACTCCGGGGGCGAACGTGCGGAATCAGGCCGAAACCGACGACAGGGAGACACACTCGATGCTGAATGCCGGCCGCGCCGCCTCGCCGCGCAACCTGATCGCCGCGATCCTGATCTTCGCGGCGCTCGTCATCGCCGCGGCGGCCCCGGCGCTCGCAGAGGCGAAGCCGAAGGCACGGGTTGCGGTCGACGTCGTCACGAAGAGCCAGAAGAAGCTTCTCAAGCAGGGTGAGCTCGACGTTCGCCTGAAGGCCAGGCGGGCCGGGAAGGTGAAGCTGACGGCGGCATACGAGGGCCGGCGCAGGCTGTTCGAGCCGGAGGTCGTGAAGGCGGGCAAGCGGTTCAAGGGGACGGTCGAGCTCGACCTCACCGATGCCGGCGAGCGGCGGCTCGGAAGCTGCGGGGCGAAGAAGGTCAAGGCGCGGGGCCTCTACCGCGCCGGCGGGAAGAAGCGCAAGGCCGTCGTCACGCGCAGGCTCAACCGCGACAAGAGCCGCTGCGAGCCGTACGCGCCGGTGCCGATCGAGAACGCCGACCGCTGCGACTTCCTCGACCCGGCGGTCTGCCTGCAGCCGTTCCCGAACGACTACTTCACCGTCGAGGACTCGTCGACGGTGACCGGCAGGCGGCTGAACCTGAACCCCGAGTCGATGCCGGCGAACATCAACGGCGTCCACATCGACCCGACCGACATGAACCGGGCCGACGGGTTCAGCCCCGGCAACCTGATCACGGTCAAGGTCCCGGGCCTCGAGACCCCAGCGGCGTTCGAGAACAGCGGGATCGTGTCGATCGACGACCTCCACGCCTACGACGATCCCGAGCAGGCGGTGATCGTGATCAACGCCGAGACCGGCGAGCGGCAGCCGATCTGGGCCGAGCTCGACGCGAACCCGACCGCGGTCGACCCGAGCGACGAGGGCCCGGGCGGGATCGGCGCCAACCCGGGCAACACCGATCCGGTCAACCTGTTGATCCGGCCGGCCCGGAACTTCGACTTCGGCGAGCGCTACATCGTCGCGCTGCGCAACCTCCGCGACGCCGGCGACCAGCCGATCGAGGCGCCGATCGGCTTCCGCGTCTACCGCGACGAGGACATCACCGAGCAGCCGGAGGTCGAGAGCCGCCGCCCGCACATGGAGTCGATCATCGACACCCTGACCGAGGAGGCGGGAGTCGATCGCGACAGCCTCTACATGGCCTGGGACTTCACCGTCGCCAGCGAGGAGAGCGTGACCGGGCGGGCGACGACGATCCGCGACGACGCGTTCGCGCGGCTCGGCGACACCGACCTCGCCGATCGCAAGATCCAGGGCAGCGCTCCGGACTGGCAGATCACCCGGGTCCTCAACCAGGGCGATCCGATCCCGCCCGGCGAGCGCGGCCTGCCGGCCGAGATCGCCCGCCGGGTCGAGGGCACGATCAACGTGCCCTGCTACCTCGACGAGGACGGCTGCCCGCCGGGCTCGAAGTTCGCCCATGACGGCGACGGCGACATCACCTGGAACCCCGCCTACGACCGCGACGTCGAGTTCCGCTGCGAGATCCCCGACTCGGTCCTCGCCGGGACGGGCCCGGTCGATCCGGCGAGGGTCGGCATCTACGGTCACGGCCTGCTCGGCACCCAGGATCAGGTCACCGGCCAGGCGGCGCTCGCCCGCCAGGAGAACACGATCTGGTGCGCGATGGACTTCGAGGGCTTCGCCGAACAGGACCTCGGGACGGTGATCGCGGCGCTCTCGGACATGTCGAACTTCAAGAAGCTCGCCGACCGAATGCAGCAGGGCTACGTGAACTTCATGTACCTCGGGCGGGCGCTGATCCATCCCGACGGGCTCGCGACCGACCCCGCCTTCGCGCTCGACAACGGCGACGGCGCCGAGCCGGCGATCGACACCAGCGCGGACGCCGACACG
>DASSEM010000125.1:0-2785 GCA_035695265.1 Solirubrobacterales bacterium
ATGCAGCAGGGCTACGTGAACTTCATGTACCTCGGGCGGGCGCTGATCCATCCCGACGGGCTCGCGACCGACCCCGCCTTCGCGCTCGACAACGGCGACGGCGCCGAGCCGGCGATCGACACCAGCGCGGACGCCGACACGCGCCTGCTGTACATGGGGGTCAGCCAGGGGGCGATCATGGGCGGCGCGCTGACCGCGCTCGAGCCCGACGTCGACTACGGCGTCCTCAACGTCACCGGCATGAACTACTCGACCCTGCTGCGCCGCAGCGTCGACTCCGACGAGTACTTCAAGATCCCCGGGATCGGGCTCTACGCCAACTACCCGGAGCTGATCGAGCGACCGGTGATGCTGGCCCTGGTCCAGCTCCTCTGGGACCGCGGCGAGGCAAACGGCTACGCCCACAACATGACCACCGATCCGCTCGCCAACACGCCACCCCACGAGGTGCTGCTGCAGGCGGCGCTCGGCGACCACCAGGTCGCCAACATCTCCGCCGAGGTCGAGGCGAGGACGGTCGGGGCCTCGGTCTACACGCCGGCGCTGAAGCCCGGCCGCCACTGGGAGCCGGACCCGTTCCTGGGCATCCCCGAGGTCGACATGGCCGCTCCGGCGAGCGTCCCCTACACGGGCGGCAGCATGCTCGTCTACTACGACGGCGGCCCGGTCGGGTTCACCGGGATCAATGGCGACGGCACGGCGACGCCGCCCGACGAGAACCTCCCACCGCGGCCCGAGTGGGGCTTCGGCGACGACCCGCACGGCTACCCGCGGCGCGCCGCCGACGGCCTGCTCCAGGAGGGCAGCTTCCTGCGCGGCGACGGCGTCCCGCGCTGCCTCGACCCGAGCGGGCTCTGCTTCTCGAACGGGTACGCCGGGATCCCCTAGCGTCGGCATCATGGGCCGCCTGCACGCGATCGCCGTAGCCGCGGCGACGATCGCGCTCGCCGTCGCCTCGCAGGCCTCCGCCCTCCCCCGGCTCAGCGCCGAGCCCGACCCCACGCGCGGCGGGCGGATCGTCGACTCGCGCGGGCGCGAGGTGCTGCTGCGCGGCGTCAACGTGAACGCGCTCGGCGAGTACTGGCAGGGCACCGCTATCGACCCGACACTGCCGCTCGAGCGCCGGGACCCGGCGAGGATCGCCGCGATCGGCTGGAACGCCGTCCGCCTGATCGTCTCCTGGTCGCGGGTCGAGCCGCGGCCGGGCCGCTACAACGAGCGTTACCTCGACCGCGTGGCGAAGTGGGTCCGGCGGTTCCGCGAGGAGGGCCTCTACACGATCGTCGACTTCCATCAAGACGCCTGGGGGGCGACGCTTGCCGCCCGGCCGGGCGAGGTCTGCCCGAGCGGCTACGAGCCGGCCTTCGGCTGGGACGGGGCGCCCGGCTGGGCGACCCTCGACGAGGGCGAGCCCCGCTGCTTCCTGAGCTCGCGCGAGGTCAACCCCGCGGTCGCCGCCGCCTGGGCCAACTTCTTCGCCGACGCGCCCGGACCGGGCGGGATCGGGATCCAGACCCGCTACACGCGGATGCTCGCCCACGTCGCCGAACGCTTCGCGGGGAAGCGGGCCGTGGCCGGGATCGACGTGATGAACGAGCCGAACGCCTTCGGCGCCACTGAGACGGCCCAGCTCGGCACCTTCTACGAGCGCTCGCTGGCGGCGATCCGCCGCGGCGAGCGCCGCGGCGACGGGTTCCGCCACCTCGTCCTGTTCGAGCCGAGCGTGCTCTGGTCGCTGATCGGACAGGGGCCGCCGCCCGCCTTCGACCACGACCGCAACGTCGTCTACTCCCCGCACCTCTACGGCGGCAGCATCGGCGGCGAGGGGCCGCCGAGCCGGGCATCGTTCGAGACCGCGCGCACCGAGGCGGAGGCGTTCGGCGGCGCCCCGGTCCTGACCGGCGAATGGGGCGGCGACCCGGACCGCGCGACCGGCGGCCCCGGCGACTACTTCCTCGCCCACCAGGCCCTCCAGGACGAGTTCCGGATCGGCGCGACGCTGTGGAGCTGGAAGCAGTCGTGCGGCGACCCGCACGCCGCCACCCACGGCGGCGAGCCACCGCTGCCGCCCTGGAACGTCTTCGAGATGGACTGCGCAGACGGCAAGAACCGGATCGTCGGCCCCCACCGGAAGCTGGTCGATGACCTGCGGCGCGGCTACGTGCGGCGGGCGCCGGGCAGGCTGACGGCGATGGCGTGGGACCACGAGCGGCGGATCCTGACCGCGTCGGGACGCGGCGCGCAGCGCTCCGACGGCCCGTTCGAGGTGTGGTTCCCGGAACGAAGCGCCAACTTCGCCGGCTCGGACCTCGGCAAGCGGTTCGCGGTGCAGATCCGACCGGTCGGCGCCGGGATGCTCCTGCGCTTCCAGCAGGCCGGCCCCCGCTGGTCGCTGCGCCTCAGCCAGCGCTGAACCGGCCGCCGGGCATGGCGGCAGGCGCTGCCGCGTGGGAGGCGAAACAATGGATCGCAGTGAGGATCTCCGCCAAAGCCGACTATGCCGTCCGGGCGGGCATCGCCCTCGCCGCCCCCGACCAGGAGGGACCGCTGAAGGGCGATCGGATCGCCGAGGCCCAGGGGATCCCGATCCGCTTCCTCGAGAACATCCTCGGCGAGCTCCGCCACGCGGGCCTCGTGCAGAGCCAGCGCGGTGCCGACGGCGGGTACTGGCTGTCGCGCCCGGCTGCCGAGATAACCGTTGCCGAGGTCATCCGGGCGGTCGACGGGCCGCTGGCGACGGTCCGCGGCGAGCGCCCCGAGGACCTCGAGTACCTCGGCCGCGCGC
>DASSEM010000126.1:0-9940 GCA_035695265.1 Solirubrobacterales bacterium
CACCGGCGTTGTTTGCTGCGTAACCGGGTATCGCCGATGGTGTAGCCGACTCAGTCGGCCGGGACAACGGGCGGATCCGGTCTTGACTTCAGAAAGTGAAGTACGTACAATGCGGTTGCGGGGTTACGCCTGCAGACCGGCGGAACATACGAACGCGGTGGATGCGCTGACCGGCGGGTCCGCGATCCGGGCCGCGACTCATGCCGAGAGCGTCGGCGCCGATGATGAACGGGCGGCGGCCGAGCTGCGCCACGACCCCCGAAAGCTGAACAAGAGAACGGAGCAAGAGGACGCGAATGCTTGTAGCTGAGCTTCAGGAACTCGAAGAGGTGAAGAACCTGCTGAGCAAGGGTCAGCAGGTCGGCGTGCTGACCTTCGGCGAGATCGCGACCGCGGTCTCCGAGGTCGATGTCGACGAGGGCGATATCGAGGAGCTCTACGGCCACCTCGAGCGTTCCGGCATCGAGCTCGTCGAGGACGTCGATCCGGCCCAGACGGCCACCCCCGAGCGCGACGACGGCAAGCGCGGCAAGCGCCGGGCGAAGGCGACGATCGACCTGAAGCCGGACATGACGACCGACTCGCTGCAGCTCTTCCTCAAGGACATCGGCAAGGTGCGGCTGCTGACCGCCGCGGAGGAGGTCGAGCTGGCGAAGCGGATCGAGCGCGGCGACCTCGCCGCGAAGGAGAAGATGGTCGAGTCCAACCTGCGGCTCGTCGTCTCGATCGCCAAGAACTACCGCAACCAGGGCCTGCCGTTCCTCGACCTGATCCAGGAGGGGACGCTCGGGCTGGTCCGGGCGGCCGAGAAGTTCGACTACCGCAAGGGCTTCAAGTTCTCGACCTACGCGACCTGGTGGATCCGCCAGGCGATCGCCCGTGCCCTGGCCGACAAGGCGCGGACGATCCGGATCCCGGTCCACGTCGTCGAGAAGCTGAACAAGATCGGCCGGGCCGAGCGCAAGCTCGTGACCGAGCTCGGTCGCGAGCCGACCCCGGAGGAGATCGCCGACGTCACCGGCATCGAGCCCGACGAGGTCGACTCGATCAAGCGCTCGGCGCAGGCGCCGGTTTCGCTCGAGAAGCCGGTCGGCGACGAGGAGGAGTCCGAGTTCGGGCAGTTCATCGCCGACGAGAAGGCCGAGTCGCCGTTCGACCGCGCCGCGGACCTGCTGACGAAGGAGGCGCTGCGCGAGGCGCTCGAGAACCTCTCCTACCGCGAGCGCCGCGTGCTCGAGCTCCGCTACGGGCTCGGCGGCGAGCACCCGCGCACCCTGGACGAGGTCGGGCGCACGTTCAACGTCACCCGGGAGCGGATCCGGCAGATCGAGAACCAGTCGCTGAAGAAGCTGCAGACGCTGGCCGAGGCGCAAAAGCTGCGCGAGGTCGCATAGCGCTCCCCGGCTCCCGCGCCCGTCCAGCCGGGGCGCCGGCAACTGAAGAAGACCTCATAACCGGACCCGGACCGAGCAAACGGCCGGCGTCCACGCACGATGAACGGAGCAACGAGACAATGAGTACCGCCACGAAGACAAGACCCAGCAAGACCCAGGTCGTCGAGTTCACCTGCGCGCGCTGCGAGGTGACGAGCCGCTGGACCGAGGGGCTCGGGGCGGCGACGCCCCCGAACTGGGTCAAGGAGAAGGGCCTCTACTACTGCCTGGCCTGTCGCCGCGAGCGCGCCATGGAGCAGGCCGTCGAGAAGGCAGGCGGCGATCGCGTCAGCACCGCCGACCGCGCGAAGCTGCGCTCGGCCGCCGTCGTCGACTTCGAGATCGCCCGCGACCCCGACCGCACCGAGGGTGAGATCGCCAAGGCCGCCCGGGCGTCGATCGGCGCGGTGCGCAAGGCCCGCAAGCGCCGCCCCTCCTGACGGGCCGCGAGGCCGCGGCTCGGCGTCATCGGCCGGCTCGCGGCCTAAGGCCGCGTCGCCGACCTCTTCCTTGATCCGCGGGCTCGCGACCTCGTCAGAAGAAGTCGCGGCCGCCGCTCAAGCGTTTCGCCTTCCCGCCGATAGGGAGGCGATGCCATTCGAGGTCGATGACGCGCTGCGGTACGTGGTCAAGAGCGACGGCTCCGATCTTCACCTGAAGGTCGGAGCGGCGCCGCTGATCCGCGTCCACGGCGCGCTCAGCGCGATCCCGGGGGCCGACAAGCTGAGCCCTGCCGACACCGAGGAGGCGCTGCGGACGCTGCTCGGCGGCCTGCCGGCCCGGGATGAGTTCGACGAGGAGGGCGAGGCCGACTTCGCATACTCGATCTCGGGCTTGTCACGGTTCCGGGTCAACGCCTTCCGCCAGCGCGGGTCGATCTCGATCGTCTGCCGCGCGATCCCCTACCAGGTGCGGACGATCGAGGACCTCGGCCTGCCGCCCGCGATCCGCGCCCTCGCCGAGGAGCGGCGCGGGATCATCCTGCTCACCGGCACCACGGGATCGGGCAAGTCGACGACGCTGGCGGCGATGATCGACCACATCAACGAGACCCGGGCCGAGCACGTGATCACGCTCGAGGACCCGATCGAGTACCTGCACTCGGACAAGCGGTCGATCATCAACCAGCGCGAGGTCGGCTCCGACACGAAGAGCTTCGCGCGGGCGATGCGGCGGGTACTGCGCCAGGACCCCGACGTGATCCTGATCGGTGAGATGCGCGACGAGGAGACCGTCCGGACGGCGCTGAGCGCCGCCGAGACGGGCCACCTCGTGCTCTCGACCCTGCACACCCTCGACGCGACCGAGACGATCAACCGGATCATCGACTTCTTCCCGCCCCACCTGCAGCAGCAGGCACGGGTGATGCTCGCCTCGACGCTGCGGGGCGCGGTCTCCCAGCGGCTCGTCCCGACCGTCGATGGCGAGGGCCGGGTCGCCGCCAGCGAGGTGATGATCGTCACCGGCCGCGTCGAAGACCTGATCCTGAACCCGGAGGAGACCGGGAAGATCAGCCAGGTGATCGCCGAGGGCGACTACTACGGGATGCAGACCTTCGACCAGGCCCTGCTCGAACACGTCCAGGCCGGCCGCGTCTCCGAGCGGGTCGCGATGGACTACGCCTCGAGCCCGCACGATTTCAAGCTGATGCTGGCCTCCTCGGGCCAGCGCGCCAGCGACCTCTCCCAGCTCACCGGCGAGCCCGGAGCGGAGCCGGTCCCGAGCTCCTAGGGCTCACACTTCACTTCCTGAAGTATTGCTATCCTGAACGGAGGAGGGCGAGCTTGCGACGAGCGCGGCGCGCCTCCACAAGACCATGGCTAGCACCGATACCGACTGTCCAGTCTGCGCTTGCGCCGAGATCATCTCGGGCAAGTGGACGTTGCTGGTGATCCGCGATCTCGCCGACGGCAACCGCCGCTTCTGCGAGCTCGAGCGCTCCCTTGACGGGATCAGCCCGCGGACCCTGTCGCTGCGGCTGCGGGCGCTCGAGGAATGCGGCGTGGTCGAGCGCCACACCTACCCTGAGGTGCCGCCCCGGGTCGAGTACGGCCTGACCGAGAAGGGCCGCGCGCTCTCGCCGCTGATCGACGACATGCGCGAGTACGGCTCGCGCTGGCTCGGCGTCGGTGACGGCGCCAGCCGCGAGCCCGCCGCCGCGTAGTCGACCAAGCCACTCCAGTGATCGGGGTCAGGCCGAGATCCCGGCCAAATCACGATCAGTGGCATTCCGCCGGAGTTGACGATTTGCAACGAAACTTGCAGGCAGGAAGGATGCGTGGGCGGGCGAAGACGGCCCCGTGCGCGACCTTCACCTCAGACACACGCTGACCGCCCTGGCCCGCGACGCCTCCGGGGTCTTCGCCGACCTCGTCGAGGCAGGGCAGGAGATCCCCTACGAGATCGGCGAGGCCGGCGACGGCTTCGCGTTCTGCCACTACCAGCCGCTGACGGCCCGGTTCGTGCGCGACAACGCGACCGAGCTGCGCGAGCTCGAGACCTACCGCGAGGCGACCGAGACGATGCGCCGGTCCGACCTCGCCGGCCCCTACCTCGAGGAAGCCGGGATCGCTCCCCCGGTCGACCCGGTCGGCCGCGCCGACCTCGCGGTCACCTACTTCCTCGCCCGGCTCTGGGACGGCTGCGCGGGTTTCGAGATCGACGACGAGCGCTTCGCAGCGGCCGCGGCCGAGATCGAGGAGTGCGCCGAGCCCGAGGCCGGTGAGGTCGAGGCGATCGTTCCGCTGGTCGGCTTTCAGATGCCGGCGAGCCGGCTCGACCTGACCGGCGCCGCGATCGTCCGCGCCGATGCCGTCGACGTACCGGCCGAGGCCGCGCGCGGCGAGCGCCCCGGTGGTGCGGCTTGGGAGCCGACGTTCCTGATCAGCGCCCGCGTCGCGCTCGACGAGGACGGCGGCCTCGGCGGCGCCGGAGATCGCGTCGCCCGGACCTTCGAATCCGTCGTGACGACCCTGCGGCTCCACAAGCCCGGCGGCGTCGGGCTCGGTCCTCACGGCTGGGTGCGCGTGGCAGGCGACCGCTGGCGCCGGATCGCGACCGGGGCCGGCAAGCCGCGCCCCGGCGGCCACCGCCTGATCGAGGCCGACCTCGAGCCCGTCGCCGACCTCTCGCGGGCGGTCGCCGTCCACCCGCGCCGGATCGCCCGCCTGCGCCGCGCCCTGCTCCGCTTCGAGGCGGGGCTCGACCGCCGTGGCGCCGTCGACGCGCTCAACGACCACCTGCTGGCCCTGCGCTTCCTGCTCGAGGGCGAGGGCCCGGCAGGCGTCGGGTTGCCGATGCGGGTCGCCGCGCTCACCGAGTCCGGCGACGATCGCCGTGACGACGCCAAGCAGGTCATCGAGCGCGCGATCGCGCTCGAGCGCGAGCTCTGGAGCGGAGAGCCGGCGCTCGCCGAAGGTTCGCCCGGCCCGTCCGAGATCGCCGGCCGCGTCGAGGAGCTCCTGCGAACGATCCTCCGCCTCGGCGTCACCGGGGAGATCGGAACCGACTTCCGTGCCGCCGCCGACGAGGCGCTCCTCGCCGACGGGCTGGCGATCGGCGAGGGCTCGCCGAGCGAGCTCGGCGGGGACACCGAGTGGGAGCTCGATCCGGTCGATGCGGCGGAGGCCGCCATCGCCGAGCCGGGCGACGACCCCGCCACCGGCGAGCTCGACCTCGGCTTCGACCGCGACGGCGAGGAGATCGTCGCGTCGCGGATCACGCCCGAGCCCGAGCCGCAGCGAAAGCAGGTCCACCTGCCGCTGATCGTGCCCGGCTCCGAGGCCGAGGCCGAGCCCGAGCCCGACGAGGCCGAGGACGTGGCCGCGAGCCGACCCATCACCTTCCTAGACGAGGAGGTTCCGGCCGACCCGCGCGAGCCGACCCCGACCGCGACCGGCGCCGGCTGGTTCGACGAGAGCGGCGACGAGGCGACGATGGACTTCCCGGCTCGCCCCAACCACCTGCGCGAGCTCTCGCGGCCTCCGCTGGACCGCGAGGAGGTCCGGGCCCGCGTCGAGTACCTGTTCCCGCGCACCGAGACGAACTGGAACGTCGGCGGCGGGCGCGCCGCCGGCTGACCCTCAGTCCGGCCCCGCTGGCACCAGCAGGCGCGCGAATGCGCGCAACCCATCGAGGTCGTGGATCTCGTCCCCGAGCTCGGGGATCTCGAACACCGGCACGCGGGGGGACTCCGTGCGGAGCCGGTCGATGTTGGCGCGGTCGCGATCGGAGAGGATCCGGCGATCGGAGTGGGCGGCTCGAACCCGGTCCAGGAGATCGGGATCCCCGAGGGCGGCCTCGAGCCGCGCGTCGTCGCTCTCCGCCGCCGCATCGTGGACCCGGTTGACGATCACCGCGGCGAGCGAGAGGTCGCCGGCGGCGAGCTTGCCCCGCAGGTAGCCGGCCTCTTCGATCGGCTCGCCGGCGGGGCCGGTGACGATCAGGAACGTGGTGCGCTCGTCCGCGAGTAGGCCCTCGACGCGCTCGGCGCGCTCGCGGAAGCCGCCGAGCAGCCCCGCCATCGCCGCGAAGAACTCGGAGAGGTCCGCGATCAGATCGCCGCCGGTGATCCGGCGCAGGAGCGCCGAGACGGCGCCGAACCCGCGTCCGGCGACCCGGGCGCCGAACCCGGTCGGGCGGATGAACAGCCGCAGCGCCCGGCCCTCGATGAACTGCGTGACGCGCCGCGGCGCATCGAGGAAGTCGAGGGCGTTCCGCGAGGGCGGCGTGTCGAGCACGAGCAGGTCGTAGCGCTCGTCGCAGTCCAGCTCGTAGAGCTTCTCGATCGCCATGTACTCCTGCGAGCCGGCGAGCGCACCCGAGATCTGCTGGTAGATGCGGTTGTCGAGGATCCGCCGCCGCGATTCCTCGTCCGGCGAGTAGCGCTCGATCACGCCGTCGAAGGTCGCCTTCGCATCGAGCATCATCGCCCAGAGCTCGCCGGAGGCCTCGGGGCCGAGCTCGACCCGGGTCGGGACGTTGCCGAGCTCGGTGAGGCCGATCGAGTCGGCGAGGCGCCGGGCGGGGTCGATCGTCAGCACCGCCACCCGGAGCCCGCGCGAGGCCATCGCAACGGCGATCCCGGCCGCGGTCGTCGTCTTGCCGACGCCGCCGGAGCCGACGCAGATGCAGATCGAGCGGCCGGCCATGATCGTGTCGAGGTGGGCGCTCAGAGAGCCACCTCCGCCGCGAGTCGTTCGAGCTCGGCGCGTCCGAATCCGGGACTGAACAGGAAAGGCAGCTCGCGAACCGCCCCGTCGCCGAGTAGCGAGCGCAGCCGCTCGAGCTCCCGGCGCTGGGTCCGTGCTCGCTCCGCCTCGGCGATCGCCGCGGCGAGCGCCGCGTCACCCAGATCCGCGTCCGCGGCGCGGATCCGTGCGAGCTCGGCGGCGCTGAACCGGTCCGGGAAGAGGCCGTTGACGATGACGTCGTCGAGCGCCACGCCGGCCGCGGCGAGCGCGTCCGCCAGTTCGGCCGACTCGTTGACGGCCATCTCCTCGGGGATCGCGACGACCGCGACCCCGGTTGCGGCGGGGTCGGTGATCATCGCCTCGATCCGGCGCGCCTGGTCGGCTAGCGGGCCGCCGCGGGCGATCCGACCGAACGTCCCCGGGGCCTCGAGGAAGCCGACCCCGTGGCCGGTCGCCGGCGCGTCGACGATGACGACGTCGTAGGTGCGGCTCTGACCGGGCGCGCGGCGCTCGTCCAGCGTCAGCTCGTATGCCTTGCCCGCGGTGACCACCTCTCGCAGCCCGGGTGTCGCCGCCGCCAGGTACGCGAACAGGTTGCTGCGGTGCAGGAGCGATGCCATCGCGCGCACCGGCAGCAGCATCTCCAGGTACTCACGGACCATCGCGTCGGGGTCGATCGAGATCGCCCAGAGCCCGTCCTCGAGCTCGGTCTCGGCGAAGCCGATCGGAGCTCGCCGAAAGAGGGCCGACCCGCGTTCCTGGGAGGCGATCTCGCAGACGATCGCGCGCTTGCCCGCGGCGACGGCGGCGAGGCCGAGGGCGTAGGCGACGGTCGTCTTGCCGACGCCGCCCTTGCCGGTGACGAAGGCGAGCCGCTTGTCGAGGAGGGCGGCGATCGCCGCATTCTCGCAAGGGGGCTGCGCCCGGGACGGTGGGCTGGTCCGGGACTCGACGGCAGGCTGTCGCTAACGCCTCGGCAGGTGCCGGTCGGCGGGCTGGGTTTGGGCAGCGAGGGTGGAGGTACCGGTGAGCGACGAGTTTGGACCAACTATTGGTCGCTACTCGTCGCTCGCCGGCGGATAGCGTGCTTGGGCCCAAGCGAACGTTCTCGCTACCTCTCCTCCCGAGCCATAACCCACTCCCGCCGGAGATGGCGGCTCCGGCGCGAGCCCACGCTCGGCGGAGGCGGCTTCGCGCCCCGGGAGGAAACCGTCGGCCGTGCCCGAATAAGCGGTCACCATGGGCTTGTTCAACAGGAAGAATCCGGAAGAGCGTGACGTGGGGAGCGAGGCTCCCCGCCGGGCGCAGAGCAGCGAGACGGAGGTCGAGATGAGATCCCGGGAGCACGCCGGGCCCGCGCCGGCGGCCACGGAGGCCGCTGCGCCCACGCCCGAGGTTGAGCCGATGCCGGCCGAGCCGGCCGCCGCCGATCCATTCGGAGACGAGCTGCGCGAGCTCGAGAGCAAGGCACCGCCCGCGCCCGAGCCGGTGGCCGACGCGACCCCGGCGCGCAAGCTCCAAAAGGAGGAGCTGCGACGCGCGGTCAAGGGCGAGGATGAGTCCGACGACGAGGACCGCGTCTCCGCCGAGGAGCTGATCGGCCCGAGTCCGAAGCGCCGCCACCCGTTCACCCCCGAGCCGGATCACCCGGCCGCGGAGCGGACGATGCGGGTATTCGCCTTCGCCAACCAGAAGGGCGGGGTCGCCAAGACGACCACCACCCTGAACCTGGCGGTCGCGCTCTCGGAGTCGGGGCACCGCGTGCTCGCGGTCGACCTCGACCCGCAGGGCAACCTGACGATGAGCCAGGGCATCGACCCCGACACGGTCGAGAAGAGCCTCTACCACGTGCTCGTCGACCGGATGCCGATCAAGGAGATCATCCAGCACCGCGAGATCGACATCGCGGTGGCGTCGATCGACCTCGCAGGCGCCGAGATCGCGATGAGCACTCAGATCGGCCGCGAGCGGTCGCTGCAGAAGGCGCTGGCGCAGGTCGCCGACGAATACGACTACGTCTGCATCGACACGCCGCCGAGCCTGGGCCTGCTGACGATCAACGCGCTCACCGCGGCCGACAAGGTGATCGTCCCGGTCCAGTGCGAGTACCTGTCGATGCGCGGCCTCGTGCAGCTCCAGAACACCCTCGAGATGATCCGCGAGAACCTCAACCCGGAGGTGCAGATCGAGGGCATCCTGCCGACCATGCTCGACACCAGGACCATCCATGCCAAGGAGGCGGTCGAGATCCTCGAGGAGAACTTCGGCGATCTCGTCTTCAAGTCGCGGATTCGCAAGGCGATCAAGTTCGCCGAGGCGCCCGTGAAAGGCAGCTCCGTCCTCAAGTACGATCCGCAGAGCAACGCGGCCCAGTGCTATCGCGATCTGGCTGAGGAGGTCCTGGAACATGGCGCGAAGGAATAAGCGGGCGAGCATGCGCGAGGGTCCGCTCGCGGACCTGTTCCGGTCCACCGAGGCGCCCGACGATCCGCCCGAGCCCCCGGACCGACCGGAGCCGCGCCGGGAGCGCGAGCCGGAGCCGGAGGCCGCCGCCGACCCGGATCCCGAGCCCGAACCTGCTCCACGCGCCCGCGACGAGGGGGATGCCTCCGCCCGCCCGGCCAAGGACCGCCTCCGCGACGTCTTCACCAACGAGCCCGACGACCGCGAGCCCGCCTACGGCCGCTCCGAGCCCTCGCGGACCCCGGCGACCGCGACTCCGCAGGTCAGCGATCCGCTGATCCGCGTGGTTGGCGTCGGCGGCGGCGGCGTCAACGCCGTCAACCGGATGGTCGAGGCCGGCATCACCGGCGTCGAGTTCATGGCCGTCAACACCGACCTGCAGTCGCTCCAGCAGAGCGCCGCCGACCTGACGATCCACATCGGCGGCGGCGTCACCCGCGGCCTCGGCTCCGGCTCCGATCCGGAGCTCGGCTACCGCGCCGCGTTCGAGGAGCAGGACCGGATCAAGCGGATGCTGAAGGGTTCCGACATGGTCTTCGTCGCCGCCGGCGCCGGCGGCGGCACCGGCACCGGCGCGGCGCCCGTCATCGCCCGGCTCGCACGCGACGTCGGCGCGCTCACCGTCGGCATCGTCACCCGCCCGTTCGGGTTCGAGGGGACCCGCCGCGCCAAGCAGGCCGACAAGGGCATCGACGCGCTCGCCGGCGAGGTCGACACGCTGATCGTCGTCCCAAACGACCGCCTGCTCTCGGTGCTCGAGCGCAACACCTCGATGGTCGAGGCGTTCCGGGTGGCCGACGACGTCCTTCGCCAGGGCGTGCAGGGGATCTCGGACCTGATCACGCTGCCGGC
>DASSEM010000127.1:0-6558 GCA_035695265.1 Solirubrobacterales bacterium
GGGCTCAGGCCGCCGAGCTCGGCGGCGATCCCTGCGGCATCGAGGAGCCCCGCCTCATGCAGGCTCGCACCGTCGATGAGCTCGGCCGTCGCGGCCGCGGCCGCGCGGGCGGCGCCACAGCCGCTCGCCTCGAAGCGGACGTCGGCGGCACGACCGCCCTCGAGCCGCAGCGAGATCGTCAGGAGATCTCCGCACGCGGCGCCCCCGGCTTTACCACTGGCCGCGCCGGGGGCCGGCGTCCCGGCCCGCGAGTCATCGTCGAGATAGGCCTCGAAGGCCACCGGATCCATCCCGAAAAGGGTACGGAGACCGGTAGGAGCCCTGCGGCGCGGCGCGTTTCGGCGTCATCGGGCCGGCTCACGACCGAAGGTCGCTTCGCCGGCCTCTTCCTTGAACCGCTTGGCCGCAGGGCTCCTACGGGTAGCTGGGAACTTGTTTGCCTTGGTAGACCGCGTCGTCGATGGCCTGGTTGATGCTGCGCGGGCCGCGGAAGCCGTAGGAGACCGTCGCAACCGGCACCGAGCCGGTCAGCTTGCGGGGCCGGATCACGACCAGTGCTGGGGTGCGGCTGACCGAGACGCCCTGGGTGATCCGCGCGTACTTGGCGATGTCACGGACGTCGACGACGAAGACCTCGACGTCCTCGCGGGCCTTGAGCTTCTCGGAGAACTGCTCGACCTGCTTGTCGGCGAGCCCCTTCCGATCGACGACGAGAAGCGCGACCGTCTGGTTCTTGGCGAAGGCGACGAGTACGTCCTCGGGCAGGCCCTTCGAGGGCAGAAGGCCATCGGTCGGGGTACCGCCCGGCGGCGTTACGACGTCGGTCTCGGTCGCCGGCGGCGTCGAGCCCGAGGGAGCCGTCACGTCCGGAGCAGTCGTCGTGGCCGCGCCGGCGGGCGCCGGCTCCGAGGTCGCGGCGGCCGGGTTCGGGGTCGTCGCCGGGACCTCCTCCTCCTTCTTCAGGACCGAGGTGAAGAGGACCACCGCGAAGATGATCGCGCAGACCCCGAAGACCGCGGCCTGGACCATCGGGTTCTCGTTCAGCGCCTTTCTCATCGGCTGGTGCTCCCGGTGAGCAGACGCAGGAGAAAGACATTGGGCTCCAACCCGCCGGTGCCGCCCGGCTTCTGAACCCTGGGATACAGGGGGGAACCTGCCGTCACGCCCTGGGACGCGCCGGACGAGGGCTCCCGAGCCAATCGTGTTGGTTCACAATTGGAGCGACTGTCGTACGAGTTCGGGCCCATCAGCAAACTACCAAGGCAGTTCGGCGGAGCAGGCGAAAACCTTGAGCCCGGCGGACGCTTCCCAGCCCGGCTGGGCCGGATCGGGCGGGAGCGTGCGGCTCAGCCCTCGGCGCGCGTCGAGGACTCGAAGGCGTCGAGCGCCGCCTCGGGATCGTCCTCGACGGTCAGCCGGCGGACGCGGTCGTCCGCGAACGCGAGCCGGAGCGCGATCGGGGAGCTGTCCCCCACCTCGCCCTCCTCGCGCCAGACGTACTCGACCGAGCCGAGGGCGAGCAGCTCGTTGCCGCGAGCGTGGGTTGCGGCGATCGTGTAGCGCTTCTCGAGGTGGTCGTACTTCCTCCTCGCCCAGGCGATCGCGGCCTCGATCCCGGTGTGAACGCTGCGGCCGACGCGGATCTCGATCAGTGGATCGAACGCGGCTCCGATCAGCTCCGGATCCCCCGCGTTGATCGCGGCGACCGCGCGCCCCGCCTGCTCGGCCCGATCGCCGCTCACCGCGGCGCGCTGTCGCGCGCGGCGAGCCCGAGCTCGCGGAGCTGGCGCTCATCGACCGGCGCCGGAGCGCCGGTCAGCGGATCGCCGCCGGAGGCGGTCTTCGGGAAGGCGATCACGTCGCGGATCGACTCGGCGCCGGCCGCGAGCGCGCAGATCCGGTCGAGCCCGTAGGCGATTCCGCCGTGCGGCGGCGCCCCGTAGCGGAGCGCCTCGAGCAGGAAGCCGAAGCGGGCCTCGGCCTCCTCGGGGCCGACCCCGATCAGCCCGAGCACCCGCTCCTGGGCGACGGGGTCGCTGATCCGGATCGAGCCGCCGCCGATCTCGCTGCCGTTCCAGACGATGTCGTAGGCGCGGGCGCGGATACCGGCTGGGTCGTCCTCGTCGAGCTCGCCGGCGAAGTCCGTGAACGGGTGGTGCAGCGGCGTCCACCTCCCCTCCTCCTCGCTCCACTCGAGCAGCGGCCAGTCGACGATCCAGCAGAAGCCGTGCGAGCCCGCCGGGATCTCGTCCCAGCGCTCGGCGAGCCGCGTTCGCAGCGTCCCGAGCACCCGGTTGGCGACCGCTGCCGCGTCGGCGACGATCAACAGCAGATCGCCCTCCTCGGCCCCGAGCTCGGAGTTGAGCCGGTTGAGCTCCTCGCCGCTCAGGAACTTTGCGGTCGGCGAGCGCCAGCCATCGCCCTCGCGGAACGCCCAGACGAGGCCCTTGGCCCCGAGCTCCTGCGCCGCGGAGATCAGGCCGTCGAGCTCGGAGCGCGGGAGCTCCCGGCGGCCCGCGTTCATCCCCTTGACGACACCACCGCCGTCGATCGCGCCGCGGAAGACGCGGAACTCGGTCGTCCCGAGCGCCTCGCTGAGGTCACGGAGCTCCATCCCGAAGCGGACGTCGGGGCGGTCGGTGCCGAAGCGGGCGAGCGCGTCGTCGTAGGGGATCCGCTGAATCGGCAGGTCGACCTCGATCCCGGCGACCGCGAGGACATGACGGATCAGTCGCTCGTTGACCGCGATCACGTCCTCCTCGTCGACGAACGACATCTCGATATCGAGCTGGGTGAAGTCGGGCTGGCGGTCGGCGCGGAGGTCCTCGTCGCGGAAGCAGCGGGCGATCTGGTAGTAGCGCTCGAAGCCGCTCGCCATCAGGAGCTGCTTGAAGAGCTGCGGCGACTGCGGCAGCGCGTAGAAGGAGCCCGGCTGGAGGCGGCTCGGGACGAGGAAGTCGCGGGCGCCCTCCGGCGTCGAGCGGGTCAGTACCGGGGTCTCGATCTCGATGAAGCCTTCGCCGTCGAGCAGCTCCCGCATCGCGCGGACGATCCGGGCGCGGAGCTCGAGCGCCTCGCGCATCGGCTCGCGGCGCAGGTCCAGATAGCGGTAGCGCAGGCGAGTCTCCTCGCCGGCCTCGCTGCGGCCGCGGCCCTCGATCTGAAACGGCGGCGTCTCCGCGTCGGCCAACCGGGTTCCCTCGGCGACCCTGACCTCCCAGGCCCCGGTCGGGAGCTCCGGGTTGACGGTCTCCGGCGAGCGCTCGACGACCGCGCCGTGGACGCTGATCACGTCCTCGGAGCGGAGCTCGTGGCCGAGCGCGAAGGCATCGCCCGCGTCATCGGGATCGAAGACGAGCTGGATGACGCCGGTGCGGTCGCGGAGGTCGATGAAGACGAGGCCGCCGTGGTCGCGGCGGCGGTTGACCCAGCCGGCGACCCTGACCTCGGTCCCGACCTGCTCGGAACCGACCGCGCCCGCCCAGGTGTCGCGGAAGTCGTTGCCGCGCTGGGCGGGGAACTCCGGGATCTCGGCGGCCGAGCTCACGACGGCGCAGTCTTGCAGCCTCTCAGCGCTTGCCGAGGGTGGCGACCAGCGCGGCCGGATCGACCTCGCGCTGCTCGCCGCTCGTCATGTCGCGGAGCTTGGCGGTGCCGTCCGGCTCGAGGATCACCGCGTGGCGAGCGCGCAAGCGGTCGGCCTGCTTCATCTGCCCCCTGAAGCTCCGCCCGGCGAGATCGAGTTCGGCGGCGATGCCCGCCTCGCGCAGCTCGCGGACGAGGGCGAACGCGCGGTCGCGGTCCTTGGCGGCGACGACGAAGGCGGCGATCGGCTCCGGCTCGGGGACCGACTCGAGCGCCAGCAGGATCCGCTCCACCCCCGCCGCCCAGCCGATCGCCGGGGTCGGCGGGCCGCCGAGCAGCTCGACGAGCCCGTCGTAGCGGCCGCCGCCGCCGACCCCGGACTGGGCGCCGAGCCGTTCGCACGTGAACTCGAAGACCGTGCGGTTGTAGTAGTCGAGGCCGCGAACCAGGGTGCCGTCGAGCCGGTAGGCGATGCCGGCCTCGTCGAGCAGCGAGCGGACCGCGGCGAAGTGCTCGGCGTCCTCGCCATCGAGCCGGTCGAGCATCCGCGGCGCCGACTCCATCACCGCCCGCGTTCCAGCGTCGTCGGAGTCGAAGGCGCGCATCGGGTTGGTGTCGATCCGCTCGCGGACCTCGGGCGCGAGCTCGTCCTCGCGGCCGCGCAGGAACCCGCGGAGCTCGTCGCGGTAGCCGGCCCGGGCGGCGCTGGAGCCGAGCGAGGAGAGACGGAGCTCGGCGTCGGCGATTCCCAGGTCGGCGAGGATCCCGGCGAGGAGGACGATCAGCTCGGCGTCGACGAGCGGTGAGTCGGAGCCGATCGCCTCGGCGCCGATCTGGTTGAACTGTCGGAACCGTCCCTCCTGGGGGCGCTCGTAGCGGAAGTACGGCCCCGAGTAGGAGAGCTTCACGGGCTGTGGCAGCTTGTGCATGCCATGCTCGACGTAGGCACGGCAGATGGGCGCCGTGCCCTCCGGCCGCAGGGTCAGCGAGCGCCCGCCCTGGTCGTCGAAGGTGAACATCTCCTTGCGGACGATGTCGGTCGACTCGCCGACCCCGCGCGCGAACAGGCCCGTGTCCTCGAAGACCGGCGTCTCGATCCGCCCGTAGCCGGCGGCGGCGAGCCGCGCCCCGGCCGCCGCGGCGACCGCGTCCCGCGCAGCCTCGTCGGCCGGGAGCACGTCGAAGGTGCCCTTCGGTGCCTGGTGCTGCGGCGCCACGGCCTCGGTGCTAGGAGGCGGCCGTGGGCAGGTCAGCGAGGAACGGGTTCGAAGCGAGCTCGCGCTCGAGCGTCGTGATACCCATGTGGCCGGGGTGGACGACGGTCTCCGGCGGGTGCGCTTCGACGAGCGTCCGCAGGCTCCGCGCCAGGGTCGGCCAGTCGCCGCCGGGGAGGTCGACGCGGCCGACCGATCCCTGGAAGAGGACGTCGCCGCTGAACAGCGCGACCTCGTCGGGAATCGAGTAGCTGACGTGGCCGATGCTGTGGCCGGGGGTGAAGATGACGTCGATCTCGAATCCCGCCAGCTCGAGCTTCTCGCCGCCGGTCAGGGTCTCGTCGGCGTCATAGCCGTCGTAGGGGCCGATGCCGGGGATCGGGGTCCACTTCATGATGTCGGCGAGCATCGGGGTCTCGATCTCGGGGCAGTAGACGGTCGCTCCCGTCGCCTTCGCCACCGGGGCGACGGCGCCGACGTGGTCGACGTGGGTGTGGGTGATCAGGATCGCCTCGACGTCGACACCCAGCTCGTCGATCGCCGCGAGCAGCCGCGGCGCCTCGTCGCCGGGGTCGATTACGAGGGCGTCCTCCGCCCCGTCGCGGCGGACGATGTAGGTGTTCTCGGCGAACGGCCCGACCGTGAAGCTGCGGACGTCCACGGCGCGCTCAGTCCACCTTCTCGGCGCGCTTCGCCTCGCGCTCCTTCTGCAGCCGCGCCTGGCGCCGCTTGTAGAAGAAGCTCTCCGTGTAGTAGCCGAGCGGGATGTAGACGATCGCGGCGATCACCGTCAGGACGATCGCGCCGGCGAGCGGCTGGCCGAAGAGCAGCGAGACCGGCAGGAGCAGCGCCGCGAACAGCAGGCCGCGGGTCGCGGCGCTGCGCCAGGTCGGCTCCACGTCGCGGCGGTCGACCCGCTGGCGGCCGCCGCCCTTGCTCCGCGTCCGCGCCTGCGCCATCGCCTCCTGGCGGTTGCGGGGACGGCGAGCCTGGCGCCGGCTGATGCTCCCGGTCTGGGTGCCGCGGTGCTTGCGGCGGCGTGGCTTGGCGTTGCCCGGCATGAGCGCCGATTCTAGGCTGCCTCAGGTGGAGGTAGCCGCGAGGCGGGCCTCGATCGTCTCCGCGGCGCCGCCACCGCTGACGATCGGAAGCTCCTCGGACCATCCGACGAGCGCCGCCGCCGGGACGAGCCCGACGATCTCCGCCGCCACGGGGCGAGCGCCGAGCGGCTCGGCGAGCGCTCGGGTCGCCTCGACGACCGCGGCGAGCGGGACCGCGAACGGATCGTGGACGTTGGTCGAGATCTGGATCCTGCCGGGGCCGAGCTCGATCGCCATCGCCCGCACGCCGGGCGGACCGCCGCCCGCCTCACGCAGCCCGGCGGCGATCTGGCTTCCCGCGTCGAGCGTCGTCCCGGGCGCGAGCTCGAGGTTGAAGGCGGCGAGCGGCGGGCGGGCGGTGACGAGCACCCCGCCGGCGCTCGGATGCGGGGAGCCGGGGCCGGCGTCGGCGGCGACCTCGCCGCGGCGCATCCGCCGGGTCAGCTCGACGTGGCCGCCGCGACGGAAGTAGGCGCGCTCGCGGCGCTCCGGCGCGCTCGCGAGCTCGCCATAGAGGAACACCGGTACCCCCAGCACGGCGATCGCCTCGGCAACTCGCCGGGCCTGCGCGCGCGCGGACTCGCGTGCGTCCGGGTTGAGGAAGACGACCGGCGCGACGTCGAGCGCCCCGATCCGCGGGTGCTCTCCGCGGTGCGCCG
>DASSEM010000128.1:0-15644 GCA_035695265.1 Solirubrobacterales bacterium
GAGCTCGTCGAGCTCAACCCCTTGATCGCTCGGGCCGACGGCTGCGTGGCGGTCGACGCGCTAGCGCAGCGATAGACGGTTCGGCTCGGCTCGCGCCGAGGTCAGAGGCATTCCCCGGAGTCGACCTCGCGCTCCCGCCGCGTGGCCTTCTCGAGCATGTCGCGGAGGATCGAGTTCGGGACCCCGAGCCCCTGCTGCGGGTTCGCATCGACCGTGGCTGCGAACACGGTCGTCAGCACGCGTCCGCGGCCGCCGACGAGCGGGCCGCCGGAGTTGCCGCTCTCGATCTCGGCCCGAAACGAGGTCATCTTGCGTTCGATCGGGCCGCGCCCGTAGGAGTTCTGGCTTTTCACGGTCCCGGTCGTCCCGAGACGTGCGGGCGCGGCGTGGAACTCGCCGGCGCCGGGGAAGCCGAGCACTGCGCCGGGGGTGCCCGACTCCGGGTCCGCGGCCAGCGGCAGCGACGGTTCGTCGAGCCCCGGGACGCGCAGGACCGCGACGTCGTCGCGCGGCCGGTAGACGGCGGGCTGGGCATCGAGCTCCGCGCCCTCGCGGGTGACGACGGAGGTGTCGTCCTGGCCGGCGATCACGTGCGCGTTGGTCACGACCAGCCCCGGCGCGCCCACCCAGCCCGAGCCGGAGACGTTCAACCCGCAGGCGGTGCCCTCCACCCTCGTCACCGACTGCCCCGCTGCGACCACGTCCGGGTCGTTGGCGATCCCCTCCTTCGGCGACGGAACGTCCGCCGCCGGCCCGGAGATCACAGGCTGCTCCGGCGTGATCCGGTTGAGCACGTTGAGGATCGGGCCCGACGGCGGCAGCACGTCGTTGACCGCGCCGAGGATCACCGAGCGCTGGACGTCTCCGCGGACCCCGCGGAGCGCCGGCGCGTTCAGCGCCAGGGCTCCCGCCACCCATGCCAGCGCCACCCCGAGAGCAGCGAAGGCAACCGCGCCGCCGACCGAATCGATCGCCGAGAAGGGACGCGGGAGGCGGCGACGGAGCGCCACCGCGACGCCCTCGGCGATCAACGCGACGGCCCCGCCGAGCACCAGCCCGCCGAGCAGCGCAACCCCGGGCGCGTAGGGGGAGGCGGAGCCGTCCTCGAGCAGCAGCGGGGCGAGTCGGGCGCCGAGCACGGCGCCGGCGGCGAACCCGCCGAGGCCGAGTCCGGCGACGAGCAGTCCCTGCCGGTAGCCGATCGGGACCAGGATCACGACCAGCGCGACGATTGCCCAATCGATCGTGGTCATGCCGTGTGCGTGCCGGTTGCCCGCTTCGGTCTGCCGGGGATGCCCATGCGGCCGCGATCGGCGGCGGTTGTCGCCGCGTTCAGGCCGGGACGCCGGACTCGAGCCGCTCGGCCGCGTGGGTGAGGCCGTCGCGGAGGATCTCGGTGATCTGCTCGAAGAGGTCGATGCCGGCGACCAGCGGCGGCGCGATCTGGACGAACGGCTCGGCGCGGTCGTCGAGGCGGCAGATCATCCCGTTCTCGAACAGCCGATCGGAGAGGATGTCCTTGAGCAGCCACCCCGCCTCCTCGTCGGTGAGCGGCTGTCGCGTCGCCTGGTCCTTAACGCACTCGATCGCGAAGAAGTGGCCGAGGCCGCGGACGTCGCCGACGATCGGGATGTCGCGGAGGCCGTTGAGCAGCTCCAGGGCGCGCGGCTCGTTCGCCGTGACGTTGGCGAGCACCTCCTCGCGCTCCATGATCTCGATCGCCTTCAGCGCGATCGTCGAGCCAACCGGATGGCCGCCGAACGTGATCCCGTGCAGGTAGTCGCCCTTGCCGGTCAGAAACGGCTCGGCGATGCGCTCGTGCATCAGCAGGCCGCCCATCGAGAAGTGGGCGCCGGTGAGCCCCTTGGCGAACGTGATCATGTCCGGTTCGGAGCCGAGCCGCTGGGCTCCGAACCACTCGCCGATCCTGCCGAACGCGCAGATCACCTCATCGGAGACGAGCAGGATCCCGTGGCGGTCACAGATCTCCCGCAGCCCCTCCCAGTAGCCGGCCGGCGGGACCAGCGAGCCGCCGGCGTTCTGGACCGGCTCCATGATCATCATCGCGATCGTCTCCGGCTGCTCGAATTCGATCACCCCCTCGATCTCGTCGAGCAGGGCCCGCGTGAAGGCGGCCTCGTCGCCTCCCTGCGGGTGGCGGTAGGCGTTCGTCGAGGAGACGTGCCTCGTCTGGATCGCGGGCGGCTCGAAGGCGGTCCGGCAGATCGGGATGCCGGTGAACGAGAGGGCCCCGAGCGAGGTGCCGTGGTAGGCGTCGCGGCGGGCGATCACCTTGTGGCGCTCGGGCTCGCCGTTGGCCTGGTGGAACTGGCGGGCGAGCTTGTAAGCGGACTCGACCGCCTCGGAGCCGCCGGAGGTGAAGAAGGTGCGCTCGAAGCCCGGCGGCGCCAGCTCGGCCAGCTTCGTCGCCAGGTCGATCGACGGCGGGTGTGCGGTCGTCCAGTTGGTCGTGAACGGCAGGGTGGCCATCTGCGCTGCCGCGGCGCCGCCGATCTCCTCGCCGTGGGAGTGGCCGAGGTTGGTGCAGTAGAGGCCCGACAGGCCATCGATGTAGCGGTTGCCGAGGTCGTCGAAGATGTGGCAGCCGTCGCCGCGGACGAGGACCGGGATGTCCTCGGCGTCGAGGGTCATGTCGGAGAAATGCAGCATCAGGTGCTGCTTGGCGCGTGTCTGTAGGTCCGTCATCGGGTGCGAAGTCTAGTTGTCGGCGGGGCGTCGACGCTTGTTGACCTTGTAGTCAATCAAACTATCTGTTAGCTTGCCGCGGATGGAGACCACAGGGAGCACCGCCACGTCCGCGTCCATTTCGACCAACGGCGGAGGGCCCGTCGCGAGAACCGGGGGAAGCTCGTGGGACGCGATCGTCGTCGGCGGCGGCCACAACGGCCTCACCACCGGCGCCTATCTCGCCCGGGCCGGCCTGCGGACCCTGATCCTCGAGCGGCGCCACATCCTCGGCGGCGCCTGCGTGACCGAGGAGGTCTGGCCGGGCGCACGGGTCTCGCGGTGCTCCTACGTGGTCTCGATGCTGCAGCCGAAGGTCGTCGCCGACCTCGAGCTGAAGCGCTACGGCTACGAGGCTCACCCGCTCGATCCCGCCTACGCGGCGATGACCCCGGACGGGCCGATCGTCTTCCACGACGACCTCGTCAAGACGCAGGAGTCGATCGCGAAGTTCAGCACCAAGGACGCGGAGGCCTACGGGAAGTTCGAGGAGCTTCTGTTCATGGCCGCCGACTTCGTCCGGCCGATGATGATCCGGACCCCGCCCGCGCCCGGGTCGCGGGCGCCGGCCGACATCGCCGGAATCCTCAAGGAGGCGGGACGGATCGCCGGCATGTCGCAGCGCGACGTCCAGCAGCTCATCCGCATCTTCACGATGTCGGTCGGTGACTGGCTCGACGGGATGTTCGAGAACGACTACCTGAAGGGCTCGATCGCCTCGACCGGCGTCGTCGGCGTCTGGGCCGGGCCCTACTCACCGGGCACCGCCTACAACCTCCTTCACCACGCGCTCGGCGAGCTCGACGGCCAGGTCGGCTCGTGGGGGCAGGTGATCGGCGGCATGGGCGCGATCAGCGAGGCGATCGCCGCCAGCGCCCGGGCTGCCGGTGCCGAGATCCGGACCGACTCGGAGGTCGTCAGCATCGACTCCGACGGCGGCCGCGTGACCGGGGTGACGCTCGCTGACGGCTCGGTCCACCGGGCGCCGATCGTCGCCTCGGGGGCACATCCGAAGACGACCGTGATGGACCTCGCCGGCGCCGACAACTTCCCCGACGAGGTCCGTGAGGACATGGCCGCCTACCGGACGCGCGGCGCCTCGGTCAAGGTCAACATGGTGCTCTCCGAGCCGCCCGTGTACGAGGGGCTCAGCGAGGAGGACTCCCGGCACCTGCTCACCGCCGGGGTCAACTGGTGCCCGTCGCTGGACTACCTCGAGCGTGCGTGGCAGGACGCGGTCCGCGGCGTCCCCTCCGAGCATCCCTACGTCGAGCTCGAGGTGCCCTCCTCGATCGACCCGTCGCTGACCGACGACGATCGCTGGATCGCGACGATGTTCACCCAGTACGGGCCGACCGAGCACGAGCAGTGGCCGGAGGGTTCCCGCGAGCGCTACGCCGACGAGTGCATCGCCAGCATCGGCAGGTTCGCGCCGAACCTACCGGGAGCGATCGTCGAGCGCGAGGTGCTCGCGCCGCCCGACCTCGAGGACATCTTCGGCCTCGTCGACGGCTCGATCTTCCAGGGCGAGCAGGACATCGCGCAGATGGCGTTCATGCGCCCCACCCCGACGCTCGCCCAGTACGCGACCCCGCTGCACGGCCTGTACCTGTGCGGGGCCGGCACCCATCCGGGCGGCGGCGTCATGGCCGCATCGGGGCACAACGCGGCGCAGCGGATCCTCAAGGACCGCCAGGGCGGCGCCCTGCGGCGGCGGCTCCGCCGCGCCCGCGCCTGAGGCACTCCGGGACCGCGGGATCCAGCGCTACCCTGAGCGGGTGGCGGCGTCCGCTCTCACCGCGGTCAGCAACGGCGAGGTGATCATCATCGTGGTCCTCGTCGTCGCCCCGATCGCGGCGATCGCGTTCGCCGGCGCCGGCGCCGTGTACCGGCAGATCGGCCGCGGTACGTTCGCGATGGACCACGAGCAGCGGGCCGGCGGCGGCGAGCTCGGGCCGGCGATGGCGCAGGCCGCGCACGAGGCCGAGATCAGGCAGATGCTCGAGGCGAAGGCCTTCCGCCAGCGCGAGCGCGGTGAGGACCCGATCGACATCGACGCCGAGCTCGAGCGCCTCACCGCCCCGCCCGCCGTCGTCGTCGGAGCGGACCCGGCACTGGTGGCCGAGATCCGCGAGCTGGTGGTCGCCCGCAACGCCCGGCGTGCCCGCCAGGGCAAGGACCCGCTCGATGTCGATGCTGAGGTCGCGCGCCAGCTCCGCGACCTCGAGAACCTCGGTCAGTAGGTATAAAGCGCAACGCGGATGGCCGACATCGGTGACATCTACGAGCTCGAGCAGCTCGCCGTCCAGCCCGGCACCTACGTCAACCCTCAGACCGAGGTCGTGATCGTCGTCGAGGACTCCGCGGCGGTCGACCAGGAGGTCTTCGAGGAGGACGCGACCGAGGGCACCGAGTGGGTCCGCATCTCCGACGAGGTCCCGGTCGACGAGACGCTACTGGAGGAGGCGCTCGAGGAGTACCAGAGCCGGCGCCACCCCGGCGCCGCCGAGCAGGCCTCGAGCATCGCCGTCGACGACGCCCTCGACGACGACGAGAACCCCGAGCTGGAGCCCGACCCCGACCTCGACGACGAGGACTGAGCGAGGGGCAGGCCGCCCTCGTGAGGGCGGCCCAGGCTTCGCGCCGCGGATGCGGTGGACGCTTCCGACCGGCGGGTGTACTCTCGATCGAGAGCAAGGGGAAGGGAGAAACACATGGCTGATGATGCGCTGTTCCTGGGATGGGGCGAGGTCGTGCGAGGTCGCGAGACCAAGGCCGTCGAGGTCTTCAACGAGTCGATCGAGTACTACTCGAAGCTCCAGCAGGACGGAAAGATCGAGAGCTTCGAACCCTGGTTCTTGGCCCCCCACGGCGGTGACCTCCAGGGCTTCATCCTGATCCGCGGCGAGCGGGAGAACCTCGACGAGGTGGTCCGCAGCCCGGAGTTCGAGTCGCTGCTGGCGAGGGTGTCGCTGATCGTCGACCGGCTCGGCGCCGTCCAGGCCGTGACCGGCGAGTCGCTGGCCCGGGGCATGGGCCAGTTCCAGGAGGCGGCCGCGGACATCGCCGGCTGAGCGAAGCCCAGCCCTCGCCGAGCTCGGCGCCTAGCCGGCCGCCAGGACGTAGGCGAGAAAGCCTCCGAACAGGCAGGCCCAGAGCACGACCGGGATCAGCTCGAAGCGGCCGCGGCTGCGGAGGGTCACGTAGGCGAGGGCGCCGCCGGCGAGCCCGAGGCAGGCGGAGACCACCGCGAAGCGATCGAGGTCCCAGTCGGTGAACGCAAGGCCGAACGCAACGGGGATCGTCGACTGGAAGACCATCGCTCCGGTGATGTTGCCGAGCGCGAGGCTGTCCTTGCCCTCGCGGATCCAGAAGAAGCTGTTGATCTTCTCCGGCAGCTCGGTGGCGAGCGGCGCGAGGATCAGCGACAGAACAAGGGCGTCGAGGCCGATGTCCTCGGCGACGTGGATCAGCTCCTCGACGAACAGGTGAGCGCCGCCGACGATCGCCGCGAGCCCGATCGCGAGCTGCAGGAGGATCAGCTTCGTGGGTGGCTCGTCGTCGTTACCGCGGTCCATGTAGAGGCGGTTGATCGTCTCGACCTCCTGGACCGCGCCGCCCGCCCGCAGCGTCGCCCGCACGTAGATCACGTAGGCGGCGACGCAGACGACCGCGATCGGCAGGTGGACCGCCTCGGGCAGCAGCGCGCCGGCGATCAGGCCGATCCCGAAGAAGATCAGGAAGAAGAGCAGGTCACGGTCGAGCGTCTCGATGTCTGCCTCGAGCGCCAGGCCCTGTGAGCGGCGCCGCTGGAAGATGAACGCGGAGAGGCCGACGAGCGCCATCGCCAGCGTCGCGAGCAGGAACGGCGCGCCGATGATCGCGCCGACGGCGACGTCCTCGGACCCCTCGGAGCCGCCGATGATCGCGACGATCGGGATCAGCGTCTCCGGCATCGCGGTGCCGACCGCCGCCAGGACGCTGCCCGTCGCCCCCTCGCCGAGGTCGAGCCGGTGACCGAGCCACTCGATCGCGTTCGTGAAGACGAGCGCGCCCGCGAGGATGATCGCGAAGCTGATCAGCAGGAGGATGACGGCGCCCATGGGCTAGGAATCAGGTCGAGGAGGTGGCGATGGGCGGCACAGCGTAGACGGGGGACGGACGGCCCCGCGCGAGCCGGCCGGGTCCGCTCATCCGCCGAGCAGGCTCGCGCATTCCTCGACCGCCTTCGAGCCGTTCGCCCGCGCGACGCAGTCGTAATAGTCCTCCGCGGCCTTCGACGCGGACGGCGGCGGCATGGACGACGGCGGGGACGAGTCGGCCTTCGGTGCGCTGATCGGGAGCTGGAGCAGCAGCTCGGCGAGCGGACGGGCGTCCTCCGGGGCGCTGATGTCCTGCTCGGCACCGGCGTCGGTGATCGCGAACGAGAGCTCGACGTCGAGCTCACCGGAGCCGCCGCGCGGATCGGCCAGCGTCAGCCCGACGTCGATCCCGCGCAGCGAGTCGTCCTCGGTGGCCGCATAGACGTCGATTGTCGCCGCGGTGACGCTGCTCTCGAGGGCGTTCAGATCGGCGGCGCTGAGCGCAGTTGCCTGACCGGTCCGCTGAGCGACGTCGTTGAGGTCGGCGACCAGCTTCGGCACGTCGGCGGAGCCGGAGATGTGGACGACCTCGGTCCCGTCGAGGTCCTCGGTGCCCTCGTTGGTCAGGCCCGTGACCCAATCGCGCGGATCGACGCCGAACTCCTCCAGCGATCCCTGCGGCTCGTCCTGCCGCTGGGCGGCCGACTGCTCGTAGGCGGACCGAAGCGTCCCGAAGGTCGCATCGTCGAGCTGGTAGTCGGTGCCCTCGAGCCCGACCCAGAGGCCTTCAGTGGTCACGGTGAGAGCGCCGTCGAAGTCGAAGTCGATGCCGCCGGAGGCGATCGCGCCGCTGACGTCGAACTCGACCGAGGGCAGCTCGCCGCTGCCGTTCGACTGAAACGGCCCCTGGAGCTCCGCGTCGAGCTCGCCCTGGTCCCCGGTCACGGAGCTGATCGAGAGCTCGACGTCGAGGACGCCGCTGTCGATCCCCTCGCCGCCGCTCAGGGCCCGGTCGAGGACGTCCTGGGGATCGGCGCTCGCGTCCTCGCCGCCGCCGCATCCGGGCAGCGCGACCAGCGCCGTCATCGCGACGGCCGCCAGCAGCGCGATTGTCGCTTTCGCTCGCAGGGTTCCGCTCCGCCCATCCCGCTCGATCGGGCGCGGGCAGGGTACCCTGGATCGGTGCCGGCCGCCGCCGAGAGCGAACCTCTCCTGCCCCGGACCATCCTCTACACGGGCAAGGGAGGCGTCGGGAAGACGAGCGTCGCCGCGGCGACGGCGCGCCGATGTGCCGCCGCCGGCCTGCGCACGATCGTCCTCTCGACCGACCCCGCACACAGCCTCGGCGATGCGCTCGAGCGGAAGCTGGGGCCGGAGCCCCGCCCGGTCGCCGACCGGCTCTGGGCGCAGCAGATCGAGGCGCAGGCGGAGATGGAGGCGAACTGGACGGCCGTCCGCGACTGGCTCGGGAAGGCGCTCGCCGACCGGGGCGTGCTCGGCGTCGCGGCCGAGGAACTGACGGTCCCGCCCGGCATGGACGAGCTCTTCGGGCTGCTCCAGATCCGCTCCCATCACGAGGGCGGCGACTACGACGTGATCGTTGTCGACTGCGCGCCCACCGGGGAGACGCTGCGGCTGCTCTCGTTTCCCGACGTCGCGCGCTGGTGGCTCGACAAGATCCTTCCCTGGGAGCGCCGGCTCGTCACCGCGGCACGGCCGTTCGCGAAGACCTTCTTCGACGTGCCGCTGCCGGGCGACGACGTGTTCGCCGACGTCCAGGCGCTGGTCGGCAACCTGATCGCGATGAACGGGATCCTCCGCGACCGCGAGCGCACCTCGATCCGGCTCGTCATGAACCCGGACCGGATGGTGATCCGCGAGGCGCAGCGGACGTTCACCTACCTGAACCTGTACGGCTATCTGACCGACGCGGTGATCGTCAACCGGGTCTTCCCGGAGGAGCTCTCGGATTCCTACTTCGGCGCCTGGCGCGAGCGCCAGCGCGAGAACCTCGAGGAGGTCCGCTCCGGCTTCGACCCGGTGCCGCTCCTCGTCGCCCGCTACTTCCCCGAGGAGGTCGTCGGACCGCGGATGCTGGACCGCCTCGCCGACGAGCTCTTCGCCGGCGAGCGCCCCGAGCGCGTGATGCACTCGGAGCTGGCGCAGCGGATCACGACCGACGGCGGCCGCACCGTGCTGGCGATCCCGGTCCCGTTCGCCGATCGCTCCGAGCTCGACCTGAGCAAGGTCGGCCAGGAGCTGATCGTCCGGGCCGGCCGCGAGAAGCGGACTATCATCCTGCCGACCGCGCTGGCCCGGCTCCGGCCCGCCGGCGCCCGGCTCGAAGCCGGGACCCTGGAGGTGAGCTTCGACGATGACCGCCCCCCACGAGCACAGCAACCGGCCCCCGCCGCCGCCGGGGACGACGAGCCCGTTCGGCGAGGCGCCCGGGGAGGGGCCGACCGGCAGCGGGCCTGACTGGGCCGCGGCCGGCGACTGGACCGCACCCCACCACGCCGATCCACGCTGCCTGGAGCTCTGCCCGATCTGCCGCGGTGCCGAGATCCTTCGCGGCGCCGGCGGCCCCGAGCTGCGCGGGCAGCTCGACGACGTCGGCCGCGAGGCGCTGCTCACGCTGCGGGCGCTCGTCGATCACTACCTCGAGCGGCTCGAGAGCCGCCCCAAGGGGGCTGCGGCCGAGCGGGTCGAGCGCATCCCGATCGACTGAGCCCCAGCGGCCGCGATCAGCCGGCGGCGGACGCCGCCTCGGCGAGCAGGCGGCGGTCGTGGTCGTAGTCGAGCCGTCCCGCGGCGGCGTCGAGCGACAGCCATTCGAGCGCGTCGACCTCGTCGTTGGCGGTGAACTCGCCGCCGACCGGGCGCATCAGCCAGTAGCGGACGAGCTTCGGGCGATCGCGGGCATCGCGGTAGCGGGCCGGCATCAGCTCGGGGCCGAGCTCGCAGCGGAGGCCCGTCTCCTCCTCGACCTCGCGCAGGGCCGCCGCCGCAAAGCCCTCGCCGGGGTCGAGCTTGCCCTTCGGCAGCGACCAGTCGTCGTGGCGCGGACGGTGCACGACCGCGACCTCGAGCCCATCGGCGCCGTTCCGGACGACCACCCCGCCGGCGGCCCGCACCTCCTCGGGTGCGCTCATCGCTACGCCGCCAGGCCGAGCCTACGGCAGCGCTCGCGGGCCCGCTCGACGACCTCGGCCTCGCCGGCGACGACGCCGTCCCGCATCAGCACCCGCCCGGCGACGATCGTCGCCTTCACCACCGAGCCCGTGGCCGCGTAGACGAGGCCGGCGTCGAGCGATCCGATCCCGAGCTCGTGGCCGTCGGTGCGGACCAGCAGCAGGTCGGCGGGATGACCGGGTTCGAGCGGCGTCGCCCCGAGCAACGGCGCCCGGGCGCCGGTGGCGATCGCGAGCGCCTCCGCCGCCGGGCTCGCGGCGGCGTCGGCGGCCCGGTGCTTCTGGCCGAGCGCCAGGTGCTTGGCGTCGTCGAGCAGGTCGAGCGAGTTGTTCGATCCGGCCCCGTCGGTCCCGAGCCCGACCGCGATCCCGTGATACTGCGCCGCGCCGAGATCGAAGATGCCCCCGACCGCGAGCTTCATGTTGGCGACCGGGTTGGTGACGACGGTGGCCGCTGCGGAGGCGATCAGCTCGCGCTCGCGATCGTCGAGCCAGACGCCGTGGGCGAGCAGCGTCCGCGGCCCGAGCAGCCCCACCCGGTCGAGCAGCTCGACCGGCCTGACCCCGTGGGCGCTGCGGCAGTCGGCGACCTCCTGCTCGGTCTCGGAGACGTGGATCTGAACGGGGATGCCGAGCCGCTCCGACTCCGTTCCGATCCACTCCAGCGACCGCGGCGAGACCGTGTAGATCGCGTGCGGCGCGAGCGATGGCGATGCCAGCTCGGCGCCCGCGGCGGCGATCGCCTCGAGGCCCTCGGCGGCGGCACTGCGCACGTCGTCGAGCCGGCTCCCGTCGCCGCCGTCGATCAGCGGCGGGCCGATCGTGGCGCGGAGGCCGGCGTCGCCGACCGCCCGCGCGACGGCGCCAGGCCGCCAGTACATGTCCCAGAAGCGGACGGTTCCAGTGCGGATCATCTCGACGCAGGCGAGCCGCGTCCCCCAATAGACGTCCTCGTCGTCGAGCCGCGCCTCGACCGGCCAGATGTGGCGCTCCAGCCACTCCATCAGCGGCACGTCGTCGACGTGGCCGCGGAACAGGGTCATCGCGGCGTGGGTATGGCCGTTGACGAGCCCGGGCACGATCGCGGCGCCGCTGCCGTCGAGGCGCTCGTCGCCCTGCTCGGCGGCGACGCCGGGGCCGATCGCGGCAATCCGCTCGCCCTCGATCCGCAGGCCGACCACCTCCCCGCCGAGCGTCGCGCCCTCGATCGCTAGTGCCATCAGCCGTCCTCCAGCTCGGCGCCGACGGCTTCGATCGCCGCCTCGACCCGAGTCCGGTTGCGCGCCTTGCCGGCCTCGAACTCGGCCACCGAGAGCGGCTCCGCGGCGACGCCGTTGGCGAGGTTGTCGATTACGCAGACCGCCGCGTAGGGGATCCCCATCTCGCCGGCGAGGACGCACTCGGAGGCGATCGTCATCCCGATCACGTCGGCATGTGCGGCGATCAGCCGGATCTCGGCCCGGGTCTCGAAGCGGGGGCCGATCGCCTGCCAGTAGACGCCGCCGTCGCGGAGCTCCGGCTCGGCGTGTGCGGCCCATGCCGCCAGCACGGCCGCCCGCCAGTCCATGTGGAAGCCGGGCACGCGCTCCCCGCCATGGCCATCGTCGAGCGAGAGCCCGAGCTGGAGGGCGATGAAGTCGTCGGGGCAGATGAAGGTCCCGACCTCCAGCTCGGAGCGCAGACCCCCGACCGAGCCGATCGCAAGGATCCGGTCGCAGCCGAGCTCGGCGAGCGCCTCGAGGTTCCGCCGGTGGTCGATCCGGGCGGCGGTCGTGTAGCGGTCGTAGCCGTGCCGCTGCATGAGCACCCGCCCGCCGCGCCGGCGGACGCGGACGGGTCCACGCGTGGTCTCGACCTCGACCGGCTCGGACCCGGCCGCCGGCTCGCCGCCGAGGATCGAGTGCCCGCCGATCAGCGCCAGCCTTCCCATCGCGTGATCCTAGATGGCCTAGTCGCGCTCGAACGCCTCGAGGCGGCGGAGGAGCCCGCCGGATGAGATGCTCGCGGCGCCCGCTGCCTTGACCGCGCTCCCCAGCCGCCGGTCGCTCGTCACGACGACGATCGATCCGGGATCGCGATCGGCGCGGAGCCGCGCGACGATCTCACGATCGGCGGCATCGGGGCCGCCCGGCGCGAAGTCGACCGTCGCGCTCTTGGCGGCCGCTTCGACCCGACGGTGCGCGCGCCCGTCGAAGATCACCGTGACCTCCGCCCCCTCGGCGGCGGCGAGCGCATCGAGGCGGGCCATCAGCGCCGCCATCGCGGCCGGCCGGTCCCGCCACCAGCCGTCGGGCCGCGAGCCGAGAACGTTCATGCCGTCGACGATCAGCCGCTCCACGACCCGACCGTATTCCACGTCGTGCAACCGGTGGCCATGTAACACCAGCCGATGTCGCAGTGACGCTAGGGTCTCGGCATGGCGCAAGACCGGACCAACAGCACCGATGGAACCGATCTCAACGGTGGCGAGGAGATGACGATCGACGAGCTCGCGCGAGCGAGCGGGATGACGGCCCGCAACATCCGCGCCCACCAGTCTCGGGGGCTCCTGCCCGCCCCGACCGTGCGTGCCCGGACCGGCTACTACGGGAGCGAGCACCTCGCCCGGATCCGCCTGATCCGGGACATGCAGGCGGAGGGGTTCAACCTGAAGTCGATCGAGCGCCTGCTCGAGATGGGCGCCCGCAGCGGCAGCCGCGGCGCGCTCGAGCTGCAACGGGCGCTGCTCGAGCCGTTCGGCAGCGAGGAGCCGGCGGTGATCGACGAGGCCGGGATCGCCGGGATCTTCGGCGACCCGCCGGATCGCAGGCTCGTCGCGAAGGCCGAGCGGATCGGCCTTCTGAGGCCGATCGGAGAGGGCGTCTGGGAGGTACCGTCGCCGACGCTGTTGCGGGCCGGGCGCGACCTGGTCGCGAACGGGATCCCCCTCGAGCACGCGCTCGCCGTCGGCGAGGCGATCAACCGCCACACGACGGCGATCGCGAAGGAGTTCGTGCGCCTGTTCGTCCAGGACGTGCTCGAGCCGCTCCGCAGCGACGGCGGCAGCGACGATCTGGCAGCGGCGGGCGCTGCGGTCGAGCGGCTGCGCCCGCTCGCCTCGCAGGCGGTGATGGCGAGCTTCGGCGTGGTGATGACCGAGGCCGTCGAACGGCAGCTCCGCAAGGAGCTGCGCTAGTCGTCGGGCTGATCGCCGGGCTCGGCTGGCTCGAGCTTGGGCAGCTCCTCCGCGAGCTCGAAGAGGAACGGCAGCTCCGGCCGCCTGGACGTGTAGAGCTCCAGCGTGTCCCAGTAGTGCTCGAGCCGATCGGGATCGGTGCGCTCGCCGGCGGCACGCATCGCCCGCGTTCGCGCCAGCTTGTCGGCGAGGTAGATCGAGGCCGGCACCGAGCCCGCGGCGAGGACGCGCCGCCGATGCTCCCACTTGCGCTCGTGGTAGTCCTCGATCGCGGTGTCCTCGGTGAGCGCTCCCACCCAGCCGCCGATCTCGGCGCCGAAGCCGGCCGTGACCTCGTCGGTGGTCGCGGGAGTGTCCTCCACGAGGTCGTGCAGGAGCGCGGCCGCCACGACCTCGTCGGTGAACCCCGCCGTGTCGATCAGCTCGGCGACGGCGATCGGATGGTCGGTCCCGGCGCCGGCGGCCACCTCGGGGCCGGCGTAGGTTTCGGCGGCGAGCCTCCAGGCGCGGCCGGGGAGCTCCCGTCCGGCGACGAAGTCGGGCTCGGGCTGCACCGGGTCGAGGATAGCCGGATACCCTTGGGCCACCGCCCATGACGGCCAGCCCCCGAGAGGATTGATGCGAGCCGGAGCGGATCCGTGGCGGCGCGTCGTGTACGCGGTCCTGCGCCGGATCGAGGCGGGCTCGGTCGAGCTCGTCGAGCGCTTCCCGAGCGGCGTTGAACACCGGTTCGGGCCCGACTCGGGGCCGCTGCAGGCTCGCGTCGAGGTTCGCGACCCGGGCATCTACCGGCGGATCGCGCGCTCGAGGAGCGTCGCGCTCGGCCAGACCTACGCCGAGGGCCTTTGGGAGACCGACGATCTGGTGGCGCTGCTGCGGATCGCAGCCCGCGACATCGGCCGCGCCGACCCGCTCCGGCGCCGGCTCGCGCCGCTTCTGGTGCCGCTTCAGCGCCTTGCGACGCTGCCGATGCTGAACACGCGCCGGGGCGCCCGGTCCAACGTCGCCGCCCACTACGACCTCGGCAACGAGATGTTCGAGCTGTTCCTCGATCGCGAGGCGATGATGTACTCGAGCGCCTACTTCGAGACCGGTGAGGAGACCCTCGAGCGCGCCCAGCACGACCGGCTCGAGCGGGTCTGCGAGGCGCTCGAGCTGAGGCCATCCGACCACCTGCTCGAGATCGGCACCGGCTGGGGCGGCATGGCCGTCCACGCCGCCTCGACCCGCGGCTGCCGGGTGACCACGACGACGATCTCGCGCGAGCAGCGCGAGTACGCCGAGGCTCGCGTCGCCGCCGCCGGGCTCGAGGACCGGATCGCGGTGATCGGCGCCGACTACCGCGACCTCACGGGCAGCTTCGACAAGCTCGTCTCGCTGGAGATGATCGAGGCGGTCGGCTGGGAGTGGTTCGACGCCTACTTCCGCGACTGCTCGCGCCTGATCGGACCGGCCGGGCTCTTCTTCCTGCAGGCGATCGTGATGACGGACGGCGCCTACGAGCTCGAGAAGCGCACCCGGACCTTCACCAACCAGGTGATCTTCCCCGGCGGCTGTCTACCGTCGGTGGCGTCGATCCAGCGCTCGATCGCGCGCGAGACCGACCTGCGGACGGTCGCGCTCGAGGACATCTCGCCGAGCTACGTGCTCACGCTCCGCGCCTGGCGCGAGCGCTTCGAGGCGGCAAGCGAGCGGCTCGAGGAGCTCGGCTACGACGAGCGCTTCCGGCGGACCTGGCGCTTCTATCTGGCGGCCAGCGAGGCCGGCTTCGCCGAGACCCGGATCCGCGACGTGCAGATGCTGTTCGCGAAGCCGTGCTGGAGCGGGAAGCCCGAGCACGTGGCCGGCGCCGGCGGCCGGGCGACGCGAGACCCGGGCCTCGACGCGGCCCACGGCTGAGGTGGCGGCGCGGGCACGGCGCCGCGGCCGGCTGCTCGCGGCGGCGACCGGCGCGGGCGCGGTGGTCGCGTTCGCGCTCGGCCTGATCGTCGGCGGCGACGACGGCGGCGACGGGGCCTCCGGCACGAGTGCCGCGACCGAGCCCGCAGCTGCGGCCCCGGCGCTGAGCCTCCCCGAGCTCGTCGGCCAGCGCCTGGTCGCCGGCTTCGACGGTTCCGATCCTCCGCGCGGGCTGTTGCGGATGCTCGCCGCGGGCGAGCTCGCGGGGGTGATCCTCTTCGAGGAGAACGTCGCCGGCGGCCGCCGCGCGACCGCGCGGATGACGAGCGGGCTGCAGGAGGCGGCGGCGCGGGGGCCGGTCGAGGCGCCGCTCGCCGTGATGACCGACCAGGAGGGCGGGTTGGTGAAGCGCGTGCCGGGTCCGCCCGCCGCCTCGGCGGCGGCGATGGCGCGGCGGGGTGCCGCGTTCGCGCGCCGGCAGGGGGCCGCGACCGCGCGCTCGCTGCTCCGCCACGGCGTCAACGTCGACCTCGCGCCGGTCCTCGACCTCGC
>DASSEM010000129.1:0-5752 GCA_035695265.1 Solirubrobacterales bacterium
GTCGCCCGCGCCATGCCGATCTCGCAGGTCCGGTTCGAGCAGAGGTGGGCGTCGCCGCCCGCCGCCTCGACCTCGGCGGCCTCGGGGGCGGTCGCGGCCGCGGTCAGCTCGGGGTGCAGGAAGCCGCGGTCGCCGGCGAAGCCACAGCAGGCGGCCGAGCGCGGCACCACGACCTCGTCGGCCAGCGCCGCGGCGAGCTCGGCGAGCTCGTCGTTGAGGCCGAGATGGAGACCCGCGCAGGTCGGATGGACGACCGCGGTTCCGACCCGCTCGCCGATCTCGAGCTCGGCGAGCAGGTCGCGGGCCCAGGCGATCGAGTCGATGATCGTGAGCGCCTCGAGGCGCTCACCGCCGGCCTCGTCGAGGAGCGACCCGGATTCGAGCAGGCCGAGCGTGCAGGAGCTCGCGTCGACGACGACCGGCAGCCGGCCCTCGTCGCTCCAGCGCCAGAGCTCGGCGACGGTCCTCGCGGCCATCCACTCGGCGCCGCGCCGGTATCCCTTCGAGGCCCACGGCGTCCCGCAGCAGCTTCCGGCGACCCCGGCCGGGATCCAGAGCGGCCGGCCGGCGCGGAGCGAAACCGCGACCAGCGCCTCCGGCAGCGAGGCGGGGTCCCCGTCGCCGCCGGCCGGGTCGCGGCCGAAGATCCGATTGATGCAGGCGGGCAGGTAGACGGCGGCGGCGCCCTCGCGAACGGTCGGTGGCAGCCCCGGCGGGGCGGGCGGGGGCATCGGCGACTCCCAGGTGGGAAGGAGCTCGGCGCTGACCGCGCGCCGGGCCGCGGCGGTGATCCCGCTCATCGCCCCGTCGCCGAGCGCCCGCGAGACGGCGGCGCCGGCGGCGAGGCCGGAGCGGGCGCCGGCCTCGACCCGATCCCAGCGCTGCGCCACCCGCAGGGCGGCGCGCTCCTCGCCAGGCCCGTGCTCGCGCTCCCGCAGCCCCTTGACGAGGACGCCGGTGTCGATCCCGAGCGGGCAGGCGGTCGCGCAGGTGCCGTCGGCGGCGCAGGTCTGAAGGCCGTCGTACTCGTACTCGTCGATCAGCGCCTGAAGCAGCGCCGAGCCGGCCGGCTGGCGTGCCATCTCGCGGCGCAGGACGATCCGCTGCCTCGGGGTCGTCGTCAGATCGCGGCTCGGACAGACCGGCTCGCAGAAGCCGCACTCGACGCAGCTCGTCGCGACCTCCTCGATCGGCGGCGTCGTCTTCAGGTGCTCGAGGTGGCACCCGGGATCGCGGTTGAGGACGATCCCGGGGCCGAGCACCCCGGCCGGGTCGGTGAGCTCCTTGATCCGCCACATCATCGCCGTCGCCTTGGGCCCCCACTCGCGCTCGACGAACGGCGCCATGTTCGTGCCGGTGCCGTGCTCGGCCTTGAGCGATCCGTCGTAGCGGTCGACCACCAGCTCCACCAGCGCCGCCATGAACGCCTCGTAGCGCCCCCGGTCCTCCGCCTTGGCGAAGTCGGGGGTGAGCATGAAGTGGAGGTTTCCGGCCGACGCATGGCCGGCGACCCCGGGCAGGAATCCGTGCTCGCCGAGCAGCGCCCGGAGCTCCTCGGCGGCCTCGGCGATCCGTGCCGGCGGCACGCAAACGTCCTCGACGATCAGCGCCGTGCCCGGGGGGCGGAGCCGTCCGATGAGCCCGTGCAGGCCCTCCCGGACCCGCCAGTAGAGCTCGATCGTCGCCACGTCGCGCGTGAACTCGGGGCCGCGGAAGGGCGCCTGCTCGAGCCCGCCGAGGATCGCGCCCACGGCCGCCTCGCCGCGATCGAGCTCCGCCTCTTCCTCGGCACCGAGCTCGACCAGGAGCGCCGCGGACTCGAGCGGCAGCTCCTTCCAGTGCTCCGGCGTTCCCGGGATCGAGTTGGCGGCGACCATCAGCGCCGGGGCGACCATCAGCTCGACCGCCGAGGCGCCGGCGGCGACGAGGTCGGGAACCGGGGCGACGGCCGCGGCGATCGAGTCGAAGTGGATCCAGCTCAGCGTCGTTCGGGCCGGCAGCGGCACCGTCTCGTAGACCCCCTCGGCGATGAACGCGAGCGTCCCCTCCGAGCCGACGAGGAGGCGGCGGAAGATCTCGAGCGGCTCGTCGGCATCGAGGAAGGCGCAGAGCCGGTAGCCCATCGTGTTCTTGATCTCGAACTTGCGGGCGATCCGGGACCGGAGGTCGGCGTCGGCGCGGATCTCGTCGCGGATCTCCTCGAGGCCGGCGGCGAGCTCGGGCTCGGTCGCCGCGAACCGTTCCGCCGCTCCGCGCTCGGCCGTGTCGATCACGGTCCCCGAGGGCAGCGCGAACGTGAGCGAGCGCAGGGTCCGGTAGGTGTCGGCGCCGACCCCGCAGCGCATTCCGCCGGAGTTGTTCGCGATCACGCCCCCGACGGTGGCGATGTCGGTCGAGGCCGGGTCGGGGCCGAGCCGCCGGCTGTAGGGCGCGAGCACGGCGTTGACGTGCCCGAGCACCGTGCCCGGGCCGACCCGGACGCGAGCGCCGCCGTCGAGCACCTCGATCCCGCCCCAGTGGCGGCGAACTTCAACGAGGACGCCGTCGGTCTGCGATTGCCCGTTCAGGCTGGTCCCGCCGGAGCGGAAGACGAGCGGCCGGCCGCGACGGGCGGCCCAACCCATCAGCCCCGTGACCTCGCTGATCGTGCGCGGCTGCACGACGGCGGCCGGGATCCGCCGGTACGGGCTCGCGTCGGATGCGTAGCGGATCAGATCGCTGGCCCTGGGCAGGAGCCCGGAGGTGCCGATGATCGCCCGGAGCTCGGCGGCGAGCCCCGCCTCGGTGCCGCCGGCGAGCTCGGCGGGGGCGCGATCGACGGGCGCCGGCGCCGGTGGCTCCGGCGCGATCCGGACGGTCCTCGGCTCGAGCAGCGGCGTCACGGCGGCGATCCCGGACCCAAGCTCAGGCCAGCCACATCCCCGGCGCCACGCCGACCTCGACCAGGCTCGGTCCCCCCGACCCGATCCGCTCGGCGAGGGCGGCCTCCAGCTCCTCGCCGTCCTCGACCCGCTGCGCCGGCACCCCGTATCCGGCGGCGACGGCGGCGACGTCGAGGGCCGGCAGGTCGAGCCCCGGGGCGCGCTCGACCCCCTCGGCGAGTGCGAACCACTTGAGGATCGCGTACTCGGAGTTGCGGAGGACGAGGAAGGTGACCGGCACCTCGTAGGCGACGGCGCTCCAGAAGGCGGTGATGGCGTATTGCGCCGAGCCCTCGCCGACGACGCAGACGACCGGCCGGTCGGGCTCGGCCATCGCCACGCCGACCGCCGCCGAGAGCCCGTATCCGAGGCCGCCGCCGGCGCCGAAGTAGTAGCTGCCGGGGCGGGAGATGCGGAGCTGGTTGCGAAGCGCGAGCGTCGCCGAAGGGGCTTCGAGGACGACGATGCCGTCGTCGGGGAAGGCGCGGCCGAGCGCGGCCATCGCCTCGGTCCCGCTGATCGGCGTGCCCGGCTCGATCCCCATCTCGGCCGCTGACATCGGCGGCTCGCGGGGCTCGGGCGCCTCGCGGTCAGGCTCGGAGTCGCCGAGCGCGGCCAGCAGCGCCTCTAGGGTGAGGGCGACGTCGGCGACGATCGCCTCCCCCATCGGCGCCCGCGCCGCCTCCTCGGGATCGGAGGTGACGACGACGAGCTCGGCATTTGCGGGCAGGAGATCGCCGGGGATGTAGGGGTAGTAGGCGAAGACGGAGGCGCCGGCGACGAGGATCAGGTCGTGACCGGCAAGCGTCTCGGAGATCGGCCCGATCGCCGGCGGCAGGACGCCCCGGAAGCTCTCGTGCCCCTCCGGGAAGCCGAGCCGCCCTCCGCCGGTGGCCGGGATCGCCCAGACGGGCAGCCGCTGGCGCTCGGCGAGCGCGACCGCGGACTCCCAGCCGCCGGACGCGTCGATGTCGGGGCCGGCCACCAGCACCGGGTTCCGGGCCGCGGCGAGCCGGCGGGCGAGGTCGGCGATGCGGGGCGGCGCCGCCGTCGCGCGCCCGTCGACGATCCGGGCGGTCGCCTGGGCCGCCCCGTCGGGATCGGCCTCGGCTCCCCAGTCGTCCATCGGGATCGAGACGAACGCCGGACCCTTCGGGGGCAGCGCCGCCGTATGGATCGCCCGGCCGATCGCGGCCGGGACGTCCTCGGCCCGCGGCACCTCGTACGACCACTTGACGAGCGGGTGCGGCATCCGCGCGGCGTCGCGGTTGGTCAGGTTCGCCTGCATCGTCATCGCCGCCCGCACCTGCTGGCCGGCGGTGATCAGAAGCGGCGAGTGGTTGGCCTGCGCGTTGAAGATCGCCCCCATCGCGTTCCCGACCCCCGGCGCCGTGTGAAGGTTCACGTGCGCGACCGAGCCGGACGCCTGCGCGAAGCCGTCGGCCATCCCCACAACGACCGCCTCCTGGAGGCCGAGCACGTACCGGAAGTCGTCGGGATAGTCGGCGAGCATCGGCAGCTCGGTCGAGCCCGGGTTCCCGAAGATCGTCGTCATCCCCCGCGAGCGCAGGAGCTCGAATGTGGCCTCGCGAACCGTGCTCATCTGATCCTTCCGCTAGCCGCCGCCGGTGGCTGACCCTATCCGTTTGCCCCTGCCGGTCGAGAGACCCACTACCGACGACCGGACGTGGGTCATCTGAACGCCATATAGCGTGGTCAGACTGACCCAGGTCGGGTTCGGTTTGTTCCTCGGACATGGTTGGCAGGCTGCCAAGATTCGCTAGCATTGCGTCTTCGATGGCCGCCCGCACTGCTGTCCCCGCCGGCGCCGCCGGCAACCGCACCGACGGTGACGAGCGCCGCCGGCGCATCCTCGGGGCCGCCCGCAGGCTGTTCTCCGAGCGCGGCTACAGCGACGTCGCCACGACCGAGATCGCGGCCGAGGCCGGCGTCGCGCGCGGCCTGATCAACCACTACTTCGGGACCAAGCGCGACCTCTACGTCGAGGTCGTCCGCGAGATGGTCCGCTTCCGCTCCCAGCCGGTCCCCGAGTACGTCGACGGGGCGACGCCTGAGGCGCGGCTCGACGAGTCGATCGACCGCTGGCTGGAGATGGTCGCCCGTAACCGCGAGGCCTGGCTCGCCGCGATCGGCGCCGAGGGGCTAGGGCACGACCCCGAGATCGCCGCGGTCCTCGACGCGGCGCGGGAGGAGGCGACGAGCCGGCTGATCCAGGTGCTCGGCCTCGGCCCGGCGGCCGACGCGCCGCCGGAGCTCCACGCGGTCCTACGCGCCTACGGCGGCATGGCCGAGGCGGCGACGCGGGAATGGCTCGAGCGCGACCGCTGGAGCCGCGAGCAGGTCGCGGCCTTCCTGAAGGCGGCGCTTCCCGAGCTCGTCGGGACGGCGTACGAGGCGATTCCCGAGCAGAGAGCAGACAACGAACATCAGACAGCGGCCGAGCCGCAAGGAGACAGGCGATGAGCAACAGGACGTTCGTGATCGGCGTCGGCATGACCAAGTTCGACAAGCCGGGGACCAAGGAGGGCGACTACCCCGACTGGGCGAAGGAGGCCGGCGAGAACGCGCTCGCCGACGCCGGCATCCCCTACGGGGACGTGGAGGAGGCGTTCGCCGGCTACTGCTACGGCGACTCGACCTACGGCCAGCGGGCGATCTACCAGCTCGGGCTGACCGGGATCCCGGTCGTCAACGTCAACAACAACTGCTCGACCGGCTCCTCGGCGCTGTACCTGGCGCGGCGGGCGGTCCAGGGCGGGCTCGTCGACTGCGCGCTCGCGGTCGGCTTCGAGAAGATGGAGAAGGGCTCG
>DASSEM010000130.1:0-8094 GCA_035695265.1 Solirubrobacterales bacterium
GGCACATCGCGAAGTTCCTGCGTCATCTCTGGGCTACCGACGGATCGATCTGGGTCTCCTCGTCCGGACAGCGCCGCATCTACTACGCAACGAGCAGCCACCGTCTCGCCGTCGACGTCCAGTCGCTGCTGCTGCGGCTGGGCATCAACGCGAGGATTCGCCGGGCCTCCGAACGCAAGCGGGGGCAATGGCATGTCGATGTGAGTGGCCTCTCCGAGACGATCAGGTTCCTCCAGTTCGTCGGCGGGGCCGGCGAAGCAAGGCGTGATGCTGCTGGAGCCGTCCTTCGACACCTCAATCAGCGTGCGAACACGAACCGCGACGTCATTCCCCGCGCAGTCTGGGAATCCATGGTCCAGCCCGCGATGGAGGCCAAGGGCATGACCGCTCGGGCGATGCAGGCTGCGATCGGCACCTCATATTGCGGCTCGACGCTGTACCGATCGAACCTTGGTCGTGAGCGCGCCGCCCGGGTTGCCACGGTCGTGGATTCGAAGCCACTTGCACGGCTCGCCGAGAGCGATCTGTACTGGGATCCCGTCGTGGAGATCGAAGCTGATGGCGTCGAGGAGGTGTTCGACCTCACTGTCGATGGCCTGCACAACTTCGTCGCCGACGACATCGTCGTCCACAACTCGATCGAGCAGGACGCGGACATCGTCTCGTTCATCTACCGCGACGAGTACTACAACCACGAGAGCGAGCGGCAGGGGGAGGCCGACCTGATCATCGCCAAGCACCGGAACGGGCCGATCGGGACCGTGCACCTCGCCTTCCAGGAGCAGTTCCCGAAGTTCGTGAACCTGGCGAGCTCGGCGGCCTATGCGGGGGCGCCCGAGGCCGAGCCCGGTGAGGCTGCGTGAGCGCGGCGGAGCCGAAGCGGGGGCCGCTGGGAGGGATCAGGGCGGCGCTTCCGGAGGAGGCGCCGGCTGGCGATCCGCTCGGGCCGGTGTTGCCGCGGACCGACGGCCCCGTGGCCGTGCCCGATCCCGGCCGCGAGGGTGAGCGGGCGACCTGCCCGCTCGGGGTCTGTGACGGCTCCGGCTGGCTGATCGACGAGGCCGACGAGGCGCGTCCCTGCGAGTGCCGGCAACGGCGGATCGAGCGGGCGCGGACGAGCGGCTTGGTCGGGTCCCTGCCGAAGCGCTACCGGGGCGTCTCCTTCGACCGCCCGCCGGTCGCCGACATGGCCCGCCAGCCGGGACTGAGCGCGACCGTGGGCGCGGTCCGCCGCTACTGCGAGACGATCGACGAGCAGCTCGACGCCGGCCGCGGCCTCTGGCTGATGGGCGGCCCCGGCACCGGCAAGACGACGCTGGCGATGCTGGCCTCGAAGGCCGCGATCGAGGCCGGTCGCACCGTTGCGATCTACTCGACGCCGGCGCTCCTGGCGCGGATCCGGCAGACGTTCGCCGCCGAGGGCGGCGAGGACGGCTATCTGGCGTTCTTCGACCGGCTCGTCTCGGTCGACCTCCTCCACCTCGACGACCTCGGCGCCGAGCGCAGCACCGATTGGGTGCTGGAGCAGCTCTACGCGATCGTCGACCGCCGCTACAACGACGAGCGCTCGATCGTCTTCACGACGAACCTCGAGGAGCCGGAGCTGACCGGGCAGGTCGGCTCCCGCACCGTCTCGCGGCTCGTGGAGATCTGCGACGGCAACCCGCTGCCGTTGTTCGGCGAGGACCGCAGGGTGGAGATGGCGCCCGCGGCCGCCCCGCCGCAACCTTCATAATCGCGACGCAATGCCGGGATTGGTGATCGTTGGCGCCCAGTGGGGCGACGAGGGCAAGGGCAAGGTGACCGACCTGCTCGCCGAGCAGGCCGATCTCGTCGTCCGCTTCCAGGGCGGCAACAACGCTGGCCACACGATCGTCCGCGACGGCGAGGAGTTCAAGCTGCACCTGATCCCGTCAGGGATCCTGCACGCGGGGACGCTCTGCGCGATCGGCAACGGCGTCGTCATCGACCCGAAGATCCTGACCGACGAGATCGAGGCGCTGAAGCGGCGCGGCGTGTCGGTCTCGAACCTGCGGATCTCGGCCAACGCGCACATGATCATGCCCTACCACGTGCTCCTCGACACGGCCGGCGAGGCGCGGCTGGGCAGCAGCATGATCGGAACGACCAAGCGCGGGATCGGGCCCTGCTACGCCGACAAGTCGGCGCGCCTCGGCATCCGCGTCCAGGACCTGCTCGACGAGAAGATCCTGCGCAAGAAGATCATGGCGGCGATGGAGCCGAAGCGGCAGCTCCTGCGCCCCCACGCGAAGGACCCCGAGCTCGACCTCCACTCGATGACCGAGGAGTACGTCACCTACGGCCACCGCCTCGAGCACTACATCGCCGACACCGCGCGGCTCTCATGGGAGCAGCTCGACGCCGGCCGCTCGGTCCTGTTCGAGGGCGCCCAGGGGGCGCTCCTCGACCTCGACCACGGCACCTATCCCTTCGTCACCTCCTCCAACCCGATCGCCGGTGCGGCGTGCGTCGGAGCCGGGGTCGGCCCGACCGACATCGACGAGGTCTGGGGGATCACCAAGGCGTACACGACCCGGGTCGGCTCCGGGCCGTTCCCGAGCGAGCTCAGCGACGAGGTCGGCGATCGCCTCCGCGAGAACGGCGGCGAGTTCGGGACGACGACCGGGCGGCCACGACGCTGCGGCTGGCTCGATCTCGTCGCGCTCAGGTACGCGGCGCGGCTGAACGGGATGAGCGGCCTGGTGATCACCAAGCTCGACGTGATGACCGGGATCGGCTCGCTGCAGGTGGCGGTCCGCTACCGCCACCCGGAGGGCGCGACCTTCGAGGAGTTCCCCTACCACCAGTCCGTCCTGCACCGGGCGATCCCCGAGTACAGCGAGCTTCCCGGCTGGGACGAGGACATCAGCGGCGCCCGCAGCCTCGACGACCTTCCGGCGGCGGCCCGTGACTACCTCGACTACATCGCCGACTTCGTCGGCGTGCCGATCACCGTCGTCGGGGTCGGTCCTGGTAGAGATCAGGTGATCTGGGTAAGCGAGCAGCGGGAAGCGGCCCTCGAGACCGCATCGACCCCGGACGGAGAGCGATGAAGTTCATCTACAAGCCATTCGCGATCGTGGTCGGCCTGCTCGCCGGCATCCTCGGCAAGAAGGCCTTCGAGCAGGTCTGGGGGGCGATCGCCGACGAGGATCCCGCCGATCCCGACGATCGCGATGCGACCTGGACCGAGGTTCTGATCTCGGCCGCGGTCGGCGGCGCGATCCTCAAGGTCGTGCAGGCGCTGATCCGGCGCGGCGGCGCGGTCGGCTTCGAGCGCGCGACCGGCTTCTGGCCGGGCGACGAGCTGAGGGACTGACGGCGGGTTTCGGCTCACGCCGGAGCCGTCACCGTTGCCTGGACGGTGGCTTGGGCACTGAGGGGAGGAACGCGCGACCCGCCGACCGGCGGAAGCGGACGGGCGAAGCCCGGAGCATTCCGCCGGAGTGAACTATCCTCCCCGGCCGCATGTTCGAGAAGGTCCTGATCGCCAATCGCGGCGAGATCGCGATCCGCGTGATTCGCACCCTGAAGGAGATGGGGATCGGTGCGATCGCCGTCTACTCGGAGGCCGACCGCGACGCCCGCCACGTTCGCGAGGCCGATGAGGCGTACCTGCTCGGCCCCGCAGTCCCGGCCGAGAGCTACCTCAACATCGAGAAGATTTTGGCGGTCGCCGCCGAGTCGGGGGCCGAGGCGATCCATCCCGGGTACGGCTTCCTCGCCGAGAATGCGCCCTTCGCCCGCGCGATCGGCGAGACCGACATCACCTGGATCGGCCCGCCCGCCGACGCGATCGATGCGATGGGCTCGAAGACGCGCGCCCGCGAGATCATGCAGAAGGCCGGCGTCCCGATCGTCCCCGGCGCCACCGAGCCGTCGCCGACCGTCGCCGACGCCGCCGAGCTCGCCGAGGAGATCGGCTTCCCGATCGCCTGCAAGGCGGCCGGTGGGGGCGGCGGCAAGGGCTTCCGGGTGGCGATGGGTGCCGACGACCTCGCCGCCGCCTTCGAGGGCGCGGCCCGTGAGGGCGAGAAGTTCTTCGGGGACGCGACCGTCTACCTCGAGCGCTACCTCGAGGACCCCCGTCACGTCGAGGTCCAGGTCCTCGCCGACGGTCACGGCAACGTCATCCACCTCGGCGAGCGCGACTGCTCGATCCAGCGCCGCCACCAGAAGCTGATCGAGGAGGCCCCGGCCCCGCACGTCGACGAGGAGATGCGGGCGCGGATCGGCGCGATCGCCACCGACGCCGCCGAGGCGGTCGATTACCGCGGCGCCGGCACGGTCGAGGGGATGCAGGTCGGCGACGAGTACTTCTTCCTCGAGATGAACACGCGCGTCCAGGTCGAGCACTGCGTGACCGAGATGGTGACGGGAATCGACATCGTCCGCGAGCAGGTCCGGATCGCCGCCGGGGAGCCGCTCTCGATCGCCCAGGACGCCGTCGAGATGCGCGGTCACGCGATCGAGTGCCGGATCAACGCCGAGGCCGCGCACAAGAAGTTCGCGCCGGCGCCCGGCAAGGTCGGCCGCTACCTCGAGCCCTCGGGCCCCGGGGTCAGGGTCGACTCGGGACTCGAGGCCGGTGGTGAGGTGACCCCGCTCTACGACCCGATGGTCGCGAAGCTGATCACCTGGGACGTCGACCGCGAGCACGCGACCCGGCGGATGCTCCGCGCTCTGGGCGAGTACCGGATCGAGGGCCTGACGACGTTGATCCCCTTCCACGAGACGATCCTCGCGACCGAGCAGTGGGCGCGCGGCGAGACCTGCCGCGACCTGCTCGAGGACCCGGAGTGGATCAGATCATTGCCCGAGGCTTCCTCCGCTTCGCGTCCGGGAGCCTCGGGATCTGAGGCGGGAGGTGAAGAGGAGCCCGAGCAGATGACCCGGGAGTACAAGGTCGAGGTCGGCGGGCGCCTCTATCCGGTCAAGGTGATCGGCGCGGCGCTCGGCGGCTCGAACGGGGTCGCGGCGGTGTCGGCGCGGCGACCGGCGAAGCGTGAGCGGAAGGCGGGAGCGGCGGCCGCTTCCGGAAACGACGTCGTCGCCCCCCTGCAGGGGAGCATCTTCAAGGTGGAGGTCGCCGAGGGTGACGAGGTCGAGGAGGGGACCCTGCTCGTCGTCATCGAGGCGATGAAGATGGAGAACGAGATCACCGCTCACAAGGCCGGCAAGGTGACCTCGCTCGCCGTCGAGGTCGGCGGCTCGATCAATGCCGGCGAACCGATCGCGACGATCGAGTAACCGCTGGCGCCCGGGGGCGGCGAGGACTAGGGTTCCTCCGTGAGCAAGGACCGGAGCGCACTGGAGGCACTGCCGTGGCGGGGGCCGACCGAGGATCGGCCCGGCCTGCCGATTCCGCCCGCGAAGATGCCGGTTCGCTTCGGCGGCACCTGGCGCAAGCGCTGGCGCTACGTCGGAGCGTTCGGCGAGCAGGTGATGCTGTGCGCGGCGAGCGTCCGGATCGGGCCTTTCGGGCAGACGTTCTGGGCGATCCTCGATCGCAACAGCGGCGAGATCATCGAGCACACCAAGAAGCTTCTCCCCGGCCAGCGGGGCGAGGTCTGGACCGAGGCTCGCGGCGGCGAGGACTGGCAGCTCGGCACCGAGGGGGAGCGGCTGCGGACGAGGATCGACGCCGGCGAGGCATCGGCGAAGCTCGCATTCTCGGACTGCGGCGCCTGGGCGGAGTCGGTCTGCCCGAACGGCGACGGCGGCTACGTCTGGACGCGCAAGCGCCCCTCGTCGATCGACCTCGACCTCGACCTCCGCGAGCGCGGACGGGTTCGCGAGAGCCTGCGTGGCATCGAGGACGAGTCAGCCGGCTACCACCCGCGTCATACCGAGTGGAGCTGGTCGGCCGGCGTCGGGACCGCCGCCGACGGCCGGAAGGTGGCATGGAACCTGGTCGCGGGAGTCAACGATCCCGAGGCCGGCAGCGAGCGAGCGATCTGGATCGAGGGCGAGGACGAGCCGCGCGAGCCCGGACAGGTCGCCTTCGACGGGCTCGAGGGCGTGCGCTTCGCGAACGGGGCGCGGCTCGGCTTCGAGGCCGACGCCGAACGCAGCGCCGAGCAGAACAGGCTCGTCGTCCGCTACAGCTACCGGCAGCCCTTCGGCCGCTTCACCGGCTCGCTCGACGGGATCGAGCTGGCCGCGGGGATCGGCGTGATGGAGCACCAGGACGCCGTCTGGTGAGCCGCCGCCCGCCTCACCGCCCCCAGCGGCTCTCGATCCGGTTCCGCCACGGCGGTTCCTCGCCGGCGGAGAAGCGGGCGTCGTCGCGGCCGAGCAGGGTCTCGAGCGGGACGAGGGCCGGGCTCTGCGACTCGAGCAGCGGCGTCCTCGCGTAACCGGCGACGGCGGCGCCGTCGAGCGTCCGGCTGACCCGCTCCCAGCCGATCGTCGGCCGGTAGATCCAGTAGTCGATCGTCACCAGGCCGCCCCGGCGACGCTCGTCGCGGACCGACGTGAACGCGGTGATCCGGCGATTCGACGTCGTCAGCCGCCCATCCGCCGCGACGGCGCAGCTCGGCTGCCGGCAGCGGCGGTAGTCGACCCCGACGAGCCCGACGCCGTCGGGTCCCGCCCGCGCCTCGGGGGCCGGCGCAAGCGCCCGCACCGCGCCGGCGATCGAGCGGCCGTAGGCCTCCGTCAGCGGGTCCTGCCAGCACGGGTCGGGGTAGCGGACCGCGCAGCGCTGCTTGAAGGCGATCGCGGCGGCGAGGGTGCCGTCGCGGCGGTCGGGGCTCGCGGCGACGAAGGCGACGACCACGCAGGTCGTGAGCGCCGCCAGCAGGACGAGCGCCGCATGCTCGACGCTCGCCGATCCCCGTTCCCGCTCCATGCGCCGACGGTAGGCGGCGGCGCCATACGGGTGGGTGTCGCAGTGTGACTTCTTCGGGTCGAACCGGGGGCGGGATCCGCGCCGGCCGTCGGAGGCGGCCTACGTGAAGCAGTCGGCCGCCGCGCAGATCTCGCCGCGCATGTTGCGCTCGATCATCTGCAGCGCCGCCTCGGCGAGGTTCTCGTGGATGTGGGCGACCGCGTCGCGGGCCACGATCACCTCGTAGTGGCGGACGTAGCCGTCGAGGGCGCTGTAGAGGATGCACTGCTCGGTCACCTGCCCGACGAGGACGAGGCGCCCGATGACGCGCTGCCGCAGCAGGTACTCCAACGGGGTCGCGTAGAAGACGCTGTGGCGGAGCTTGGAGACGAACGCGAGGTCGGTGGCCGGCAACAGCGGCTCGACGAGGTCGGGGCGCCGCCCCTGCATCGCGCGCTCGCCGAGCTCGTCCGGTGAGATGTTCCACTCGCCGTGGTTGTCGTTGACGTAGACGACGTCGACGCCCCGCTCCCGCGCCCGGTCGATGAGATCAGCGATCACCGGCGTCGCCCGCTCGGCGCTCGTGGCGAGCAGGTCGGCGTCCTCGTGGTCGTAAGGGTTGAGGACGTCGGTGACGATCAGGGCGACCCCGTCACCGGTGCTGCGCTCGCTCACGCGAAGCCGACTACCCCGGTGGCCGGACGGCGAATCGCGCGGGGCGCCGCCGCGCCGGCCGAGCTACGATCGGCGCATGTGCAGGAACATCAGACAACTCCACAACTTCGAGCCCCCGGCGAACAGCGAGGAGGTCGAGGACGCCGCGCTTCAGTACGTGCGCAAGATCAGCGGCTCGAACAAGCCGTCGAAGGCGAACGCCGAGGTCTTCGACCGCGCCGTCGCCGAGGTCGCCGCGGCGACCCAGCGGCTGCTCGACGGGCTCGTGACGAAGGCGCCGCCGAAGGACCGCGAGGTCGAGGCGGCGAAGCGCAAGGCAAGATCCGAAGCCCGCTTCGCAGCCTGACGGCCGATCCGCCCTGACGAGGCTGCGGGCGCCCCGCAGGCCGTCAGGACAAGCCCTGGCGGGCCTCGGAGACCAACGTCACGGCCTCCGGGAAGATCATCCGGATCACGTCGCGGACCTGGGTCGCCTGCTCGTCGGGGCTGCCGGTGAGCTCGACCTGACCGATCGCGGCGACGGTCATGGTCACCGCGAGCTGGATCGCCTGATCGGCGAACGCGAC
>DASSEM010000131.1:0-5323 GCA_035695265.1 Solirubrobacterales bacterium
TGGCGGCGTCGAGCGTGCCGGCCCAGGCGGCGCCCGCCGATGCGACGATCGTCTCCGAGCAGCGGCTCGACCCCCGGCTGCAAGAGCTGACCATCGATGCCCCCGCCCTGGCGGCGAAGTCGAAGGTCCGGGTGCTGCTGCCGGACGGCTACCGGTCCGGGACCAGCCGCCGCTACCCGGTGCTCTACCTGCTCCACGGCGCCGGCGGCAACGAGACGGACTGGACCGTCGCCGGCGCGGCCGCGCGGGCGACCGCGGGCAAGCCGCTGATCGTCGTCATGCCGGACGGAGGCAAGGCGGGCTGGTACACCGACTGGTCGAACGGCGGCGCCGGCGGCCCGCCCGCCTGGGAGCGCTACCACGTCCGGGAGCTGATCCCGCTCGTCGATCGGCGCTTCCGCACCGTTTCGGCGCGGCGGGGACGGGCGATCGCCGGCCTGTCGATGGGCGGCTTCGGGGCGTTCAGCTACGCCGCCCGCCACCCGGACCTGTTCGCCGCAGCGGCGAGCTACTCGGGCGGCGTCGACCTGAACGCCGAGCTCTTCGGCCAGCCGATCGGCAAGATCGCGGTCGATGGCTCGCTCGCTCTCGCCGGCTTCGACGGCGTCACGGGCGCGGTCCTGTTCGGCGACTTCGCGACCGAGAACGTCCTCTGGCGCGCCCACAACCCGGTCGACCTGGCCGCCAACCTGGACGGCCTGAAGCTCGCCCTCTACACCGGAAACGGCCTACCCGGCGGCCCCTTCGGACCGGACGGGCAGGACATCATCGAGATCGGCGCCCACGAGATGAACGTCAACCTCCACCGCAGGCTCGCGCGCCTCGGGCTCCCGCACGTCTGGTCCGACTACGGGCCGGGCGGGCACACCTGGCCGTACTGGCGCCGCGACCTGCGCCGGACGGTCCCGTGGCTGATGCGGCGGTTCGCCCACCCGCGTCCCGCCCCCCGGCAGGTCACGTTCACGGCGGTCGAGCCGACCTACGAGGCCTACGGCTGGCAGGTCAGGCTGCGGCGGCCGAACGCCGAGTTCAGCACGCTGAGCGACGCCCGCAAGCGCGGCTTCGAGCTGACCGGCAGCGGTCGCGCCCTGGTCCGGACCCCGCCGCGCTACCGGCCGGGAGCGCGCTACGTGGCATTGATCAGGCGCGCCGGCCACCGCTCCGACGACGTTCGGATCATCGAGATCGACCGCATCCGAGCCACCCGCTCCGGCCGGCTACGGGTCCGGCTCCACCTGGCGAGGACGAATCGCCTCGACGAGGGCTCGCCTCGTGCCGCGGGCGGGCCGCCCCGCTCGGCCACCGTGCGGGTCGCGATCAGACGGAAGGCGCCCCGGCCGTTCGCGGCCCACCGGGAGGAACCATGACCGCCGCGGCAGCAGACCGCCCGACGGCCATCGGCGGCCGACCCCCCGACGGATTTGCCGTGCTACGCCTCGACGAGTGCCAGGACCGTCTCAGGGCGAACACCGTCGTGCTTCATCGCCTCCGCCGCCTCCTCAGTCGCCAGGGCCTCCTGCCAATCGGACACGTCCGGGACCTCGACAATCAACCCGACCCGATTCGATCCCTCCGGATCTCGAAAGGTGCGCACGGTCATTCCGCGCGGCCCGAAGAACTCCTCTCGCTTCGGTGAAGCAAGCCAGTGATCGACATCGTCTACCTCGTGGAACACCACAATCGTTGGCATCGCTACCTCATCCTCCACAGATCGCCTCGGAGTGACGCTATCCGCACGAACCGCGGACCGCAACGCCAGGCGCACAAGGCGCCACGGCGGCCGGTGCCAATCGCCAATCGGGGCGCCCGGATTTGAACCGGGGACCTCACCGACCCGAACGGTGCGCGCTACCAGGCTGCGCCACGCCCCGAGGGCGACGCAGTATGACTAACTGACCCGGTCGATGGCCGCCTCGACGTCGGCGAGGCTCGGCGCGTCGTCGAGCTCCTCGCTGCCGCCCACGCCGGTGACGACCACGGCGGGGTCGGCGGGGATCTGAAGCTCGGTGCCGAGGTCGTTGCCGGCGCGAGCTGCCTGCTCTGCCTCCGGCCCGGCCATCGCCTGCTCCCATTCGGCCGGCTCGAGCTTCGGCACCGCCGCGGCGATCTCATCGAGGAACTCGCGGGTCACCCCCTGCTCCGGCACCTGATCGAGGTTGCGCACGAACACCTCGATGAACTGCCACTGGCGGTCCTGCTGGCCGGCCGCCTCGGCGGCGACCCCGCCGAGCGTCACGGGCTTGCCGCCGAGCGGATAGTGGCGGAAGATCATCTGAGCCTCGCCGGTCCGCACGTAGTCGCGGATCAGGGGGTCGACAACCTCGAGCTGGTAGTCGGCGCAGCGGGTGCACTGGATGTCGTTGAAGACGTCGATCGTCACCGGCGCGTCAGCGGCGCCGAGGCGGTCGCCGAGCTGGGGAATCCCGGCGATCAGCTCCTGCACCTCGCCCGAGCCGACGATCGAGAACTCCTCCTCCTTGTGCTCGCCGATCGACAGCGAGACCAGCCCGGCGCCGAGCGCGATCGCGGCGACGCTGAGCAGGACGAGCGGAATCCAGCGACTCTGCATCGGTCAGATGGTCTAGCCTGCGACGGCCTTGTAGTAGCGAACGGCGAGGCCGGTCAGCAGCATCCCGAAGGCCTCCTCGACGTCGATCCCGGCCGCCGCCGCGTAGGCGGAGAGGCCGGTGCGCTCGATCTCGGCGCTGCGCTCGACGACCTCGTCGACGAGCTCGGGGTGCTGGTCGCTGAAGAACGCGCCCATCGAGTAGAGGTCGGTGTCCATCAGCGACTCGACGAAATCGCCGGCGGCGGAGGTCCGGGCTGCAGGCTGCTCGATCGTCACGGCGACCATCGTAGAGCGGCGGCGGGACCGGCCCCGAGCAGACGTCGACCCCGCCTAGACGGGGTCGACGCTGACCAGGAGATGTCGGACGCGGCGAAGGTCACCGCGCTCGGACGCTGATTCGGCTCACTCGCGACGTCAGTCCAATCGCCGGTCACGCCTTGGACGGATGGACTACCTCGGTCGATGCGTCATCCGGCTCTTGACACGTCGCCGGCAGGCGATATACATGGCTGCACGCGATCCACCATCAGGAGGAGTGCCTTGGCGAATCACCTGACGCCCACGGAGCTGGCCGACGAGGTCGACATGAAGCGGCAGGAGGTGATTGCGAGGTGTGTGCAGATGGGAATCCCGATCCTGCACGGGCGGATCGACAAGACCCTGTTTCTGACCTCGCTCCGCCAGCTCGGCCTGCAGGCTCCCAAGCGCGCCGCCTGACCATTACCGGCGACCGGCCCGGTCGCGAGGTTTCATAGACTGGCTCAAAGGGACCGACCGGGCCCCGTTCCATCGCGATTGAGAGGAGCGAGAACGCCATGGAGGCAGCCGCGTTGACCGGTACAGCGGGCAGCGAGGGGACCGGCAGCAGGACTGTCGCCGACCTCCTGCCACTCTCAGCGGCCCGCTACGGCGACGCTCCCGCGATGCGCTGGAAGGAGTCCACCGGCACCTGGACGAGCCAATCGTTCACCGAGGTCGGTGCAGTCGTCGAGCGGCTCGCACTCGGGCTGATCGACCTCGGCATCGAGCAGGGCGACAAGGTCGCGATCCTCGCCAACACGCGGCCGGAATGGACCCACTTCGACTTCGCCGCGCTCAGCGCCGGCGCCACGGTCGTCCCGATCTATCAGACCAACTCCGCCGAGGAGTGTCAGTACGTGCTCGAGAACTCGGACGCGCGTCTCGTCGCGGTCGAGAACGAGGAGCAGTTCGCCAAGATCCGCGCCGTCCGCGACCGCCTGCCGAAGCTCGAGCAGGTGGTGATCATGGAGGGCACCGCCGAGGATGCGATCGCCCTTGACGAGCTGCGCGAGCGCGGCTCAGGCCGCGACCGATCCGAATGGGAGGCGCGCTACGGCGCGGTCACCCCCGACGACGTCTGCACGATCATCTACACGTCGGGGACGACCGGCCCGCCGAAGGGCTGCGTGATCAGCCACGGCAACTACCGGGCGATGCTCGACATGACCCGATCGGTCGCCGTCGTCGAGCCCGGCGACATCGTCTACCTGTTCCTGCCGCTGGCGCATTCCTTCGCGCTGCTGCTGCAGCTCGGCAGCTTCGACATCGGCGGATCGATCGCCTACTGGGAGCGCGACCCGCTGAAGATCATCCCCAACCTGAGCGAGGTCCGTCCTCACTACTTCCCGTCGGTCCCGCGGATCTTCGAGAAGATCTATGCGGCCGCCACCTCGGCCGCCGACAAGGAAGGCGGGCTCAAGAAGCGGATCTTCTGGTGGGCGATCGGGGTCGGATCGAAGGTGCGGGAGCTGGAGCGGCGAGGCGAGAAGCCGGGCTTCCTGCTCAGCCGCCAGCACGCGTTCGCCGACCGACAGGTGCTGTCGAAGATCCGCAACCTGTTCGGCGGCCGGGTCCGCCAGTGCGTCAGCGGCGCCGCCCCGATCAACACCGACATCCTCCGCTTCTTCGATGCCGCCGGGGTCCTCGTCCTCGAGGGCTACGGGATGACCGAGACCTCGACCGCGGCGACGATCTCGATTCCCGAGGACTTCAAGTTCGGGACGGTCGGCCGTCCCTTCCCCGGCTGCGAGGTGAAGATCGCCGACGACGGCGAGGTGCTGATCAAGGGCCCGAACATCTTCCAGGGCTATTACAAGAACGACGAGGCGACCTCGGAGACGCTCGTCGACGGCTGGCTGCACACCGGCGACCTCGGCCAGCTCGACAGCGACGGCTACCTGTCGATCACCGGTCGCAAGAAGGACATCATCATCACCGCCGGGGGCAAGAACATCACGCCGGCGAACCTCGAGGCGGAGATCAAGCAGCACCCGCTGATCAGCCAGTGCGTGGTGATCGGCGACCGCCGACCCTACCTCGTCGCCCTCGTCACGCTCGACCCCGAGGCGGCGACGGCGTACGCGGCCGAGCACGGCCTCCCCGACGACCCCGTGGCGCTCGCCTCCAACCCCGATGTCTCGGCCTCGGTCATGGCCCACGTCGATCAGGTCAACGCCAAGTTCGCCCGCGTCGAGCAGGTCAAGAAGATCGACATCCTCCCCCACGACCTCTCCCAGGAGACCGGCGAGCTGACCCCGACGATGAAGGTCAAGCGCAACGTCGTCGCCGAGAAGTACGCGGCCGAGATCGAATCTCTCTACGGATAGTCGTCCGAGGGAAGCGGACGGCGAAGCCGGAGCATTCCCTCGGGGTGATTAGCGCAGTAGCGCGCCCGTCGTCTGCTCGAAGACGCGCCGCCAGGCGGGCGTCTGGTCGCGCTCGCGCTCGACCTGG
>DASSEM010000132.1:0-16422 GCA_035695265.1 Solirubrobacterales bacterium
CTTCCGTGGGCATTCGGGACTCCTTGCCGTGTTTGCGTACACCGTGCCGTCCCCCATGCGACCTAACGGTTCGAACACACTCTAGAGAAATGTGTGGTGATAGCGGTGTTGCCGCTGTTCGGTCGGGTTACAGCTTCTGCGAGCGGGTTCGGAAGACGATGTCCCACAGCGGCGAGGAGACGCCGTAGCCATAGCGATGGTCCTGGAAGTGGTGTCGCATGTGCTGCTCGCGCAGCTGCTTGCCGGCGGCGGTCCTCGGGACGTGATGATGGAGGTGGAAGTGGGTGTAGTCGTAGGTGAGGTAGCCGACGATGAACCCCGCGAAGGTCGGGTATGCGGCCGGGGTGCCGAACACCAGCGCGAACAGGGCGAAGAACAGTGCCGCGAGCGGGATGCTGACCGCCGGGGGCATCACCAGCCGGAGCCGGTCGTTGGGATGCTCGTGGTGAACCCCGTGCATGATGAAGTGGATGCGGCTGCCGAGTGGATGGTCCGGCTCCCAGTGGAAGACGAGGCGATGCAGCCAGTACTCGCTGAACGTCCAGATCAGGAGGCCGGCGAGGAACAGGCCGGCGACCGCGAGCACGCCGTAGCCGCCGTCGAACCCGGCCCAGACGCAGACGGCGACGACGGGTACGAACACGATCGCCGGGATCGACGGATGGACCCGCGAGAAGAAGTCGAGAAAGCGGCTCTCGAAGAGGCGCGGCGAGGCGCTGAGTTGGTCGCTGCGCGTCGACATACCGCAAACGATTGTAGAGGGAGGCCGGGCCGGAGCCAAGGCGGGGAGGACAGTGGGCGGGCCACCGCCGGCACTCCGATTCCGGCGCGAGCCCGCCTCCCAAACTGCGGGAAACCGGACGGCGAAGCCGGGTTTTGCGGTGATCTCACCAGCGCGGCGAACCACGCTGTTTGCGGTCCCGCGGCCGTCGCGACGGTGTCGCGGCTGCGATGCTCGTACCCGTCCGTCAGGCATCGAAACCGGAGACCGAATTGCCCCGCCCACCCGCATCCTCCAAGCCCACCCGCAGCCGCCGCGCCAAGGCCAAGCCGAGCTGCGAGTCGTGTTACTTCGGGGTCCGGATGCTGTGCGCGCTCGAGCTCGGCGAGCCCTGCTCGACCTTCCGGCCGGACTCGCCCCACGGCCTCGTCCCGCCGGCCCAGCCGATGCTCCTGATCGGCGCCGATGGGGCAACGCTCGAGCCGGAGCCGCTGGCGGCGTAGGTCAGCCGGCGGTTCGGCTCACGCCGAGGCGCCACCGTTGCCCGGACGGTGGTTTGGGCAGTGAGGGGAAGGGTGAAGCGGTGGCTTGAGGGTTCGCGGACGTATGACTGCCGGTCAACTGCAAATTGGGTACCTCAGAGGGCAGCGATTTGCAGTTGACCCAGAGTTAACGTCACGGGCGGTCGTATCCCTCCCCTCCCCAGCCTAAACCAGCTCGCATCCAACGATGGCGGCTCCGGCGCGAGCCCACGCCGGATGACTACTGCTCCGGCGCGAGCCGAACGGCCACCCGGTTCCTTCCCGGGTAGGTTCCCCCCATGAGGCTCACCGTGCTCGGCAAGTCGCCTGCCTGGACCGACGCCGGCGGCGCCTGCAGCGGCTACCTGGTCGAGGGTGAGGGGGACCGGGCGTTCCTGCTCGACTGCGGCAACGGGGTGTTCGGCAAGCTCCGCGCCCGCCGCGACTACCGGGACGTCGAGGGGGTCGTGATCTCTCACCTCCACGGCGACCACCTGCTCGACCTGGCACCGTTCGCGTACGCGCTGACCGTCGGCCCCCATGCGGGCCCGGAGCTCCGACCGCGGCTGTTTGCGCCGAACGGGGCGGAGGCCTTCTTTCGCCGCCTCGCCGGCACCTGGGACGGCGAGGACCTGTTCGACCGCGCGTTCGCGCTCGAAGAGTACGAGCCGGGCGACGAGCTCGAGCTTGCCGGGATCGCTGTGCGGGCTCACGCGGTGCCCCACTTCGGTCCGACCAACGCGATCGAGCTGCGGGCGCCGGGCGGCGGGCGGATCGTCTATGGCGCCGACGGCCGCTATTCGGAGGAGCTCGTGGCGGCGGCGCAGGGCGCCGACGTCCTGATCGCCGAGGCGACCCTGCCCGAGCCCGACCCGGCGCCACCGGCCGAGCGCGGCCACATGTGCGCCCGCGAGGCCGGCGAGCTCGCGGCCCGGGCCGGCGTCGGCCGCCTGGTCCTCACACACATCTCCGACGAGCTCGACCCGGGCCGGGCGCTCGCGATGGCCGCCGAGGGGTTCGACGGCCCGGTCGAGATCGCGGCGGAGGGGTCGAGCTACGAGCCTGGCTAGTCTGCGTCGGGATGGCCCGTCAGCGCACCATGCTGGTCAACATCGAGCGGATGCGCCGCGACGTGGATGACCTCCTGGGCGCCGGTTGGGCGCCGGCCCGCGGCGCCGACTTCCACCCTCGCGTCGACGTCTACTACAGCGAGGGGGGCGAGGAGCGCGGCCCGCAGGCGGTCGTCGTCGCCGACATTGCCGGCGTTGCCACGGAGGCGGTGAACGTCGAGGTGTCCGGCCGGATGCTGGTGATCACCGGGCGGCGTCCCGTCCGGCGGACCGAGGGCCGCGCCTACCAGCAGGTCGAGATCCCGACCGGGAGCTTTCGCCGTGCCGTCGAGCTCGGCGTCGACATCGATGCCGAGGGGGCGCGGGCAACGTTCGAGGACGGCCTGCTGCGGATCGAGCTGCCGATCCGGCTGCCCGAGGCGGGCGCCCGCAAGGTCCCGGTCGAGCGGTCGTCCGGTTGATCGGGGCGGGGCCGCGGGCGTGACGCCGATCGAGCTCGGGGACGAGGTGACGGGCGGGGCGCCGATCGAGGTCGTGACGAGCGACGAGATCGAGGACGCGGTCGCCCAGAGCGGAGAGCTGCCCGCGGCGCTGCCGGTGCTGCCCTTGCGCGACATGGTCACCTACCCGGGAACGCTGACGCCGCTCGCGGTCGGGCAGGAGCGATCGATCAAGCTGATCGACGACGTCCTCTCCGGCGATCGCGGGCTCGTCATGGTGGCCTCGAAGGACCCCGAGCTCGACGAGCCAGGGCCCGAGCAGGTCGAGCGGGTGGGGGTCGCCGGCGTCGTCGCGCGGATGCTGAAGGTCCCCGACGGGACGATCAGGATCCTGGTCCAGGGCACCAAGCGAGTCCGGCTCGGCCGGTTCGTGGCGACCGATCCGTACCTGGTCGCGACCGTCGAGGAGCTGCCCGACGTCAGCGAGCCCGGCCCCGAGCTCGAGGCGCTGACCCGCAACGTGCAGCGGACGTTCAGCGAGATCATCGAGGAGATCCCCTACCTGCCGGAGGAGCTCCAGCTCGCGGTCACCAACGTCGATGACCCCTCGGCGCTCGCCCACCTGATCGCCGGCGCGCTGCGGATCCCGACCGAGGAGAAGCAGGAGATCCTCGAGCAGGTCGATGTCACCCTGCGGCTGCGGCGGCTCGCCGAGATCCTCGCGCGCGAGCTCGAGGTGATCCAGCTCGGCTCGCAGATCCACTCGCAGGTCCAGGAGGGGATCGACAAGGGCCAGCGCGAGTACTACCTGCGCGAGCAGCTCCGGGCGATCCAGGCCGAGCTCGGCGAGGAGGACGAGCAACAGGCCGAGATCAACGAGCTGCGCGAGCGGATCGAGGAGGCCGGCCTGCCCGAGCAGGCCCGCAAGGCCGCCGACCGCGAGCTCAACCGGCTCGAGCGGCTGCCACCGGCCGCCGCCGAGTACGGCGTCATCCGCACCTACCTGGACTGGCTGCTCGACCTGCCCTGGGACGAGCGCACCACCGATGATCTCGACATCGAGCACGCCCGTGAGGTCCTCGACGCCGATCACTACGACCTCGAGCAGATCAAGGACCGGATCCTCGAATACCTGGCGGTGCGGAAGCTCCGGCCGGAGTCGAGTGGGCCAATCCTCTGCTTCGTCGGCCCGCCCGGGGTCGGCAAGACCAGCCTCGGGCGCTCGATCGCGCGAGCGCTCGGGCGCAGCTTCGAGCGGATCTCGGTCGGCGGCGTCCGCGACGAGGCGGAGATCCGCGGCCACCGCCGCACCTACGTCGGGGCGATGCCGGGGACGATCGTCCGAGCCCTCCGCGACGCCGGCTCCCGCAACCCGGTGTTCATGATCGACGAGATCGACAAGATGGGTGCCGACTTCCGCGGCGACCCGGCCAGCGCCATGCTCGAGGTCCTCGACCCGGCCCAGAACGACGCCTTCCGCGACCACTACCTCGATCTCGACTTCGACCTCTCCGAGATCATCTTCATCGCCACCGCGAACGTGCTCGACCCGGTCCCGGCGCCGCTTCGCGACCGGATGGAGGTGATCCCGCTCTCCGGCTACACGGTCGATGAGAAGCTCCACATCGCGCGCCGCTACCTGGTCCCGCGGCAGGTCCGGGAGAACGGGCTGAAGGCGACCCAGGCGTCGTTCGCCGACGCGGCGCTGCGCGCGATCATCGAGGAGTACACGCGCGAGGCCGGCGTTCGCAACCTCGAGCGTCAGATCGGCACCGTCTGCCGCAAGCTCGCCCGCCGGATCGCCGAGGGCGGGTCGACCGGCCGCCGCTCGGTCTCGGCGAAGCTCGCCCGCGAGCTGCTCGGCCGCCGGCTCTTCTTCTCCGAGGCGCGGCGGCGGACGCGCCGGCCCGGCGTCGCCACCGGGCTCGCCTGGACGCCGGTCGGCGGCGAGGTCCTGTTCGTCGAGGCGACCGCGATGCCGGGCAGCGGCAAGCTCACGATCACCGGGCAGCTCGGCGACGTCATGCGGGAGTCGGCGCAGGCGGCGCTGTCACTGCTGCGCAGCGAGGCGGGCACGTTCCTGCCCGACCTCGAGGGCGACCCGGGGAGCTGGTTCGGCGAGCACGACATCCACCTCCACGTGCCGGCCGGCGCGGTGCCCAAGGACGGCCCCTCGGCAGGAGTTGCGATGCTGACCGCCCTGGCGTCGCTCCTGAGCGGCCGGCCGGTCCGAAACGACGTCGCGATGACCGGCGAGATCACGCTCAGCGGTCAGGTGCTGCCGGTGGGCGGCCTCAAGGAGAAGTCGCTCGCGGCGCAGCGGGCCGGCATCCAGCGGGTGCTCGTCCCCGACCGCAACCGCGGTGAGATCGAGGAGATCCCCGAGCACGAGCTCGGCGAGCTCGAGTTCGTCTACGTCAGCGAGGCGGCCGCGGCGCTGGAAGCGGCGCTGGAGCAGCGGCGGTCGCGGAAGCGCTGACTGCGGCTCGCCGTTTGGCGGATATGCTGGCCGGGCACAGCACCGGGAACGAGAGGAGCCATCGATGCCGACCAAGACCAAGGCGAAGGAGAAGGCGGGCAGCGCCTACGGGGCCGCCCGGCCTTACGTGCAGCGGCTGATCGAGGACGAGGAGCTGCGCGAGAACCTGCGCGAGGCCTACGAGGCGGGTCGCAACGCCTATGACCGCGCTTCCGGCGCGAAGAAGCCGTCGTCCCTGCTCGACGACAAGAAGCTGCAGAAGGACCTGAAGAGCGCCAGCGAGTCGCTCCGAGCGGCCTCGGAGGCGCTGCGCGAGCCCGAGAAGCGTTCGAGCGGCGGCCACCCGTTCATGAAGCTGCTGCTGATCGCGTTCATCGGCGCGGTGCTGGCGATCGCGCTCAGCGAGGACCTTCGCAAGGCCGTCCTCGACCAGCTCTTCGGCGCCGAGGAGGAATTCGAGTACACCTCGACGACCGCGCCTCCGCCCGCGAGCTGACGGCGACGAAGCGGACAGCGGCCGCCAAGCCGGCGCCCCGGGAGCTGAGCGGGGACAGCGCCGGCCGGATCGTCGACGCGATGCGGGAGGCGGTGGCCGCACGCGGGATCGCGGGCGCCACCTTCGAGCACGTGGCGGCCCGGGCGGGCGTCAGCCGCGGGCTGCTCCACTACTACTTCGGCACCAAGGAAAGGCTCCTGGTCGAGGTCGTCCGCCGCGACAGCGAGAGCCGCGTCGAGCTCCTCGACGAGCCGCTGCGGGCCGCCACCGACGTCGATGGCGTCCTCGACGTCCTCGTCTCGAGCCTGATGGACCTGATCGAGAACGACCCCGGCTTCTTCATCGTCCTCTTCGAGCTGTTCGCGGCCGGTCACCGCAACGACGAGATCGGCCGCGAGGTCGGGGCGCTGTTCCGGAGATCGCGCGACCACGTCGCCCGGGCGCTCGAGCAGAAGGAGGCCGAGGGCGCGATCGCGCTCCGGTTCGGGGCCGAGGCGACCGTCTCCTACCTGTTCGCGATCGCCGACGGGCTCGCGGTGCAGGCACTCTCCGACCGCGACCGCGACCAGGCCGAGGTCCTCGAGGCGGGCCGCGAGACCGCCCGCCAGCTCTTCGTCGCGGGCTGACGGGCGGGGCGGCAGAAACCGCTCAGGAGCGCGGTTGTAGGTGGCTAGACGCTCCCCGTGCCGATAGGCTGCCCAATCCGGGGTGTCAGGAGAGACCAGTGAGGCCGAAGCGTTGAGCAGCAAACGTGGGGAGGACCGGCGCGTCGACGCAGCGCCGGAGCCGCCTTTCCGGAATCCTCACGGTCAGCGGGGGGCTTCGACACCCGCTCGGATCGCCGCCGTCGCGGCGGTCCTGATCGCCTTCGCCGTCGTGATCGCGCTGCTGCTCGGAGGCGACGGCGGGACCCGCTACACGTTCCTGTTTCAGACCGGCGGCCAGCTCGTCCCCGGCAACGAGGTCCTCGTCGCCGGCCAGCGGGTCGGCTCGGTCGACTCGATCGACCTCACCGACGACAACCAGGCTGCGGTCGAGGTGACGATGGACGAGCCGCTGCGGCAGGGGACGACGGCGCAGATCCGCCTGACCTCGCTCTCCGGCGTCGCCAACCGCTACGTGTCGCTCGCCCCGGGGCCGAACAACTCGCCCGAGATCGAGCCCGGGACGACGATCACCGGCGAGGACACGACCACCCCGGTCGACATCGACCAGCTCTTCAACATCTTCCGCGAGCGGGAGCGCGAGGCGTTGCAGAAGTTCATCCGCGGCAACGCCGAGCTCTACGCCGGCAAGGGCAAGCTTGCCAACCGCGCCTACGAGTTCCTGAACCCGTCGCTGAGCACCTCCGAGCGGCTGTTCGCCGAGCTCTCGAGCGACTCGGCGGCGCTCTCGCGCTTCCTCGTCGCGGGCTCCGACACGTTCTCGGCGCTCGCCGACCGTCGCGACGACCTGACCTCGCTGATCACCACCGCGAACCAGACGATGGCGGCGATCGCCGCCCGCAACGAGGACCTCGACCGCTCGCTGGCGGCGCTGCCGGAGACGCTGCGGCAGACGAACACCACCTACGTCAACCTGCGCTCGACCCTCGACGACCTCGACCCGCTCGTCGAGGCCTCCTACCCGGCCACCCGCAACGCCGCGCCCTTCCTCCGCAAGCTCGCCAAGGTCTCCAACGACAGCGTCCCGGTCTTCACCAAGCTCGCCGACATCGCCCGCCTGCCGGGGCAGGACAACGACCTCGCTGACACGCTGAAGAAGCTGCCGACCGTCGAGCAGCGTGCCGGCGGCGCCCTGCCGGCCGCGATCCGGGCGATGAACGTCTCGCAGGACGACATCGCGTTCCTCCGCCCCTACACGCCGGACATCCTGGCCTGGTTCGCGAAGTTCGGCCAGGTCAGCGCGTACTACAACGGTGACGGCCATTACGCGCGCGTGATGCCGGCCGCCGCCAACCCGTTCGACTACGACACCGCGACCAACACCCTGACCGGCGCCTACCAGAGCGCCTACCCGCCGATCTCGACCCGCCAGTTCCCGGTCTCGAGCTCGCCTCCCTACGTCGTCGGCCCGGGCGGCAACGAGCGCTGCCCCGGGGCCGGCTCGGTCGCGGCCCCCGACAGCTCCAACCCGTTCGTCGGGCCGGCGTGGCCGAACAGCGGCCTGACCCCCGCGGACTGCAACCCCGGCTGGATGCCCCCCGGACCATGAGGCGCATCGCGATCATCGGACTCCTGATCGGCGCCGTCGTCGTGCTGATCGCCGCGACCGCGTCCGGCGACGACGGCAACGGCGGCAGCTACAAGGTCCGCGCCTACTTCGACAGCGCCGGCTTCCTCGTCAACGGCGAGGACGTGCGGATCGCCGGGGCCACCGTCGGCACCGTCGAGGAGGTGACCGTATCGCTGCCCGGCGAGACCGTCACCGCCGACGGCGGCGAGGAGCCCGGCAAGGCGGTCGCCGTGCTCGACATCACCGACTCCGGCTTCGAGGACTTCCTCGCGGATGCTTCCTGCCTGATCCGGCCGCAGTCGCTGCTCGGCGAGAAGTACGTCGAGTGCGTCCCGACCCAGCCGCGTGCCCCGGGCAGCGAGGCTCCGCCGGCGCTCGAGCAGATTCCAGACGGCGAGATCGGCGCCGGCCAGTACCGGCTGCCGATCGAGAACAACGGCAAGCAGGTCGACCTCGACCTCGTCAACAACATCACCCGCCAGCCCGAGATCGAGCGCTTCCGGCTGATCCTCAACGACCTCGGCGCCGGCCTCGCGGCCCGCGGACCCGACCTCGCCGCGGTCCTGCGCCGCGCCAACCCGGCGCTCGAGCAGACCGACAAGGTGCTGGCGACCCTGGCGAAGCAGAACCGGCAGCTCGCCGAGCTCGCCAAGAACTCGGACACGATCCTGGAGCCGCTCTCCCGGGAGCGACAGCACTTCGCCGGCTTCATCCGCAACGCCGCCACCGCCGGGACCGCGGCGGCCGAGCGGCGCGACGACATCGTCGCCGGCTTCGCCGCGTTCCCGAACGCGCTGCGCCAGCTCGAGAGCACGATGGTCGAGCTGCAGCGCTTCTCCGAGCAGGCGACCCCGGTGGCGATCAACCTGCGCGAGGCGGCGCCGGGGCTGACCGACGCGACCCGCCTGCTGGGTCCGTTCTCGCGCGCGGCGAACGTCTCGATCACGAACCTCGGCGAGAACGCGGTGGCGAGTGAGGACGACCTCGCGGCCTCCTCGCCGGTGATCCGTCAGCTCCGCAAGGCCGGTGAGAAGTCGATCCCGGGCGCCCGCAACCTGAACCAGCTCCTGATGACGCTGCGGCGGACCGGCGGCATCGACCACCTGATGAACTTCATCCTCAACGCGTCGAACACGTTCAACAACTACGACCAGTTCGGCCACTTCCTGTTCGCGCAGCTCCAGATCACCAACTGCGTCGAGTACGACATCATCCCGATCACCGGCTGTGACGCGCGCTGGTTCGACGACCGCACGCAGACGCGGGCGCAGCCGACCCTCTCGCCCGACTCGCTCGACCCGGCGCTCGGGCTCGACCCCACCGAGGCGGGAGGCGCGAGCGCCGAGACCTCCGGCGGTGAGGGCACCACGACGACCGCCGACGAGGCGCGCGGGACCAAGGACCTGCTCAACTTCCTGATCGGGAGTGGCGGCTGATGCGACGGCAGAGCCCCCTCAATGCGGCCTTCCGCAACCCGACCGTGATCGGCGCCCTCGCCGTCCTGATCACGATCCTCGCCGTCTTCCTCGCCTACAACGCGAACAACGGCCTGCCGTTCGTCCAGTCCTACCGGCTCACCGCGCAGGTCCCCGACGCGGCCGCGCTCGTCCCCGGCAACGAGGTCCGGATCGGCGGCGTCCGGGTCGGGATCGTCGAGTCGATCACGCCGGTTGCCGCCGACGACGGCACCTACGCCGCCCAGCTCGCGCTGAAGCTCGACAAGTCGGTCGAGGAGCTGCCGGTCGACTCGAAGGTGATCATCCGCTCGCGCTCGGCGCTCGGCCTCAAGTACCTGCAGATCACCCGTGGCACCTCCGACGAGGGCTATCCGCCCGGCGCCGTCCTGCCGCTCACGGCGGCGGACCCGGAGCCGGTCGAGTTCGATCAGGTCCTCTCGACCTTCGACCAGCCGACCCGCGAGAACATCCGCGAGAACCTGACCGAGTTCGGGAACGCGCTCGCCGGGCGGGGCCCCGACATCAACACGGCGATCGGCGCCCTGAAGCCGCTGCTGCCACGGCTCGAGCGCGTGATGCGCAACATCTCCGACCCGCGGACCGGGATCGGCCCGTTCTTCGACGCGCTCGCCCAGTCCTCGGCCGAGGTCGCGCCGGTCGCCGAGACCCAGGCCCAGATGTTCGTCGACCTCGACACGACGCTGGCCGCGTTCGCGGACGTCGCCCGCCCCTACCTGCAGGAGACGATCTCGAAGACCCCGGTGACGCTGCGGACCGCCAGCGAGACCCTGCCGCGGATCCGGCCGTTCCTCGTCAATTCGCGCAAGCTCTTCGTCGAGCTTCAGCCCGGAACCGCCGCCGCGGCGGTATCCGCTGACACCATCGCCGCGGCGCTCCGTGCCGGGGTGCCCGTCCTGCAGGCGACGCCCGAGCTCAACGATCAGCTCCCGCCGACCGCGGCGGCTCTGCGCCGCTTCAACGACGACGGCACCGTGCGCGGAGGGATCGGGCGCCTGATCGACCTCTCGGAGGCGCTCGGACCACCGCTGCGCTACATCGCGCCCGCGCAGTCGGTGTGCAACTACGCGACGCTGCTCTTCCGCAACGCCGCCGACTCGACCAGCAAGGGCAACCGGTACGGCAACTGGCAGCGGGCGAACGCCCTCAACACACCGCCGGGTCCGAACAACGAGGGCAGCCCCTCCTCGGCGCCGGCGAACGGCGGCGCCGACCCGACCCATCCGCTCGCCAGGGCGAACTTCCTCCATGTCAACCCCTACCCGAACACGGCCTCCCCGGGCCAGAGCACGACCGAGTGCGAGGCCGGCAACGAGCCCTACGCGATCGGCCAGAAGGTGATCGGCAACGTGTCCGGCAACCAGGGGATCCGGACCGAGGATCAGATCGGGTTCCAGCTCCGCAAGGGAGGGGGTGGATGATGGCCCGCTCGCGCCGCCCCAAGCCGGGAGCCAAGGACTTCAACGAGGGCATCTACCACCGTCCGCCGGTCGGCATGAGCTTCTTCACGACCGGGGTCCTCGCGCTGATCGTGATCCTCCTCCTCAGCTACTTCGCCTACACGAAGGAGCTGCCGTGGAGCAGTCCCGGCTACACGGCGACCGCGACCTTCGACGACGCGTCGACGCTGCGCGAGACGTCGCCCGTCCGGATCGCCGGCGTCAACGTCGGCGAGGTCACGAAGGTCGAGGCCGAGGGTGACGATGCCAAGGTGACGTTCACCGTCGACTCCGAGGGCCTGCCGCTGCACGAGGACGCACGGATCACGATCCGGCCGCGCCTGTTCCTCGGTGGCAACTACTTCCTCGACCTGCGCCCGGGGAGCCCGAGCGCCCCCGAGCTGCCCGACGGCGGCTCGATCTCCGTCACCCAGACGGCGACGGCGGTCGAGCTCGACGAGATCCTGATGGCGCTCCAGCGCGGCGACCGCAAGAACCTCGGCGATCTGCTCGACGGCTACGGCTCGGCGCTCGACGACCCGCCGACGCCGGAGATGGACGTCGGAATGGACCCCGAGGTGCAGGGCCTCTCCGGCGCCGAGGCGATCAACCGCAGCTTCATCTACGGCGGGCGCGCCGGCAAGAGCTCTTCGCAGGTCTCCCAGGCCCTGCTCGGCGAGCAGGCCGGTGACCTGCGTGGCTTGATCAAGTCGAGTGCCAGCGTCTTCGACCAGCTCGCGAGCCGCGAGAGCGAGCTCAGCGACTTGGTGACGAACTTCTCGATCACCACCGGCGCCCTCGCGGCCGAGTCGCGGAGCCTGCAGGACACGCTGGCCGAGCTCGCGCCGACCGTGGAGCAGGCGCAGCGCGACCTGCCGGTGATCAACTCGGCATTCGGGCCGCTGCGGGCCTTCGCCCGCGACCTGACGCCGAGCGTCGAGGAGCTGCCGGCCACGATCCGGGCGGGAATGCCATGGCTCCGCCAGGCCGACCAGCTCGTCCAGAAGAGCGAGCTCGGCGGCATCGTCGACGACCTCCACGCCTCGACGCCGGTGCTCGCCCAGGGCACCGCCAACCTCAACAGCCTGCTGCTCCAGCTCGGGCGCTTCAGCCGCTGCCAGAGCCAGGTGCTGGTCCCGACCGGCGATCAGGTCATCGCCGGCGCCTTCGAGACCGGCCAGTCGAACTTCCGCGAGTTCCTCTACGGGACGGCGGCGCAGGCCGGCGAGGGCGCGACCTTCGACGGCAACGGCCAGTTCCTGCGGGTACAGCCCGGCGGCGGCCCGGAGACGGTCGAGGCGCCGATCCCCGACGGTGCGGACTCGCCGATCAGTCCCGACAACGTCAACTACGGCCGCGCGATCGCCGTGCCCGAGGGCACCGAGCCACTGAAGCCCTCGAACGCACCGCCGGTGCGCACCGACGTCCCCTGCTTCCAGAGCGACCAGCCGAGCCTGAACGGCTCCCAGGCCGGCCCCGGCCCATCCGCACTGTCCCCCGTCGCCTTCCCGATCGACCCGTGAAGAAGGCGCTGCGGACATACACACGCGACTTCATTGCGATCCTCGTCCTCGGAGCGATCGGCCTCCTCGCGCTGTTCGTGATCCTCTCGCAGCAGAGCACGGCGCTGCCGTCCTGGTTTCCGTTCCTCGGTGAGGACCGCTTCGAGCTCAAGACCGAGTTCCAGACGGCGCAGGCGGTGACTCCGGGGCAGGGGCAGACGGTGAACCTCTCCGGGGTCGAGATCGGCGACGTCACCAACGTCGAGCTCGAGGACGGAGTCGCGGTCGTGACGATGCAGGTCGATCCGGAGTTCGCCGGGCTCATCCACCCCGACGCCTCGGCGCTGCTGCGACCGCGGACCGGCCTCCAGGACATGACGATCGAGCTCGACGCCGGCACCGAGGAGGGCGAGATCCCCGAGGGCTTCACGATCCCGCTCGCCAACACCGAGCCGAACATCAACCCCGACCAGATCCTCGCCTCGCTCGACGGCGACACCCGCGCCTACCTGAAGCTGCTGCTCGCCGGCGGCGCCGAGGCGCTCGGCAGCCAGGAGAAGAGCGAGAACTTCGCCCAGGTGCTGCGGCGGCTTTACCCGACGGTTCGCGACATCGCCAAGATCAACGGCGCGATCGCCGAGCGCCGCGACAACCTCCGCCGCGTGATCACCAACTTCAAGCTGATCGCCGAGGAGCTGGCGAAGTCGGACACGAACCTGACCGGGTTCGTCGAGTCCCAGAACGAGGTGTTCGGCGCGTTTGCAGAGTCGGAGGCGGACCTGCGGGCGACGCTGCGCGAGCTGCCGGGCGCGTTGCGCGCGACCCGCGGCGCGCTCAACGCCGGGGCGACGCTCTCCGGCGAGCTGCGGCCGGCATTGATCGACCTGTTGCCCCAGGCGCGAGCGCTTGGCCCGGCGCTGCGCGCCACCCGGCCGTTCTTCCGCCAGACCGAGCCGGCGATCCGCACCCAGCTCCGGCCGTTCACGAAGAATGTCGACACGTTCATCTCCGACGTCCGGCGCGCGTCGAAGCCGCTCGAGCAATCCTCCAAGCAGCTCGAGGGCGGCTTCACCGAGCTCAACCAGCTCGTCAACGCGCTCGGCTACAACCCGTCGGGACCGAGCGAGGGCTATCTCTTCTACCTGAGCTGGCTGAACCACAACACGAACGCCTCGTTCCTGACGCAGGACGGCCTCGGCCCGCTCCGGCGCGGCCTGTTCACGTACACGTGCTTCACCTCGCAGCTCGCCGACAACCTGGTCGCCTCGCGACCGTCACTGAAGACGGCCCGCGAGCTGACCCGTCTGCCGACGACCACCGAGATCTGCCCGAAGCTGTTCAAGGCCCAGGCCGAGGCCGGTGCCGGCGAGGCCGGCGACCGGGCCCCCAGTGGGGCGGAGACGACCACCGACGAGACGACCACGACCGAGTCGACGACGACCGACCCGGTCGAAACGACCGACTCGACCGAGACGACCACGACCGGGCCCGAGGCCGACTCGGCGACCACCGCGCCGGACGCGAGCGCCGAGACGACGACGGAGACCGCCCCCTAGGCGATGGAGACACGGCCACCGACATTCGGACGGATCGCGATCGCGGCGGGCTTCGCGCTGTCGTGCTTCGGCCTGCTGCTGTTCCTGTGGCTCGCCTTCGGAGGGCCGATCCCGCTGAAGTCGAAGAGCTACCGGGTCGACATCCACTTCGACGAGGCGAGCCAGCTCGCGGTCGAATCGGACGTCCGGATCTCCGGGGTCTCGGTCGGCAAGGTGAAGGGAATCGAGCTCGCCGACGACGGCCTCGCGGACGCAACGATCGAGATCGAGCCGAAGTACGCGCCGATCCCGTCGAACACGAAGGCGATCCTGCGCCAGAAGACGCTGCTCGGTGAGACCTACGTCGAGCTCACGCCCGGCGACGAGGGGGCGCCGGCGTTGCCCGAGGGCGGAACGCTGGCGACCGCTCAGGTCTCCGACGCCGTCCAGCTCGACGAGATCTTCCGCGCCTTCGACGAGCCGACCCGTGCTGCCTTCCAGGCCTGGATGGCCGATGCAGCCGTCGCGTTCCGCGGCCGCGGGGTCGACCTCAACGCCGCGCTCGGAAACCTCGATCCGTTCGCCGAGCGGGCTGACGACCTGCTTCGGGTCCTCGACTCGCAGGACCTCGCGGTCAAGAAGCTGCTCGCCGACGGCGGCGCCACGTTCGACGCGATCAGCCGCCAGCCGGGTGAGCTGCGATCGCTGATCGAGAACACCGAGTCGGTGTTCTCGACGACCGCCGCCCGTGACGCCGAGCTCCGCGAGCTCTTCCAGGTGCTGCCGACCTTCCTCGACGAGTCGAAGCTGACACTGGAGCGCCTCGACCGCTTTGCGGGCGACACCGACGCGCTGGTCACCCAGCTCCGTCCGGTCGCGCGCCAGCTCAGCGGTACGTTCGTGGCGCTGAAGCGGCTCTCGCCGGAGCTGAAACGGTTCTTCACCGGGCTGCGGCCGGTGATCCAGCGGGCCGAGCCCGGGTTCAGCTCGCTCCGGGCCGTGCTCGACGACGAGCTGCCGCCTTTCCTGGGCCGTCTCGATCCCTACTTCGACCAGCTCATCCCGGTGTTCGACACGATCGACCGCTACAAGAAGGAGGTCACGGCGTTCCTCGCCAACACGTCCTCGGCGCTGAACGGGGAGAGCATCCCGAACCTCCAGACCAAGCCGGTCAAGTTCATCCGCGCGACCGGTCCGCTCGGTCCGGCGGTGCTGGCCTCGCCACCGAGCCCCTACGAGATCTCGCGCTTCAACGCCTACGTGAAGCAGGGCGGCTACACGAAGCTCGCCCAGGGGCTCGACAGCTTCTTCACCGCCCACTGCTCGGGCGGGCTGACTGCGACCCTGGAGCAGGGCGACTTCAGCGCCGACCTCTACGAGCGGACCCAGCTCTATGCGATGGGCGGCCTCGGCATCACCAGCACCGACGACGTGGCGACGCCGCCGTGCCGCCAGCAGGGGCAGGTCTCCTCGATCGGCGGCCCGCCGGACGAGCGGACCTACTTCCCGCACGTCAACGCCGAGCCCTGAGCCGGCGCACGGGTTCGGAGACCTCGGGACGGCGACCGCAACCCGCGGCAGCCGTCCGTGTTCTCTCTTCTGCCCCCCGAATCCCCAAGGAGACCCGCAACCATGCGTAAGTACCTGACAGCAGCCGTCGTGGCGATCGTCTCGGTGTTCGCCCTGACCAGCGTCGCTCAGGCCGACCCGATCCAGTCGATCACGACGAAGCTCACGCCGAAGAAGCTGCCGAAGAAGAAGTACAAGCCGGCGAAGATCTACGTCGAGATCCTGACCGGCCCGAACTCGAGCGATCCGACCAACCCGGAGCAGCCGCCGAGCGCCTTCAACACGAAGGTCAACTTCCCGAAGAACATGAAGTTCGACACGAAGAAGGTGCCGCGATGCAAGGGCAGCGAGGCGCAGCTGCAGAACACGACGACCGACCAGGCGAAGCAGATCTGCCGCAACAAGTCGATCGTCAGCAAGGGCTCGAGGACCCCGACCGGTCCCGAGCACGAGAACGGCACCTCGGCCTGGGTCACCGTCGACCTGCCGGGCGCCGGCACCACCCTCGGCGTCCCGGTGGTCGTGACCGCGTTCAACGGCACCAAGAAGAACCAGATCTACCTGCACTCGCGGGCCGATTCGGTCAACAACACCTCGGTCCTCGTCGGCAAGATCAAGAAGGGGCCGAAGGGCTACGGCAAGACGCTCAACGTGAAGATCCCGCCGCTGCTCGCCGGCGCGATCAGCCGCTTCACCGCGACCGTGAAGAAGGGCAAGTACGTCCAGGCGCGGTGCAAGACGAAGAACATGAAGTTCCAGGCGATCACCAAGTACCAGAACCACCCGACGACGACCGACGACTACGCGACGAAGTGCAAGCGGAAATAGGGCTTCCGGGCGAGATGCCCCGCCACCGCGAACCTGCGCATCGTTCGTTCGCGGACCGCTAGGATTGGCGCCCAAGGAGAGAGCATGAGGAAGGGCCGGTCGCCCGGCCCCT
>DASSEM010000133.1:0-20658 GCA_035695265.1 Solirubrobacterales bacterium
GCGTCGAGGAGGGCGTCGTGCTGACGGCGGTGGCGGCCAACTTCTCCGCCGCCGGTGATGACGTGGCGGTCGCCGCGGTGGTCGTGGCGGTGCTCGCGTCGCTGATGGTCTCCTACACCCGCGCCCGCGCCGAGGCCCTCGGGGTCGAGTGCAAGGTGGGGATCGCGACCCGCCCGGTCCGGGTGGTGATCCTCTCGGCCGGTCTGCTGTTCGCTGCCGACGAGCTGTTCGACGGCGTCGATCTCCTGCCGGCGGCGATCTGGACGATGCTGGCGCTGACCGCATTCACCGTCGTGCAGCGGGTCTGGCACGTGCGCCGTCAGCTCGCCGGCGCCGGCGCCGCGCTCTGAGCGGCCGCGGCGCACCGATCGGAATGGCCCGGTTGTGTAACCGAACCGGGGGTATGGTGTTCTCGTGAACCCCGGAATCGCGCGCTTCCGCCCAGCCCGAACGGCCGGAGCGTGACCAGCGAACGACGAGATCGGGCCAGTCACCAGATCAGAAAGGCTTTCGCTTACCCATGAGCACCAGCAACGGAGCGCATACCGGCAACGGGCGTGCCGACGACGGCAAGGTTCGCGTCGCGATCGTCGGCGTCGGCAACTGCGCCAACTCGTTCATCCAGGGCATCCAGTACTACAAGGACGCCGATCCGGCCGAGCAGGTGCCGGGGCTCATGCACGTCGACCTCGGTGGCTACCACGTCCGTGACATCGAGTTCACGGCCGCCTTCGACATCGACGTCGAGAAGGTCGGCAAGGATCTCGGCGACGCGATCTGGTCCGGTCAGAACGACACGATCAAGTTCGCCGACGTACCGAAGCTCGGGGTCGAGGTGCACCGCGGCATGACCCACGACGGCCTCGGCAAGTACCTGAAGCAGAAGATCGAGAAGGCCCCCGGCCCGACCGCCGACATCGTCTCGATCCTGCAGGAGACGAAGACGGACGTCCTGGTCTGCTACCTGCCGGTCGGCTCCGAGCAGGCAACCAAGTGGTACGTCGAGCAGGCGCTCAAGGCCGGCGTCGGCTTCGTCAACTGCCTGCCCGTGTTCATCGCCCGCGAGGACTACTGGGACAAGCGCTTCGAGGACGCCGGGCTGCCGATCATCGGCGACGACATCAAGTCGCAGGTCGGCGCCACGATCGTCCACCGCCAGCTCGCCCGCCTCTTCCACGAGCGCGGCGTCGAGATGCAGCACACGAGCCAGCTCAACGTCGGCGGCAACATGGACTTCTTCAACATGCTCGAGCGCGAGCGCCTCGACTCGAAGAAGATCTCGAAGACCAACGCCGTCACCTCGATCATGGGGACCGAGCTCGAGGACCGTGACGTCCATGTCGGCCCCTCCGACTACGTGCCGTGGCTGACCGACCGCAAGTGGGCCCATATCCGGCTCGAGGGCAAGAGCTTCGGGGACGTGCCGCTGAACCTCGAGCTGAAGCTCGAGGTCTGGGACTCCCCGAACTCGGCCGGCGTCGTGATCGACGCGGTGCGGCTGATCAAGCTGGCGCTCAACAACGGGATCTCCGGCCAGCTCGACGGGCCCTCCAGCTACCTGATGAAGTCCCCGCACACGCAGCGCCCCGACGCGGACGCGCGCGAGCTCACCGAGGAGTTCATCGCCGCCAACGCCCGCACCGCCGCCGCGACGCGGGCCAAGGAGGAGGCGGACTCGGGGACGGAGACGCCGGCGCGGAGCTGACGCTTGCGCGCGGTCAGGCGGGGGCCGGCGCAGGCGCCTCGCGGCCGAGGATCAGGTCGGCGCCCTTCTCAGCGATCATGATCGTCGGGGCGTTCGTGTTGCCGCGGGTGATCGTCGGCATCACGGAGGCATCGACGACCCGGAGCCCCTCGACGCCGCGGACCCGGAGCTCGGGGTCGACGACCGACTCGGAGTCGCCGCCCATCCGGCAGGTGCCGGTCGGGTGATAGAGGAGCTCGACGCGGCGACGGGCGTCGGCCGCCAGTGCCTCGTCGTCGTCGTGGGCCGGACCGGGATAGATCTCGCGTCCGGCGGCCGCCGCGAGCGGTGCCGTGGCGACGAGCTCGCGAGCCAGCTTGACGCCCCAGACGAGGGCGTCGACGTCCGCCTGCTCGGTCAGGTGGTTGCCGACGAGTGACGGCTTCGCTTCCGGGTCGGATGAGGCCAGCGTGATCTCGCCGCGGGCTCTCGGGGCGACCAGCACCGGGCCGATCGTCATCGCGTGACCGTCGTACTCCTCGAAGCCGTTGTCGGCGAAGTAGGCGGGGGCGAGGTGGAACTGGACGTCCGGTGGCCCGTCGCCGCCGTCGGAGCGGGCGAACAGGAAGGCCTCGGCGACGGTCGAGGTCAGCGGCCCGCGACCGCGGACGAGGAAGTCGAGCAGCGCCGCCGGCTTCTCCGCGTCGGCCAGCGAGCCGCCGATCGTCGAGTCCCAGATGCCGACGACGTAGGGATGGTCCTGGAGGTTGGTGCCTACCGCCGGCAGCGGGACGGTGGCCTCGACCCCGACCCGGCCGAGCTTCTCGGGGTCACCGATCCCCGAAAGCATCAGGAGCTGCGGCGATCCGATCGCGCCGGCGGCGAGGATGACCTCCTTGCGGGCGCGGGCGACCGCCATCGGCGTTCTGCCGGCGAGCTTGACGCCGCGCGCCCGGCCGTCGCGCAGATCGAGGCCGAGCGCGGTGGCGCCGGTCAGCACGGTCAGGTTCGGGCGCCCGGCCGCGGGGCGCAGGAAGCCGTCGGCGGCGCTCCAGCGCCGGCCGCGCCTCTGGGTGACCTCGACGGCGCAGGCGCCGCCCGGCTCGCCGTCGTTGTAGTCGGGGTCGTTGGGATGGCCCAGGTTCCGGGCCGCGGCGAGGATCAGCTCCGTGAGCGGTCGTGGGCTCCGTAGCGGCGCGACCCTGAGCAGGCCGCCGTAGCCGTGGATCGGGCTCGGACCGGACTCGCGATGCTCGGAGCGGACGAAGTAGGGGAGGACGTCGTCCCAGCCCCAGCCGGGACAGCCGGCGTCGTCGCGCCAGCCGTCGTAGTCGCCGCGATGGCCGCGGACGTAGAGCATCGCGTTCATCGAGCTCGAGCCGCCGAGCGATTTGCCGCGCGGCACGTAGAGCGAGCGCCCGTCGCAGCCGGGCTCCGGTCCGGATGCGTGGTCCCAGTCGAGCTTGGTCCGGAACTGCTGGGAGAAGGCGGCGGGGATCTTGATCTTCGACGAGCGGTCCCGGCGGCCGGCCTCGATCAGGAGCACCTCGGCCCCGGAGTCGCTGAGCCGGTTGGCGAGGACGCACCCGGCGGAGCCCGCACCAACGATCACGTAGTCGAAGTCCGTCACGGCCACTCCTCCCGGTTGCGCTCGGCCTGCCCCGATCCTACATCCGCGGTTGCGGGCCGGGCCGGAATCGAGCGGTGCGCTCTCCCCGCATCTATCCTGCAGCGGTGCCCAAGCACGACGGCCTGACGATCGCCCAGGTTTCCCCGTACTCGTGGGAGGGACACCATGAGGTCAACGCTTACGTCGCCGGTGCCGCGGCGGAGCTGAAGGGGCGAGGACACCGGGTCCTCGTCGCCGCCCCGGCCGGCACGCGCACCGACCTGCGGCGCTCCCGACAGGCGATCGAGCACAGCCGGCGTGACGGCGCCGGCCTCTTCGGGCCGAGCTGGGACGGTGCCCGGACCGGCCCCGACGGGCCGGCGGTGGTCTCGGTCGGCGCCGCGATCAAGCTGCCGGCGGGCGGTCGGCCGCGACCGGCGCCGGTTTCGGTCGACATCTCGCGCTCGCTCGAGCGGCTGCTGTCGGCGATCGAGTTCGACATCGTCCATGTCCACGACCCGTTCGCGCCGAGCGCCGCCTCTGCCGCCCTCCGGCACTCGTGGTCGCTGAACGCCGCCACCTTCCACCTTCCGACCGAGCGCACGCTCTCGACGCAGGTCGCGCGGCCGCTCGTCGAGATCTTCTTCGGTCGGCTCGACGCGCGGATGGTCGCCGCCGCGAGCACCGGCGATCTCCTCGACCGCTTCTTCCCCGGCAGCTACGAGGTGGTGCCGCCGGGAGCGGTGGTCGGGCGGGTCGACGAAGTGCCCGGAAGCCCGCTCCGGATCGTCCACTGCGCCCGCGAGGAGCGCGGCGCGCTGCGAATCTTCCTCCGCGCGCTGCGCCGGCTGCCGCTCGAGCTCGACTGGTGCGCCGACGTCTGGATCGAGGACGCCGCGGTGCAGACGCCGCGGCTCAACAGCCGGCTCCGTGAGCGGGTCCGGATCCTCCGTCCCGCGCAGATCGAGTCCGAGGACGTGATCGCCGGGGCCGACATCGTCGTTGCCGCGTCGGGCGGCCCGCAGCCGGCGCCGAGCATGATCTACGCGGCGTTCGCCGCCGGCGCCGTCCCGGTCACCTCCCAGATCGAGCCCTACGAGGAGCTCGTCGACAGCGACAGCGGCGAGCGCGGCCTCGTCTTCCCGGCCGGCGACACGCTGACCCTGGCCGGGCAGCTCGAGCGGCTGCTCCGCGACGGCGAGCTGCGCGCCGGGCTCGTGGCGGCCGGAGCCGGATCGGCCCGTAGCTACGCCGACCTCGCCGATGAGCTCGAGGCGATCTACGGGCGGATCGCCTCGCGCCGACATGACCCCGCCCCCGACCCCGAGATCCGCCGGCGGATCGCTCACCGGCGGACGATCGATTGCGACCTCCACATGCACACCGACCACTCCAACGACTGCGCGACGCCGGTCGAGGTGCTGCTCGAGACTGCGAAGGACCGCGGAATGGGGGCGATCGCGGTCACCGATCACAACGAGATCTCCGGCGCGCTGGCGGCGCGCGAGGTGGCCGAGCGCGAGGGCGGCATCAAGGTGATCGTCGGCGAGGAGGTGAAGACGGCGGAGCAGGGCGAGGTGATCGGCCTGTTCCTCGAGGAGAAGATCGACCGCGGGATGACGATGGCCGAGACGATCGCCGAGATCCGCCGCCAGGGCGGGCTCGTCTACGTGCCCCATCCCTTCGACCGCCTCCACTCGGTCCCCGACTACGAGCACCTGCTCGACATCGTCGAGGAGATCGACATCCTCGAGGTCTTCAACCCGCGGGTCGCGTTCAGCGCGTTCAACGAGGAGGCCGAGCGGTTCGCGGCCAAGTACCGGATCGTCCCGGGCGCCGGCTCCGACGGCCACGTCGCCCAGGCGCTCGGCAGCGTCCGCATCCGCCTCCACGACTTCGACGGGCCAGACGAGTTCCTCGAGGCGATGCGGAGCGCCGACATCGTCCGCAAGCACAAGAACCTCGTCTACGTGCAGGCCTTGAAGTGGATGCAGGCGGCCAGCGGGCAGGCGGGAGGCCGCAAGGCGGTCGCCGACCCGCGACCGGTCAGAGGCGGTCGGCGGGCGGCCGAGCGGCGGCGGCGGGCGATCGCCCGCGGCAAGAGTTGATTCAGGGGGCCATAACGACGTGCAACCGAAAGGAGAGGACTCGACGCCGTCAAAGGAGTCGCCCGCCGTGCCGATCACCGAGGACCAGATCAAGGAGAAGTACCTGGAGCGCGCGATCCGCGAGCTCAACCAGCTCACCCATGAGCTGCAGGACTGCGAGGACTGCCCCCGCGGCAACCTGATGCCGGTGCTCGGCTCGGGTCACCCGCAGGCCGACGTGATGCTGCTCAAGCACGCTCCGAGCGTCGCCGAGATCGAGGAGGGGGTCGCCTTCTACGGACGCTCCGGGTCCGCGGTGATGAAGTCGCTGAAGCGGCTCGGGATCGATCCGCTCGTCGTCTACGGGACGCTCTGCGTCAAGTGCCCGCTCTCCGATCCGGCACTCGCCTCGCCGAAGTGCGTCGCCCGCCTCGTCCGCGAGGTTGCGATCATCGAGCCGCGCTGCATCGTCGTCATGGGCGAGCAAGCGCTCGAATGCCTGAACGACGTCCGGATCCCGCTCGCCGCCACGGTCGAGCAGCGCCTCGGCGAGGTCCAGGCGATGACGCCGACGATCGACGTGATCTACACGCCCGACATCGACGGCTCACTCGACGCCGAGGGTCCCAAGCGCGACTTCTGGCACGCCTTCCGGGCGCTCGGCGACTGGTACGCGGACCTGCCCCCGTACTGATCGGCCGGCCGGCCCCGGACCGGCTCGGCGCTACATTTCGCCCTCCATGCGCACCGTCGGTCAACTGGTCACGTTCGTCGCGACGGTCGTTGCGGCCGTCATCATCGGCTTCGGCGTCCCGCTCGCCTGGGTCTGGATCGGCTCGCAGCTTCAGTCCGGGTCGGGGGCGAGCACGGTCAACTTCTCGGTCGCCATGGTGATCCTGTTCGGGATCATCCTCACCTACGTCCTGCTGCTCTACCTGGCCGGCGTCGTGATGGCCTTCTTCGGCCCCGGCGACGAGTCCGGGCCGGCCCACGCTCGCGCGCCCTGGATGCGCGGCATGACCGACACCCGCGAGCTCAAGCGCGGACCGACGATGGGGGGCATCGAGCGCCTCTTCGTCGTCACGACGATGATCGTCACCGTCGCCTTCTGGCTCTGGTTCGCCTTCAAGGCGGGCAGCCCGCTGCCGAACCAGTAGGGATTACCCCGACCGGATCCTCCGCTTCGCGTCCGGTCCGGTCGGCCCGTTGACGGGACTGCGGCGGCGCTCAGATCACGGCGCCTCCTCGGGCTTCGCCCTGCGGGGGCGCCGGAAGCAGTGCGCCGCCTATCGCGGCGCCGGCGCGAGCCGAATCCCTACTGCGGCGCGGCTGCCGTCGCCACCCGGTCCATGGCCTCGAGCTTGGCGCTGGCGAGGCCGCGGACGACGACGGTGTCGAGAGCCGAGTAGGCGGCGAGCATGCCGTCGGCGGCGGCGGAGTCCTCGGCGGCGACGCCGACCGTTCCCGGCGGCTGGCCGAGTCGCTCGAACTGGCGGCGGTAGCCGTCGTGGAGGTCGCGGTAGAAGCCCTCCTCCTTGGCGAGGCGGGTCTCGGCGTCGGCACCGACCGAGGTCCTGACGTAGCCGTAGACGCGAGGGGTGCCGCGCCCGGCCTCGGCGGCACCGTCCTCGACGTTGGCGTGGGCCTCGGCGGCGTAGCCGGGGGTGACCCAGTTGAAGAAGGCGCCGTCGTAGCGGGCGCCGGCGAGCGCGCACATCTTCGGGCCCATCGCGGCGAGGATCAGCCTGACCCCCGGGATCGCGGCGCGGAGCTCGTCGTGGGCGGCGCGCATCGTCGTCAGCGGCCGCTTCGAGAATCCAGCGCCGACGCCGATCAGAAGCCGCGAGCGATCGAGCCCGAGCGCCTCGATCCGCGAGTCGATGGCCGCCGGCTCGTGGCGGTCGAGCGCCAGCACGGCGACCCCGAGCTGCAGCGCCGCCGATCCCTCGGCGAAGGCGGCGAGCGTCTCGAGGCCGCTCGCGGCGGGATGGTCGTTCGCCCAGATCGAGGTGTAGCCGAGCTCCTCGCAACGGGCCGCGAGCGGCGTGGCGACCTCGGGATCGAGGCCGGCCGCGACGCCGAACCCCCGAGCACCGCTCACCGGGCCTCCCGCTCGAGCAGGACGACGCACTCGGTGTGGGGCGTCTGGGGGAACATGTCGACGGGCCGCACGCGGGTCAGCCTATAGCCGGCGTCGACGATCTGGCGAGCGTTCGGCGCCATCGTCGTCGGGTTGCAGGAGACGTAGACGATCCGGTCCGCTCCGCATTCGAGGACGCGGCGGACCACCTTCGCCGAGAGCCCGGCGCGCGGCGGGTCGACGACGACGACGTCGGCCTCCCCTGCCCGTTCGAGCAGCGGGCGGATGCCGAGCCTGGCGTCGGCGGCGAGGAAGCGCGCGTTGGTGATCCCATTCGCCTCCGCGTTCGCCTCGGCATCGGCGATCGCCTCCGGCACGGTCTCGATGCCCCAGACCTCGCCGGCGTCGGGGGCCATGCAGAGGCCGATGGTGCCGATTCCGCAGTAGAGGTCGAAGAGCCGCTCACCGGCGCCGAGCCCGGCGAGCTCGCGAGCGATCGCGTACAGCCGCTCCGCGGTCTCGGTGTTGGTCTGCAGGAAAGCGCCCGGTGAGACCCGGAGCTCGAGCTCGCCGATCCGCTCGCGCAGGAACTCCTCGCCGAGCACGCCCGTCGGTCCGGCGGTGCCGCCGGAGGGGCCCTCGACGACCGTGTGGAGGTCGACCGGCGGGCGCGGGATCGTGGTGGCGGCCGTCACGAGCCGCGTCTGCACCTGACCGGTGCGGCGACCGTCGCGGACGATCAGGTTGCGAAGCTCCCCGTCGCCGGCCTCGTCGACGGCGCGCAGGCCCTCGGCCCGCGCCCACTCGCGGACGGCGTTCCGGGCGTCGTTGTTGGCGGTCGAGGCGAGCCGGCAGTCGTCGACTTCGACGATCCGGTCCCAGCGCCCGCGGGCGTGGAAGCCGAGCAGCGGCGCATCTGCCGCGCCCTCGCCCGGTGTACCGAACGAGTACTCGAGCTTGTTGCGGTAGCGCCACTGCTCGACGGCCGGGACGATCGGATCGACCGCCACGCCGGTGAACGAGCCGAGCCGGTCGAGCGCCTCGGCGACCTGCGCCTGCTTCTCGGCGAGCTGGCGCTCATAGGGGAGTCCCTGCCAGGCGGCGCCGGGGCAGGGTTCGCCACCGTGCAGGCAGCGGTCGGGGACGCGTTCGGGGCCCGGTTCGAGGAGCTCGAGGATCGCCGCCTCCGCCCACGACTTCTTCGACTTGCCGACCCGGGCGTGGACGCGGTCGCCGGGGAGGCCACCGGGGACGAAGACGACGAAGCCGCCCTCGGTGCGGGCGACGCCGCGCCCGCCCTGGGCGAGCGAGTCGACGCGGAGCTCGAGCTCGGTGCCGCGGCGCGGCCGCGTCTGGCTCGCCGCGCTCAGATCTCAGCCCAGCGCCTTGTCGATCTTGCCGAGGATGCTCTTCCGGGCCTTTCCGTTCTGCTCGTGGGTGCGCACCTTGCGCAGCTCCGGTCTGGTGAGCTCACCGAGGCGCTTGTTGATCTGCGCCGCCGTGAGCTCGTCGTAGCCGGTGATCGGGAAGCTTGATCCCACGCCGGCCTTGCGACGGACGGTGTCCACCCTGGCGAGCGGCTCCTCGGCGGCGTCGCGCGCGCCCCGCGCCACCTTGCCGGCCGTTCCCTTGACCTGCCGCCGCGCCTTGCCGGCGCCGCGCTCGACCCGCTTGCGTGCCGCATCGAGCAGCGACTCGAGCTCGCGGGCGAGCTCCTCGGATTGCTTGCGACCCCGGGAGACCAGCTTCGAGACCAGCTCGTTTGCGTCGTCGCGAGTCATCCGGCCGCGGCTGACAGCATCGTCGACGACCTCCTGGATCCGCTCCCGTGGCAGCGTGATGCTCCGCTCGAGCGCGTCGCGGAATGCCTCGATGCTCTTGTCGGGACGCTCGGCGGACCGCGAAGCCTTCGGGCGGCGGGTGCTCTTGCTGCGGGTGGTGGCCATTGGCTCCCCTTCGTCGTTTCGGTGGCTGACCCAAATATGGCAGTGCCCCGGCTTCGCCGCAGCGACGGTGACCGCGGCTGGCGATCAGGGGCCGGCGGGCGGCGCGAACAGCGCTTCGACCGGGGCGTGGTCGGAGAGCCGGATCGGCAGCCGGCGACCATCCCGGTCGACCCCGGTGGGATCGGGGACCTCACGGCGCTCCGGCGGCCACTGAGCGGCCGGCTCGACGATCTCGAGGCCGCGGGCGAGCAGGTGGTCGATGACGCGCTCGCCGGTCGGCGACTTCAGGTCGTGCTCGGCCTCGAGGCGGTCGAAGACCGGCCGGCTCAGGACCGGCCGGAGGTTGAAGTCGCCGCCGAGGATCAGCGCCGTTCCGCCCGCCCACTCGCGAGCGATCCGGGCCGCCTCGATCAGCTCGCCCTCGGCCCTGGCGCGCTCGGCGCTCGCGTGGAGGTTGGCGATGCAGAGCTCGTCACCGAGCCGGGTCAATGCCATCGTCCGGCGCTCGGGCCGGGTCGCGAGCCGGAAGTTGTGGCGCTCGCTGATCGCGCCGGCGCGACGGACGAGCGTCAGGTTGGAGCCACCTTCCCAGGAGGCGAGCAGGTCGGGGTTCCAGTCCGCGAGGAGAGCCTGCGCCCGGCCGAGGTGCGGCAGGTTGCGGCTCGTCGGCACCAGATGCGGGTCGGCGCGGCAGGCGGTCGCGAGGTGCTCGGCCCAGCGCGGCGGGCACTCCTGCAGCAGCGCGACGTCCCACTCGGCGCCGGCCAGCACCGACTCGAAGGCGGACCGGAGGTCGGTGTTGACCTGGGCGTGGGCGCGCCCGCGCTCGGTCAGGCGCAGCAGCCGGGAGCGCCAGGTGAGGAGCTCCGGCTCGGGCGGGTGGTCACGGCCGTGGAACAGGTTCCAGCTGAGGGCGCGGACCGCCATCGCCGCGATTATCGGCGTGGCCGCGGCGGTAGCGGCCGCCCGCCGCGAGCCGTGCCCGGGCGCAGGGAAGGCCGTGCGGGTAAGGTGCCGCGCTTCGATGAGCGGCACCGGTAAGGTCGACTTCATCACCGGCGAGGAGGTCCTCGACCGGCTCGATGACCTGCTCGACCGCGCCGCCGAGCTCAAGGCGGGCCGTCCCGGCCTCGGCGCCGGCGCGCTCGCCGGCCGCTCGGCGGCATTGATCTTCGAGCGGCCCTCGACGCGGACGCGGGTCTCGTTCGAGGTCGGGCTCGGCGAGCTCGGTGCCACCCCGATCGTGCTCAGAAGCGATGAGCTGCAGCTCGCACGCGGTGAGTCGATCGCCGACTTCGGCCGGGTGATGTCCCGTTACGTCCACGCGATCGCGATCCGCAGCGGCTCCCACCAGCGGGTGCTCGACCTCGCCGCGGCCGCCGAGGTCCCGGTCGTGAACGCGCTCACCCCCGAGCACCATCCCTGCCAGGCGCTCGCCGACCTCCTCACCCTCCGCGAGCGCTTCGGCTCGCTCGCCGGCCTTCGCGTCGCCTTCGTCGGCGATGGCAACAACGTCGCCCGCTCGCTCGCCGTGCTCGGCGGCGCTGCCGGGCTCGAGGTCGTCGTCAGCTCGCCGCCGGGCTTTGAGCTCGAGCCCGGCGCCGGCGCGGAGCTCGTCGCCGACCCGCGTGAGGCCGTCGCCGGCGCCGATGCGGTCTACACCGACGTCTGGATCAGCATGGGCGACGAGGATGCCGCCGCCAAGCGCGACGCCCTCACGCCCTACCGCGTCGACGCCGACCTGCTTGCCGCCGCCTCCGACCGCGCGATCGCCCTCCACTGCCTGCCCGCCCACCCCGGCGAGGAGATCACCGCCGACGTCCTCTACGGCCCCCGCTCGGCGGTCTTCGACCAGGCCGAGAACCGCCTCCACGCCCAGAAGGCCCTGCTCGAGCTCTTGATCGACTAGCTCGCCCGCGGTTCCGCCGGGGCGGGCAGGCAAATGCCTAGACTGCCCCTCGCGCGGCCCCGTCGTCCAGTGGTCAGGACGCCAGGTTTTCATCCTGGAAACGGGAGTTCGATTCTCCCCGGGGCTATCCCAGCGCTTCAGCATGTACCCAGAGCTCGACATCGGCCCGATCACCCTGCAGACCTTCGGGCTGATGTTCGGGCTCGGCTTTATCGCCGCCGGGCTGGTGGTCGGGCGGCGCTTCAGAGAGCTCGGCAAGCCGTCCGACTGGGCCTACGAGATGGCGTTCGCGGCGCTCGTCGGCGGGCTCGTCGGATCGCGCCTCTACTTCCTGATCGAGCACTGGGACGAGGTCAGCGAAGACGTGCTCGGCAACCTGTTCGGGGGCTCCGGGCTCGTCTGGTACGGCGGCGTGATCGGCGGCGCGCTGGCGGTCCTCGGCTGGGCCTGGTGGCGCGGGATCTTCACCCTGCTCCTGGCTGACATCGCCGCGGTGCCGCTGATGATCGGCTATGCGATCGGCCGCGTCGGCTGCCAGCTCTCCGGCGACGGCGACTACGGCCGCCCCTGGGACGGGCCGTGGGCGATGGCCTACCCGGATGCGACCGTGCCGACCGACACGCCGGTCCATCCGACGCCGATCTACGAGACCCTGTTCATGGGAGTGGCCGCGATCGTCCTCTGGCGCCTCCGCGACCGCTTCCGGCCCGGGATCCTGTTCGCGCTCTACCTGATCGTCGCCGGCTTCGAGCGGTTCATGATCGAGTTCGTCCGCCGCAACGCCGATGCCGCGCTCGGGCTCACCCAAGCGCAGCTGACGAGCGTCGTGATGATCGCCATCGGTGTCGTCTGGATCGCCGCTGTCGCCGGCCGCGGTCAGCTCCGCGAGCCGACCCCGCCGCGATTCGCCTGAGGCTCAGCTCGACCGGGTCAGGCCGCCGTCGATCGGGATCACCGTCCCGGTCACGTACGCCGCCCGCTCCGAGCAGAGGAAGGCGACCAGATCCCCGTACTCCTCGGGGCGGCCGAGCCGGGCCGCAGGGACGTCGGCCCGGGCGCCCTCCTCCGCCGCCTCGATCGAGCCGTGAAGCTGTGCCAGCCGCTCGGTCGCGAACCGTCCGGTGGCGACCGTGTTGACCGTTATCCCGTCGGCCGCAACCTCGCGGGCGAGCGTGGCGAGCAGGCCGGTCGCGGCCGCCCGGTTCGCGTTCGAGAGGGTCAGGCCGGGGATCGGCTCGCGCACCGAGGTCGAGGCCACGTTGACGATCCGCCCCCAGCCGCGCTCACGCATTCCCGGCACGCAAGCCTTCGCGAGGGCGAGCGGCGCCAGCACGAGCGACCGGTAGGCGGCGAGCCACTCCTCCGAGTCGGCATCGAGCGCCAGACCCGGCGGCGGCCCGCCGGTGTTGAGGACGAGGATCCCGACCGGTCCGAGCCGCTCGGCCACCCGGCCGGCCAGCGCCGCGACCTCCTCCTCCTCGCCGGTGTCCACGGGCACGACCGCCGTCTCGGCCTCGATCCCGTCCGCGACCTCCTTCAGGGCATCCTCCGACCGCGCCGCGAGGGCCACCCGCGCCGCTTCGCGCCCGAGCGCCTCGGCCACCGCACGCCCGAGCCCGCGGCTCGCCCCGAGGACGAGCGCGACCCTGCCCTCGAGGCCGAGATCCATGCCGGCGACCCTAGCGCGAGCCCCGACCCCCATCCACCTTCGCTACCTTCAGCCGTCCGGGGCGGTTAGCTCAGCTGGGAGAGCGCCTGCCTTACAAGCAGGAGGTCGCAGGTTCGAGACCTGCACCGCCCATCGGCCCGCGCCGGTCTGAGACGGAAATAGACTCCCGCCCGTGACGACCTTCTGGCAGGCGGTGCTCTACGTGCACCTGCTGGCGATGGCGTTCTTCCTCGGCGGCCAGCTCGTGGTCGGGCTGGCGCTCGTGCCGGTCGAGCGCACGAATCCGGATCGCGAGCGGCTGCGGGCGGTCGCGCGGCGGTTCGGGATCGGCTCGGCGGTCGCGCTCGCGGTCCTGCTCGTGACCGGTATCGCGATGGCCGAGCACTTCGCGCTGTGGAGCTCGGACACGCTGCGGCTGAAGCTGGTCCTCGTCGGGGTGCTGATCGCGCTGACCGCGATCCACCTGCGGTATCCGCGCGCCCACGCTCTTCAAGGGCTGATCTTGCTCGTGACCTTGGTCGTCGTCTGGCTCGGCCTCGACCTCGCGGTCTAGGCGCCGCCAGGGTGAGCGACGAGCTCTGACCAACTGTTGGTGGGTATTCGTCGCTCGCCGTGACCTAGCGGCGTCCGAGGAGCTCGCGGAGCAGGCCGAGGTACTGCAGCAGGTGGCGGGTGCCGAGGAAGTCGGTCTCGATCCGACGGCGGGCGGCGAGCCCGACCCGGACGCGCAGCGGCTCGTCGTCGATCAGCGTCCGCAGGGTGCGGGCGAAGGCGTCGAGATCGGCCGGGTCGGCGAGCAGCATGCCGCTGACGCCGTCGTCGATCTGGTCCTGGATCCCGCCGCGGGCGCTCGCGACGACCGGCTTCGCCTTCCACATCGCCTCCGCGACTGTCAGCCCGAACCCCTCGGCGAGGCTCTTCTGGACGACGATCTCCGAGCGCCGCTGGATCGCGTTGACCATCGCGGCGTTCTCCTCGACGTCGTCCATCGGCAGGCAGGCGATGTGGGTGCGGGCGCGAACCTCCGGGCCGAGCCCCTCCCGCGCCTCGAGCACCTCGGCGAGCATGTCGGCACCCTCGGGATCGTCGGCGACGGCGGCCGTCGAGGGGCCGGCGAGGAGCAGGTGCGGGTCGCCGCCGTCGAGCTGCTCGGCGAACCCGCGCAGGACCCCGACCGGATCCTTGAGCCGGTCCCAGCGCGAGACCTGGGTGGCGAGCGGGGAGCCGGCGGGCACCGGCATCTCCTGGCGGATCTCGGCGCTTCGCAGCACCCGGCCGGGGCTGCCGTCATGGCGTGTGAAGACGCCCTCGTCGCGGTCGTCGCCCGCGATCAGCCCGGTCCGGGCGAGGATCGCGTCGACGACCTCGGGACCGAGCTCCTGGTTCTTCGGCGAGAAGACGTCGATCGACGGCGGGACGATCCAGACGCGCTCGGTGTCGATCCCCTCCCAGACGAAGCTCCGTCGCGAGAAGACGTAAGCCTCGGCGGGCTCGACGTAGGGCAGCAGGAACGACCAGGCGCGGCGGGCGAGCTCGTTCGGATCGTCGAGGCCGACATGGCAGCGCCAGACGACGGCAGCCCCGCTCTCGCGCAGCGGCCCGACCAGCCCGGCCGTCTGCGGGTCGTGGAGGAAGACGACGTCGCGCTCGTCGACGAGCTCGGCGATCGCGTCGCGCGCCGGCGCCAGCGTCGCTTCGTAGATCTCGCGCTCGGCGTCACCGAGCGGGCCGCCGTCGCCGGGCACCCCGTGCAGGAGGTTGTGGATCCGCTTCGTGACCGCGAAGAACTCCGGCTCGCCGCCGATCACGCCCCAGCGCGCGTCGATCCCGGCGCCGCGCACGTAGGCGAGCAGCGACTGCAGCAGCTCCGCGACGCCGCCGCCGCGCGCGGTCGAGTTGACGTGCCAGATCGTCCGGCCGGAGAGCACCGAGCGGCCGTCGCGGACGCCGCGCGCGACCGCGGTGAACCCGGGCCCGAGCAGCTCCCGGAAGCGCTCCATGTCCATCGAGCCGACCTGGACCTCCTCGAACGCGGTCACGGCCCGGTCCCGTCCACCTCAGCCGAGCACGGCCGCCGCGACGACTCGCGCCATCCGCGCCGGGTCCTCGAGCTGCGGGTAGTGGCCGAGGTCGGGCAGCTCGGTCACGGGTACGCCCGGATGGAGCTCGCGCAGCGCCGCGAGCACGGCGGGGGTGGCGACCGGGTCCTCGAGTCCCCAGGCGAGCTGGAGGTCGTTCCAGTCGCGGATCGCTCCATGCCAGCGCTCGGCGTGTTCGATCCGCTCGTCCATGTAGGCGACGAGCTTGTGGCCGAGCGTCCGCCCGCCGTTGTGGCAGACGAGCGACCACTGGTCGGCCGCCTCCTCAGGATCGAGCGGATGGGTCGAGGAGAAGACCGAGCCGAACTGATGGAGGAACACGGGGCGGCTCGAGAGCCGCGCCGCGAGCGGGCCGATCGGGCTGCGGAGAATCTTCTGCGCCGGGGTTGGGCTCGCCGCTTCGAGGACGATGCTGCCGTTGAAGAGGAGGACGCCGGTCAGCTTCCAGTCGAGCTCGCCCGCAAGGTCGCGCGCCATCAGCTCGGTCGCCACCGAGGTCCCCATGTCGTGGCCGACGATGAACACCGGCCGGCCGGCGCCACGGCGACGGATCAGCTCGGTCGCAAGATCGGCCTGCCAGCCGAGGCCGTAGCGATGCTCGCGCGGCTTGTCGGAGAGGCCGAAGCCGAGGCAGTCGAAGGCCAGCACGGCCGGGTCGGGAAGCTCGTCGAGCAGGAGCCGCCAGTCGTAGGAGCTCGAGGGAAAGCCGTGCAGGAGCAGCAACAGCGGCCCCTCGCCGTCCCGCTCGAAGACGTGGATCCCGTGGCCGCGGAAATGATCGCGCTCTCCCCGCGCCTGCCATGCTCGCACCCGTTCGGTCAGCGCCATTGCCGCCTACCGTATTCCCGATCGACCCGCGGGGTACCCTCGTCGGGCGATGGGCAAGGTATTCGACGAGATCACCGAGCACATGCGCGGCTGGATCGGCCGCCAGACGCTGTTCTTCGTCGCCACCGCGCCGCTGGCCGCCGACGGCCACGTCAACGTCTCCCCGAAGGGGCCGATTGGATCGCTCGCGGTCCTCGGCCCGCGCCGCGTCGCCTACCTCGACGTCAATGGCAGCGGCAGCGAGACGATCGCCCACCTGCGCGAGAACGGGCGCATCTGCGTGATGTTCTGCTCGTTCGAAGGGCCGCCGCGGATCGTTCGCCTCCACGGTCGCGGCGAGGCGGTCCAGGCAGGGGACCCCCGCTTCGAGGAGCTGCTCGCCGCGGCCGACTTCGAGGACCCCTCGATCCCCGAGGCGCGGCGCTCGATCATCGACGTCGAGGTCACGCGGATCAGCGACTCCTGCGGCTACAGCGTGCCGCTGATGAGCTTCGAGGGCCTTCGCGAGCACCATCCGCTGCTGTCGGCGAAGCGGATCAGGACGATGGGCCTCGACGACTATCGCGCCCATCAGCGTGAGCGCGGCGCCCGCAGCCTCGACGGGCTGCCGGCCCAGGAGCCGCTGGCCGAGGCCGAGCGCCCCGCGTAGGCGCCGCCTCAGGCGGGAACCGGGGAGCTCGCGTCGAGCAGGAGCCGGGCGACGAGCTCGGGTTCGTCCCAGTTGGGGGTATGGCCGATCCCCTCGATCTGCAGGAAGCGCGACCCGGGCGGGCGCCGCTCGGGGCGGGGCGCGGCGACCAGCCGGTCGAGCTCACCCCAGACGATCGTCGTCGGCACCGTGACCTCGTCGAGGTCTTCGCAGACGTAGCGGCGCATCTCGTCGTTCGCGGCCTCGTAGCCGGGGGAGTCGATCCAGGCGGCGACCATCTCCCTGCCGACGGCGGCCGGCGCCCGCTCCGGCAGGCCGAGGCTCGAGCGCAGCATCGCGGCGCGCAACGGCGCCACGGCCGCCATCGCCATCACCACCGGACGCAGCCGCCGCGCCCAGTCGTGGGCGTCGCGCCGGCGCGGCCCGAGCGGCCGCCGCCAGAGCCCCGCCGGCGAGATCAGGCAGAGCGATTCGGCGTGGCCCGCCTTCGCCATCTCCACCGCCACCCAGCCGCCGAGCGAGTTGCCGGCGATATGCGGGCGCTCGATGCCGAGCTCGCTGCAGAGGTCGATCAGCGCCGCGCCGAGCGCCCACGGGGTCGGCGTGTCCGCGAGCACCGGGCTCGCCCCGAAGCCCGGCATGTCGACGGCGATCAGGTCGCGATGAGGCGCCAGCGCCGCGAGCTGCGGCCGCCAGATCGCCCGCGTGGCGCCAAGGCCGTGGACGAGCAGAAGCGGCGGCCCCGAGCCCACCCGCTCGTAGGCGATGCCGGCGGCCCATTGAGCGGGTCGGCGTCCCACCATCGCTTCATTATGGCCGGCGTGAGAACGCGGCTCTCGACGCTCGCGCCGGCACTGGCGCTCGCCTTCGCGCTCGCGTTGACCGGGTCGCCGGCGGCCGCGGCGGGCGATCCCGCTCACGAGCCGCCGTTCGGACCCGAGCCGCCGCCGACCCTGACCCCGGTCGGCGCGGCCGAGCGACCGCCACCCGGGTTCATGCTGACGAGGGCCGAGGTGGTCGCAATCGCCGCCGGCACCGCAACCGTCCGTGACGAGCGCGCCGAGAGTCCGGCGATGGTGCCGCGAGTCGCGACCCGCAGCGACGGACGCTGGCAGGTCGACTACGACGACGGGGAGGGGGTCGCCGTCGCCCAGGTCGTGATCGACGACCCGTCCGGCGCCGTCGTCGAGGCCTGGCGCAACCAGCAGGTCGAGGTGAAGCTCGCCCGCGGCTATGAGGACGCCGTTGCCGGCAACGTCAGCGAGGTCTGGATCTGGATTCCGCTCTGCGTCCTCTTCGTCCTGCCGTTCTTCGATCCGCGGCGGCCATTCCGGCTCCTCCATCTCGACCTGCTGGTCCTGCTCTCGTTCTCGATCTCGCTGTTCTTCTTCAACAAGGGGGAGATCGTCACCTCGGTGCCGCTCGTCTATCCGGCGCTCGGCTACCTGTTCGTGCGGATGCTGATCGCCGGCCTCCGGCCGCGGGCCCGGCCCGGCCCGCTGCTCCCGTGGCTGGGGGCACGCTGGCTGCTCGTCGCCGGCGCCGCCCTCCTGATCTTCCGGATCGTCCTCAACATCGCCGACTCGCAGGTGATCGACATCGGCTTCGCCAACGTCGTCGGCGCCGACCGGATCGCCGACGGGCTCGGCGTCTACGACGGCCAGTTCACTCCGCTGATCGACCGCGGCGATTCCTACGGCCCGCTCAGCTACATCTCTTACGTCCCCTTCGAGCTGGTCTTCCCCTGGCACGGCGGACTCGAAAGCCTCCCCGCCGCCCATGCCGCCGCGATCGTCTTCGACCTCGCGATCGTCGCCCTGCTCTTCACGGTCGGCCGCCGGCTTCGGGACGGCCGGGAGGGTCGCGACCTCGGGATCGCGCTCGCCTTCGCCTGGCTCGCCTACCCCTTCACGCTGTATGCGCTGAACGCCAACGGCGGCAACGACGCGCTCGTCGCGGCGCTGCTCCTGGCCGCGTTGCTCACGTTCGCCTCGCCGCTCGGCCGAGGCCTCGGAATCGCGCTCGCCGCCGCGGTCAAGTTCGGCCCGCTCGGGCTGGCGCCGCTGTTCGCCGCCGGGCCGGGGGAGCGGCGGCTCCGCTCGACGCTGATCTTCGCCGCCGTCCTCGTCGCGGTCTGGGCGGCGGTTCTGCTGCCGCTTCTCCCCGACGGCGGCTTCCGCGAGCTCTACGACCGCACCTTCGGCTACCAGGCCTCGCGCGGCTCGCCGTTCAGCGTCTGGGGGCTGGAGCCCTCGCTCGGGTGGCTCCAGGACGCCGCGCGAGTCCTCCCGGTGGTGCTCGGTGCGGCACTGTTCTTCATCCCGCGGCGACGGACGGCGCTGCAGGCGGCGGCGCTCGGGGCGGCGGTCCTGATCGCAACCCAGGTCGGCTCGACCCACTGGTTCTACTTCTTCCTCCTCTGGTGGGTGCCTTATGTCCTCGTCAACGCGTTCGCCACGCAGGAGCGGATCACGGCCGATTTCCGGCCCGATGTCGATCCGCCCGCGGCCCGTTCGTCGTTACCTTGAATCGAGGCGCCGAGGCGCCGTTCCGAACGAGGAGGACGAGATGAAGTACATGCTGACGATCGCCGGTCCCGAGATCGACTGGAGCGACATCACGCCGGAGCAGATGCGCGAGAGCATGGGGCGCTGGGACGCCTACACCGCGGAGCTGCGCGCGGCCGGCGCGATGGTCGCCGGCGAGGGCCTTCAGCCGAGCTCGACCGCGACGACGATCCGCTTCGCCGGCGACGAGCCCATCACCGTCGACGGGCCGTTCGCCGAGACGAAGGAGCAGATCGGCGGCTTCTACCTGATCGACGTCGAAGACCTCGACGCGGCCCTCGAGTGGGCCCGCAAGCAGCCGGTCCGCGAGGGCGGCATGGTCGAGGTCCGGCCGGTGATGGACTACGAGGCGGCCGGCGGCTCCAGCGAGCACACGAGCGAAGAGGTCGCGTCGTAGCGGACGACCGCGCCCAGCTCGACCGATTGTTCCGGCGCGAGTCGGGCCGGGCGGTCGCGACCCTGATCCGCGTCCTCGGCGACTTCGACGCCGCCGAGGATGCGGTCCAGGACGCCTTCGCGGTCGCGCTCGAGCGCTGGCCTCGCGACGGGGTTCCCGACAACCCCGGAGCCTGGATCACCAGGGTCGCGCGGAACGGCGCCATCGACCGCCTCCGCCGCGAGCGCACGCTCGCCGACAAGCGGCGGGTCCTCGAGGGCCTTGCGAGGCTCGAGCCCGCGGCCGGAGAGCCGGCCGGCGACGGCGAGGACGGCTATCCCGACGATCGCCTGCGGCTGATCTTCACCTGCTGCCACCCGGCAATCGCGCCGGAGTCACGCGTGGCGCTGACCCTGCGAACGCTCGGCGGGCTCAGCACCGCCGAGATCGCCCGCGCGTTCCTCGCGACCGAGAGCGCGATGGCGCAGCGGCTCGTCCGCACGAAGCGCAAGATCCGCGCCGCCGGGATCCGCTACGAGGTCCCCGGGCGGGCGCAGCTCCCCGAGCGACTGCCGTCGGTGACGGCGACGCTGTATCTGATCTTCAACGAGGGTTACCTCGGGACCGCCTCCGACGCGCTGCTGCGCAAGGAGCTCTGCGCCGACGCGATCCGCCTCGCGAGCCTCCTCGCGACGATGCTCCCCGAGCAGAGCGAGGTCCTCGGCCTGCTCGCCCTGATGCTCCTCAGCGATGCCCGCCGCGACGCCCGCGTCGACGCCGAGGGGCTCGTCCTCCTCGCCGACCAGGACCGCACGCTCTGGGACCGCGAGCAGATCGAGCGGGGCCTCGACCTCGCCGGACGCGCCGGCGCCGGCGGCCCGGCCGGGCCCTACACCGTGCAGGCCAAGATCGCCGCCGAGCACGCCCGTGCCGCGACCGCGGCCGACACCGACTGGGCGCGGATCGCCCGCCTCTACCTGTGGCTCGCCCGGTTCAGCCCCTCGCCGGTCGTCGAGCTCAACCGTGCCGTCGCCGTCGCCGAGGCGGAGGGACCCGAGGCGGGCCTCGAGATCGTCGAGTCGATCACCGGCCTCGACCGCTATCAGCCCTACCACGTCGCCCGCGCCGATCTCCTGCGCCGGACCGGAGCCGGCC
>DASSEM010000134.1:0-5183 GCA_035695265.1 Solirubrobacterales bacterium
CGCTGGGACGCGCTCGCCGCCGAGCGCGGCGTCGAGAAGATCAAGACGATCGGCGATGCCTACATGGCGGCGGCGGGCGTGCCGTCGCCGCGCCCCGGCCACGTCGAGGCGATCGCCTCGCTGGCGCTCGCGATGGGCCCCGAGGTCGAGCGCTGCGCGACCGAGACCGGGTTGCCGCTCGCGATCCGGGTCGGCATCGACACCGGTCCCGTCGTCGCCGGCGTGATCGGCCAGTCGAAGTTCATCTATGACCTCTGGGGCGACACGGTCAACACCGCGAGCCGGATGGAGTCGCACGCTCCGGTCGGAGCGATCCAGGTCACCGAGCGGGTCCGCGAGCGCCTCGACGACGCGTTCACGCTGCGCCCCCGCGGCTCGATCGAGGTCAAGGGGAAGGCGCCGATGACGGCTTACCTCCTGCTCGGTTCCCGATCGCTGCCTCGGGCGACGGCTCCGGAGGCGAGCCGCTGACGGCACCCCCGGCCGGCGGCCGCTCAGATCTTCTTCGGCTTGTAGGTCCAGCCGGCGCCGGTTACGGCCTCGATGATCGGGTCGCGAAGGTCCGACCAGGCGAACTTGTAGCCGGACTCGTCGGCCCCGCCCTCGGTCCGGTGCGGCCCGAGCCAGGCGATCACGTGCATCGTCTCGCTGCCGATGTGCTGGCCGCGCTCCCAGACCAGCCCGGCCGAGAACGAGCCGCCCAGGCCGACCTCGGCATCGCTGGTCGTCTTCAGGCCGATCCCGGCTGCCTCGTGGTCGGACTCGTCGAGCGTGATCTCGAAGGCGCGATAGAGGTACTCACCGGCGGCACCGCCCGGTCCGGCTGAGGCGACCTGCGCCGACCAGGCGACGATGATCTTGCCGTCGTCCTCGGCGGCCGCCTCGATCCCCTTGCCGGAGATCGCCAGCAGCCGCCGCTTGACCTCGTCAGCAGGCTCCGGCGCGACGCCGTCCTCGGGCTTGGCGGCGGTGACGACGCCTCGCCCCTTCTCCTTGAGCTTGTCCAGGAATCCCATGCAGCGGTTATAGCGTCGTCGGTGCCGAAACGCCGGCACGGCGCGGCCACCGGCGGGCTACCCTGTGCGGGGGTGGATTCGGATCCGCATCGGTTGAGTCCTTGGCTGACCGTGTTCGCGGTCCTCCTCGTGCTGGTCGCGATGGTCCTGGTGGGCCGCGACGCCTACCGCCACGCGGAGACGCGGCCGGGCGCCACACGGTCGGACGCCGCGGCTGGGTCGAACGAATCGCCGCGGGTGCCGGAGCCCGTGATCGAGCGTCGCGGCGCTGCCGCGATCCAGCCGCCGACCCTGCCGGCGTCCGAGCAACCGGCGCGAAAGCCGATCGTCCGAGTGCGCCCCGGCGAGCGGGTCGCTCTGCACAACTCACCCGGCGGAAAGGTGGTCGCAGAGGTCGACGACGAGACGAGCTTCGGCTCGGCGACCGCGTTCGCGGTCAACAGTCGCCGCCCGGGATGGCTCGGCGTGCCATCGGAGGAGCTCCCGAACGGCGAGCTGGGGTGGGTCAAGGCCGACCCGGAGGAGCTGCGCGGGGAGTCCACGCCGTACCGGATCCTCGTCGACCTCTCCGCGCACGAGGCCCGCCTCTACGACGGCGACAAGATCGACCGCAAGTGGGCGGTGACGGTCGGAACGCCGGCCACTCCGACGCCGACCGGCCGGTTCTCGGTGACCGACCTGATCGAGGGCGGCCTCAACCCGGTTTACGGCTGCTGCGCGATCGCGATCTCGGCCACCCAGCCGTATCTGCCGGCGGGCTGGACCGGCGGAGATCGGATCGCCTTCCACGGCGGGGACGACCAGCTCGGCCTCGACGCCTCCAACGGCTGCATCCGCAGCCCCGACGGCGAGCTGCGGGCGCTGATCCGCAAGGTGCCGCTGGGCACGCCGGTGCGGATCCGGAGCTAGACGTGGTGGAATCCATTGCGGCGGTTCCGATCGGCCGCGTGCGCTCGCCCCTGACCGACCCTGAGGCGGCGCCGAAGCAGGGGGACGAAGGCGCCCCCGAGGCGACCATCGTCATCGCCGCCGAGTACGCCGAGGCACTCGAGGGGATCGTCGCCGGGGACGCGGTCTTCGTCCTCACCTGGCTCGATCGCGGCGATCGCGGCGTCCTGCGGGTCCACCCGCGAAGTGATCACGACCGCGCGGAGGTGGGCGTCTTCGCGACCCGCTCGCCCGACCGCCCGAACCCGATCGGCCTCCACCGCGTCGAGGTGGTGGCCGTCGACGGCGACGCGATCCGGGTCCGCGACCTCGAGGCGATCGACGGGACACCGGTCCTCGACCTGAAGCCCGTGCTCAGCGCCGACCCCGACGAGCGCTAGCACCCTCGTTCGAGGGACGTGCGTGACGTTGTGGTTGACGGCGCCTGCCCGAGCCGGGCGCGGCACAGGTACCAGCGGATAGGGTGCGGCGATGGGTGCTGCCGAGGCAGCGGATCCGGCGCCGGGCGTGCTTCGGCCTGATGCGAACGCCGGCAAGGTGGCGCTCGTCACCGGCGGCGGGACCGGGATCGGCCGGGGAGCGGCGCGGGCGCTGGCCCGCTCCGGAGCCCGCGTGGCGATCTGTGGCCGCCGCGAGGAGCTGCTCGACGACGTCCGGGTCGGCCTCGAGGAGGAGGGCGCCGAGTGCATGGCGGTCGCCTGCGACATCCGGGAGCCCGATCAGGTCGAGAGCACGGTCGCGGCGGTGCTCGAGCGCTTCGGCTCGATCGACGTGCTCGTCGCCAACGCGGGCGGCCAGTTCAGCGCGCCCGCCGAGGAGATCAGCGGCAAGGGCTGGCGGGCGGTCGAGCGGCTCAACCTCGAGGGGAACTGGGACCTGACGAGCCGGGTCGCGAGGGAGGCGATGATCCCGGCCCGAAGCGGCCTGATCGTCTTCGTCGGGTTCTCGCCGCGCCGCGGCATCCCGGGCTTCGCCCACGCGTGCGCGACGCGGGCGGCGCTCGAGAACCTGGCCTCCAGCCTGGCGCTGGAGTGGAGCCGATTCGGGATCCGTGCGGTGTGCCTGAGCTGCGGCCCGGTCGACACCGAGGGCCTCGCCTCCTACGGCCCGGACTCGCTCGAGGAGTCGCGGCGCTCGGTTCCGCTCGGCCGCCTCGGCAGCGAGGACGAGGTCGGACAGACCGTCGCCTTCCTCGCCAGCCCCGGCGGCGCCTTCATCACCGGCACGACGATCCTCGTCGACGGCGGCGTCGATGCCTGGGGGCTCGCCGAGCCGCCGCCGCCGCTCGAGCCCTGACCCGGCGGACAGGTGTCGATTCTCGCCGCCCTCGTTCGTCGTATCGGCGACCATCCACGACGAGGACGAGGAGGAAGCGATGAAGTACATGCTGTTGATCCACCAGGGTGAGACGCCGACGCCGCGCGACCCCGAGGCGTGGGAGCGGCTGCCGGAGGAGGAGCGGGAGGCGGTCGTGGCCGACTACCGCGAGGTCAACTCGACGCCCGGCGTCAGCCCCGGGCTGCAGCTCGAGGAGCCCGAGAGCGCGACCACGGTCAGGGTCGAGGCCGGCGAGACGCTGATCACCGACGGACCGTTCGCCGAAACGAAGGAGGCGATCGGCGGTTACCTCGTCTTCGAGGCGGACGACCTCGACGCAGCGATCGCGCTGGCAGCGCGGATCCCGGCGGCGCGGCTCGGCGGCGCTGTCGAGGTGCGTCCGATCGTCGAGTGGTAGCAGCCGGGCCCGGGAGGCGGTGGGGTGGTTCTCGCCGCGATATCGGCGTCCGGCGCCCCAGCGACCAGCCCCGCCGCCGTCGGCGGCCAGCGCCCCGACGCTCGTGGCGGCGTCTGGCCTCTCCTAACCTGGGAGCGGTGAAGGAGGCATTCGGCCCACCGCTGCGGGCGGCAGGATTGACCACGCTGATCGGGCTGCTCGCCTGGTTCCTGCTCAGGCCGCCCTCGCTCGACGGCCTCGAAAGCCTGTTGACGATCCTGCTCGGGGCAGCGGTGATCATCCTCGTGACCGCGTGGGCGGTAACGGCGCTGGCCGGCGAGGAGATGCCCGAGCCCGAGTTCCGCCGGCTCGTCGACCGCAGCGACGCCCTCGCCCGGCTGCCGCCACCGGCGGCACCCCCCAGCGAGTTCGACGAGCTCGTGATCGCGGCACTCGACGAGCTCCCGCCGGAGTTCCGGGAGGTGCTCAGGGACACGCCGGTGGTGGTCTCCAGGCGTGGCCATGAGCACCACGCCTACGGTCACTACATCGGCGGCACCGTCGCCCGGGACATCTATCCCGACCACATCGTCGTCTACCAGGACACGCTCGAGCGCGACTTCGGCCACGATCCCGAGCTCTTGCGGGCGCAGGTCCGGCGCACCGTCCGCCACGAGATCGCCCACCACCTCGGCTGGGACGAGCTCGGGGTCCGCGGCCTCGGCCTCTGATTCCGGCTGCCGCCCGCTAGCGGACGAACCGGGGGTCCCGGGCCAGGCACGCCCTGACGCCACGGGCGATCAGCTGCGCGCGGTAGTCGGCCCCGGCCGCGATCGGGTGCAGGTCGTCGGACTGCATCAGCTCGGGGTGGGTGGCGACCGCGCGCGCCCAGTCGGGGACCTCGGTCTTCGGGTGGCTCGCCGCGAACGAGCGCACGACCCGGTTCTTGCCGGTGTTGTCGACCCCGTCGACGGTGAACCCGTGGATCGTCGGCACGACCAGGCAGCGGTTGCCGGCGATCCCCGCGACCTTGTCGAGGTTGGAGGCGAGGATCTCGGGGTAAGCCGGGTTGTCGTTGGTGCCGGCGTCGAAGACGATCACCGACTGGGCCGGGTCGAAGCTCTCCTCGAAGAGCCCGAAGATCTGGATGCTGTTGTAGCCGCCTTCGGCGTTGACGGTGAGTGGGATGCCCGGCAGGTAGCGCTTCAGATACGGAGAGGTGAGCACCTCGAGGCTGTCGCCGACCACCAGGACCTGTCCGGATCCGTCCAGCCGGGTCGGCCCGGTCCGGGCGAGCTGCGGCTGATCGTCGCGCTTGCGCAGGGCGCGCTTGGCGAGCACCGAGTCGACGGCGGCGCCGCCGTCGGCACGACCAGGCAGCGATCGCCGGCCGTGGCGGCGACCTTGTCGAGGTTGCCGGCGAGGATCTCCGGATAGGCGGGGTTGTCGTTGGTGCCGGCATCGAAGACGATCACCGACTGGGCCGGGTCGAAGCTCTCCTCGAA
>DASSEM010000135.1:0-14010 GCA_035695265.1 Solirubrobacterales bacterium
GGCGGTGAAGATCCGGAAACGGGCTTGTGAAAATCCGGTTACCAGCGCCCGAAAACGCCGGAATCGGGATGCGCGGACGCTACGATGGGCCTGCGGCCGCGCCGATCGCCGGCCGTCCTGAGATGGCCTCGTCCACGGGAACACTTCGAGTCGCGGTGATCGACCGCGACGGCGCTTTCACCAAGGTCCTCGGCAACCGGCTCGACGCCGCCGGCTGGCAGTACCGCGTGCTCGCGGGCGCGGTCCCGGTCGACGAGCTCGTGGCGATGAAGCTGAATGCGCTCGTCATCGATCTGTCGGTGCTGCCGGCGGAGGAGGCGTGGCCGTTCCTGGAGCGCGTCGCCGGGATGCTGCCGGGCCTCGGCGTGATCGTCTGCACGAACGAGTCGACGGTCGCCCAGCGGGTCCGGGGGCTGCGGCTCGGTGCCGACGACTGGATCGCGAAGCCCTCGCATCCCGAGGAGGTGATGGCGCGGATCGAGGCGGTGGTCCGCCGCCGCCGCCGCCGCTCCGGCGCCGGGCCCGAGCGCGGGCCGCTGGTCGTCGGCGAGCTCGAGATCCGCGCCGACCGCTACCAGGCGTTCGTCGCCGGCCGCGGCGCCGACCTCACCAGGCGGGAGTTCGAGCTCCTGCAGGCGCTCGCCGACGCGCAGGGGACCGTCATCGAGCGCGGCGAGATCTACCGCCGGGTCTGGGGCTACGAGATGGCGCACGGCGACCGCTCCGTCGACGTCTTCGTCCGCAAGCTGCGGATCAAGCTCGAGCGGGTCTCGCCCGGCTGGACCTACGTGCACACCCACTTCGGGGTCGGCTACCGCTTCGACCCCGAGCCGCACGACGTCACCGCGGCGTCGGCCCCCGCGGGATCGCCCGAGCCGGACCCCGCGCCCGAGCTCGAGCACGCCGACGCCTGAGCCGCCCGCCGCGGCGTTCACACCCTTTTCACAGCGGGGGCACAGGCCGGTAACAAACGGGCCCCGATCGGCTGCGACCTTGTCGGCGTATGCCAAGCGAACAAGGAGCAAACGTTCAGTGAACTCGCGAAAGTTCATCCTGGCCGGTGCGTGCGCCGGCATCCTCGCGGCCGGAGTCTCGGCCTGCGGAGACGATGAGGGCAGCGCTTCGAGCGGCTCGTCCTCAGATCCCACCGGCGCGACCGGCTCGCTGCGAATCGACGGCTCGAGCACGGTCGGCCCACTCACCCAGGCGGTCGCCGAGCAATTCAACGCCGACAACCCCGACGTCGAGATCTCCATCGGCGAGTCCGGTACCGGAGGCGGTTTCGAGAAGTTCTGCGCCGGCGAGACCGTCATCAACGACGCCTCGCGCCCGATCGAGGCCGAGGAGAAGGCGCTCTGCAAGGAGGGCGGGGTCGCCTACGAAGAGGTCCAGGTCGCAAATGACGCCCTGACCGTCGTCCTCAACAACGAGAACCCGGTCGCCTGCCTGACCATCGATCAGCTCGCCCGGATCTGGGGACCGGAGCAGCCGGCCGGCGACTGGTCGGACGTGAGCGATCTCGACGCCGAATTCAGCGGCGAGATCGAGCGCTTCGGGCCGGGCACCGACTCGGGCACGTTCGACTACTTCACCGAGGCCGTCAACGGTGAGGAGGGCGTGCAGACCAAGGACTACAACAACGTCGGCGAGGACGACAACCAGACGGTGACCGGCGTCCAGGGGTCGCCGGGCGGCATCGGCTACTTCGGCTTCTCCTACTACACGGAGAACGAGGGCGCCATCAAGGCCGCCGAGATCGACGGCGGCGACGGCTGCGTCGCCCCCTCCGAGGCGACCGTCCAGGACGGCACCTACGAGCCGCTCGGACGTGCGCTCTACATCTACGTCAACACCGACATGCTGAAGAGCGACCCGGCTCTCCAGCCGTTCGCCGAGTACTACGTCGACAACGTCAACGCCGTCGCTCCCCAGGTCGGGTTCATCCCGATGACGGACGAGCAGCTCGAGGCGTCACAGGCGGTCGTGTCGGCCGGCTAGGGCCGGCGGATCGGAGGAAGCGGATGCAGGCAGGCGACATCGCGGCCTCCGGCCCCGGGGCGATCACCAAGCCCCGGCTGGAGGCCGCGAGTCCGCGCTATGGCGAGAAGCTGATCATCGGCATGCTCGCCGCCTGCGCGGCGATCTCGGTCGTGACGACGACCGCGATCGTCGCCTCGCTGCTCGTGCCGTCGCTCGACTTCTTCGGGGACGTGCCGATCGGGGACTTCCTGCTCGGGACGGACTGGGGACCGACGTTCACGCCGCCGACTTTCGGCGTGCTGCCGATCGTCGTCGGCACGCTCAGCATCACCCTCTGGTCGCTCGCCTTCGCGATCCCGATCGGGATCGGGGCGGCCCTCTACCTGTCCGAGTACGCGAGCCGGCGCACCCGCAAGCTCGTCAAGCCGGTGCTCGAGATCCTCGCCGGCGTTCCCACGGTCGCGTTCGGCTTCTTCGCGCTCGTCTTCATCACGCCGGCGATTCAGGACCTGTGGCCGGGCTTTCTCGGCGACGGCCCGGGAATCTTCAGCGCCCTCGCAGGCGGGCTCGCGATCGGCCTCCTGATCGTCCCGATCATCGCCTCGGTCTCCGAGGACGCGATGAGCGCCGTTCCGGCCGGCCTCAGGGAGGGCGCCTACGCGCTCGGGGCCACCAAGGCCAAGGTGGCGAGCCGCGTCGTCCTCCCCGCGGCGCTGTCGGGGGTCGTCGCCGCGGTGATCCTCGCCACCTCGCGGGCGATCGGCGAGACGATGGTCGTGCTGCTTGCGGCGGGCAACACCCCCAACCTGACCTTCAACCCGGTCGAGGCGATCCAGGCGATGACGGCGTTCATCGCGACCACGGCGACGGGCGACATCGCGACCGGCTCGATCGCCTACAAGACCGTGTTCGCCGTGGCGCTGCTGCTGTTCGCGATGACGCTGCTCATGAACCACCTCTCGATCAAGCTCGTCCGCAGGTATCGCGAGGTCTACGAATGAGCGCCCGGTTCGAGCCGAGGACCGCGCGCGCCCAGGTCGCGATCGCCGGCGCGCGCGGGGTGACCGCCGGCGTCCTCAGCGATCAGCCTCGCAGGGACGTCGTCCGCAACTCGGTCTTCGCGTCGCTGCTCTTCCTCGCGGTCGTCGTCGGCCTCGCCGGGCTGGCGCTGCTCGTCGGCGACAACCTCGTCAAGGGCTGGCCGCGACTGAACGCGGACCTGCTGACGAACGGCACCTCGTCGCTGCCGGCCAACGCCGGCCTGCGCTCGGCGATCGTCGGCACGCTCTGGATCATGGCCTTCGTGATCCTCTTCATCGTGCCGGTCGGGGTCGGCTCGGCCGTCTTCCTCGAGGAGTACGCGAGCCGCGAGAGCCGCCTCGCCCGTGCCGTCGAGGTCAACATCCAGAACCTCGCCGCGGTCCCTTCGATCATCTACGGGCTGCTCGGGCTCGCCTTCATCGCGCGCGGTCCGCTCAGCCTCGGCTTCACGGTCCTGACCGCCTCGATCACGCTGGCGCTGCTCGTCCTCCCGGTCGTGGTGCTCGTCGCCCGCGAGGCGATCCGCGCGGTCCCGTCCTCGATCCGCGAGGGCTCGCTGGCGCTGGGCGCGACCCGCTGGCAGACGACGCGCCGGCAGATCCTGCCGGCCGCCGTTCCGGGGATTGCCACCGGGGTGATCCTCGCGATCTCTCGCGCGATCGGCGAGACGGCACCGCTGATCCCGCTCGGGGCGGCGACGTTCGTCACCTACGACCCGAGCGGCCCGATGAGCGGCTTCACGGCGATGCCGCTCGTGATCTTCAACTGGGTCAAGCAGCCGCAGGAGGAGTTCCAGGTTCTCGCCGCAGCCGGGATCGTCGTCCTGCTCGCGGTGCTGATCGCGATGAACTCCTTCGCGATCTGGCTGCGGAATCGATACGAGCAACGCTGGTAGGAGAACGGAGTGATTGAACTGACCAAGGACCGCTTCAGTGCGAAGGCCGAGGACCCCGCCGATGCTGCGACCGATCCCGCCCGCGTGCCGGACGGGATCGCCGTGCGGCCCGACCGCTTCAGCCAGGCGGGTGACCCGGAGCGGCTCGAGCCCGTGTTCGAGCTCCGCGACATATCCGTCTCCTACGACGGCAAGCCGGCCGTCAAGGACGTCTCCCTCGACATCCACCGGAACGAGATCACGGCCCTGATCGGTCCCTCGGGATGCGGCAAGAGCACCCTGATCCGCTGCCTCAACCGGATGAACGACCTGGTCCCGAGCGCGGAGGTGACGGGCCGGCTCCTCTACCACGGCGAGGATTTGTACGGGCCGAAGGTCGATCCGGTCCAGGTCCGCAAGCTGATCGGGATGGTCTTCCAGAAGCCGAACCCGTTCCCGAAGTCGATCTACGACAACATCGCCTTCGGGCCCCGGATCCTCAGGATGGAAGGGGACCTGGACGAGATCGTCGAGCGGGCGCTGCGCGGGGCGGCCCTCTGGGACGAGGTCAAGGACCGCCTTGACGCCAACGCCTTCGGGATGTCCGGCGGCCAGCAGCAGCGGCTCTGCATCGCACGCTGCATAGCCGTTGAGCCCGACGTGATCCTGATGGACGAGCCGTGCTCGGCGCTCGACCCGATCTCGACCGGCAAGATCGAGGACCTGATGATGGAGCTCAAGCGGCGGTACTCGATCGTCATCGTGACCCACAACATGCAGCAGGCCGCCCGCGTCTCCGACCGGACCGCCTTCCTGATGGTCGAGCTCGACGCCGCCGAGGGGGACCGCTGGGGCCGGATCGTCGAGTACGACGAGACCGAGCGGATCTTCACCAACCCCTCCGACCCACGGACCGAGGACTACGTCAGCGGGAAGGTCGGCTGAGGTGCCCGAGCAGGCGAGGATCCATTACCGGGAGGAGCTCGAGCTCCTCGAGCTGAACGCCCTCGGCGGCATCGACCTCGTCGTCGAGACGCTCGGCCGGACGATCGAGGCTCTCGAGCACCACGACGTCGAGCTCGCCGAGCTCGTCGTCGCCGACGACGACCGGATCGACGGTCGCTACCTCGAGGTCCACCAGGCGATCCTCACGTTGCTGGCGACCCAGGCGCCGGTCGCGACCGACCTGCGGCTGATCGCCGCGCTGCTGCACCTGATCAAGTCCGTGGAGCGGATGGGGGATCAGTGCGTGAACATCGCGAAGCTGATCCCGTTGACCGGACGCGACGCCCCACACGACGAGCGGATGCTTCGGGACCTAGTGACGATGGGCAAGCAGGTCAAGGCCCTGCTCGCTCAGGCCAAGGAGGCGTTCGCGTCCAGGGACGTCGAGCTCGCCCGTGACCTCGTCCGGGGCGACGACGTGATCGACAACCTGAACCGCGAGTGCTTCCGCCTCGCGATCGAGATCGGCGACGAGATCGACCGCCGCGAGTGGGGGATGACGATGATGCTCGTCTCGCGGGCGCTCGAGCGGATGGGCGACAACGCGGTCGACATCGGCGAGCAGGCGGTGTTCGTCGTCACCGGGCTGTTCGAGGAGTTCGAGGATGCGTCGGCGACCGGGATCGAGACCGGCTGATCGTCCCCGCCGCTGCCGCCGCCTCTGCGAAGATCGGCGGCAGGCGGATGCTCTGCGCGGCGATCGACATCGGGTCCAACACGACGCGCGTCCTGGTAGCCGAGCCCGAGGAGGGCCAGCTTCGCAAGGTCATGGAGCAGCGGGCCTACACGCGGATCGGCAAGGACGCGACGCGCGGCGGCGGCGCCATCTCGGGCGAGAAGATCGGCGAGGTCACGGACGTCGTCTCGACCCAGGTCCGGCTGGCCCAGGAGCTCGGGGCGGAGTCGATCCGGATCGTCGCCACGGCCGCGATCCGCGACGCGGCCAACGGCGCCGACGTGGCCGATGAGATCGCCAAGGCGGCCGGCGTCCCCGTGGACGTCCTCAGCGATCACGAGGAGGGCCGGCTCGCCTTCATCGGCGCGACGAAGGCGCTCGGGCACCCGGTCGAGGGGGAGATCGCGGTCGTCGACGTAGGCGGCGGCTCCTCGGAGGTCACCGTCGGGACGATCGACGGCGGGGTCGACGCGGTCCACTCGTTCGCGATCGGGTCGGGGGTGCTGTCGGAGGACCTGATAGCCGGCGACCCTCCGGGGTCCGCGGAGGTCCGCAAGGTCCGCGAGCGGATCGAGGAGTTCTTCGCCGACGTCGAGCTCGAGCATCCCGATCAGGCGGTCGCGGTCGGCGGCAGCGCGACATCGCTGCGTCGTCTCGTCGGCGCCGTCCTCGAGTACGAGACCCTGGAGCGCGGCGTGCGGGTCCTGACGAGCGACCGCGCGGCCGAGGTCGCGAAGCGGTTCGAGCTCGACCCGCGCCGGGTCGAGGTCCTGACGGCGGGCATCCTGCTGCTCGAGCAGTTCACGCAGATGCTCGGCCAGCCGCTCCAGATCGGCAAGGGCGGGCTCCGCGAGGGTGTGATCCTCGAGATGCTGAGCAACGGTGGCGGGCCGGCCGGCGCCCGCGCCGCCTGACCGTGGGTGGGTGAGCGATGGCGAAGGCACGGGAGATCCCCGGCCTCGACCGCGACCTTCCCTACGGCGAGGCCGCTGCACGGACGGTCGAGGTCAGATGCCGCGAGCTCGTCGAGCACGCGGCGAACGTCCTCGACACCGCTGACATCGAGCGCGTCCACGACATGCGCGTCGCCTCGCGGCGGCTGCGGGCCGCGCTCGAGATCTTCAGGCCGTGCTTTCCCGAGCGGGAGGCGAAGGCAACCCTCGCCGAGGTCAAGCGCCTCGCCGACGCGCTCGGCGAGCGCCGCGACGCCGACGTCGCGATCGCGATGCTCGAGCGGTTCGCGGCGGCGATGCCGTACCCGGACCGGCGCGGGATCGCCTCGCTGACCGACGAGCTCCGCGGGGACCAGGAAGCGGCGAACGAGGCCCTTGCCGGCCCGGTCGAGCCGGATCGGCTGCAGCGGCTGGAAGCGGCCGTCGGCAAGCTCGCGGCGGCGGCGCGTGCGGCAGCCGGTCGCGACGGCGGCGAGGAAGCGCCGGCGTGAAGGCCCGTGCCATCGAGGGGCTCGAGCCGGCCGCCCCGCTCGCGGCGAGCGCCGCCCGGATCGTCCTCGTCCGCCTCGCCGAGCTGCGCTCGTTCGCCGTCGATGCCCTCGACCCAAGCGACGCGCGGACCCAGCACGACATGCGGATCGCCGCCAAGCGCCTGCGCTACGTGCTCGAGGCGACCGGCCACTGCTTCGGCGACCCCGCGGAGGAAGCCCGCCGCCGCGCCAGGGAGCTCCAGGACGTGCTCGGCGAGATCCACGACTGCGACGTGTTCCTGCCCCGCGTCGCCGGCCATCGCCGCGGCCTCCGCGCGATCGACGCCGAGGCCGTTCGCGCCCGGGCCGGCGCCGATCCCGACCTCGACCCCAAGCTCGCCGCCCGCGCTCCGCACCGAACCAGCTACCGCGGCCTCGACGTGCTCGAGGTCTATCTGCGTGCCCGCCGCGCCGTCCTCTTCGACCGCTTCGTCGAGCTCTGGGGCGAGACCGAGAAGCGCGGCACATGGCGTGAGCTGGTTGCCGTTGCGGAGCGCGAGATCGACGGCTCCGCCGCCGAGCCCGGCGTCTAGAGTCTGTGGGCGGTGAGCGAGCTCGGGATCGAACGCGAAGCGACCGCCGCGAACGGCGCGCTCGCATCGGCGGGCACGCCGCCGGCGCCCGCCCCCGAGCCGGTGGACCTCGAGGACTCGTGGCTCTACTTCAACCGTGAGCTCTCATGGATGGACTTCAACGACCGTGTCCTGCAGCTCGCCGAGGATGCGAGCGTGCCGCTGCTGGAGCGGCTCAAGTTCGGCGCGATCTACGAGAGCAACCTCGACGAGTTCTACATGGTGCGGGTGGCCGGGGTCCACGACAAGATCGTCGCCTCGCTGACTGCGGGCGGTGCCGACGGGATCCCTCCGGTCGAGGTCCTCGCGGCGATCCGCGAGCGCGCGATCGCCCAGCGGGCGCGGCTCGAGCGTTGTCTCGCGGGCGAGCTCTTGCCGGCGCTCGGGGAGCGCGGGATCCGGATCCTCAAGCACGCCGACGCGACCCCCGGTGAGCTCGCCGAGATCGACGCGCTGTTCAGCGAGCGCGTCTTCCCGGCGCTGACGCCGCTCGTGTTCGGGGTTGGCCGGCCGTTCCCCTACATCTCGAACCTGTCGCTGAGCCTCCTCGTCGCGCTCCGCGATCCGGTCCAGGACACCGAGGTGATGGCCCGCGTCAAGGTCCCGAAGGAGCTGATGCGGCGCTACCTGCCGATTGGCGACGGCAACTCGTTCGTGCCGCTCGAGGATGTGATCTCCCACAACCTCGAGGCGCTCTTCCCGGGGATGGAGGTCCTCGGCCACGCTCTCTTCCGGGTGACCCGCGACACCGACTACGACGTCTCCGACGAGGCCGATGACGTTCGTCGCGCGGTCGAGGAGGAGATCCGCCGCCGCCGCTTCGGCGAGGTCGTCAGGCTCGAGTTGCAGGGGGAGCTCGAGCCGCGGCTGCGCGAGCGACTTGTTTCGCTGCTCGGAATCGGCGCCGACCAGGTCTACGAGGTGGGCTGGATCGGGATGGACGACCTCCTCGACATCGCCGGCGTGGCCGGCTTCGACCACCTCCGCTACCCGCCTTTCTCGCCGGTCACCCAGACCCGGCTGCAGGCACCGGAGGGCCAGACGCCGGACCTGCTGGCGGCGATCCGCGAGGGCGACATCCTCGTCCATCACCCCTACGACTCCTTCCAGACCTCGGTCGAGGCGTTCGTCGACCAGGCGGTGAACGACCCCGACGTCCTCGCGATCAAGCAGACGGTCTACCGGACCAGCGACGACTCGCCGCTCGTCCCGGCGCTGATCACGGCTTCGGAGCTCGGCAAGCAGGCCGTCTGCATGGTGGAGCTGAAAGCCCGGTTCGACGAGCAGGCCAACATTCGCTGGGCGAAGAAGCTCGAGCAGGCGGGCGTCCACGTCGTCTACGGCATCCCGGCCCTGAAGACGCATGCCAAGTGCATCCTGATCGCCCGCCGCGAGGGCGACGGCGTCCGCCACTACGCCCACATCGGGACCGTCAACTACAACCCGAAGACGGCGCGCTTGTACACGGACCTCGGCATCTTCACCGCCGACCCGGAGGTCTGCTCCGACATCGCCGAGATGTTCAACTACCTGACCGGCTACGCCAGGCCCCAGAACTACCGCAAGGCGTTGATCGCGCCCTTCAACCTCTCCGAGGGCCTGCTCGAGGAGATCGACCGGACGGTCGCCGCCCACTCGCCCGAGCGCCCGGCGCGGATCCGGATGAAGATGAACTCGCTGCTCGACCAGCGCACGATCCAGGCGCTCTACAGGGCAGCGCAGGCAGGGGTCGAGGTTCAGCTCAACGTTCGCGGCATCTGCGCCCTGCGGCCGGGGGTCGAGGGGGTCTCCGATCGCATCTCGGTCGTCTCGGTGCTCGGGCGCTTCCTCGAGCACTCGCGGATCTACTGCTTCGAGCGACCCGGCGAGACCACCATCTACACCGGCTCGGCCGACCTGATGCCGCGCAACCTCTACAACCGGGTCGAGCTCGTGATCCCGGTCGAGGACGAGGCGGTCAAGCAGGAGCTGCTCACGATCCTCGACCTCAGCCTCGGCGATGACAGCGGCGCCTGGAAGCTCGACGCCGAGGGCGAGTGGACGCGGCAGCGACCGGCCCCGGGCGCGGCGGTCCGAGACGTCCAGGCGGCGCTGATCGAGCGCAGCACCGCCCGCGCAGCGGAGGCCCTGCAGACCATCTAGCGGCCTACCTGGCGGCCGAGGCACGACCATGCGACACGACGCGCACGGACACTGGATCGAGGAGGCCGGGCTCGAGGGCTCGCCGTCGCTCCCCGCGCTCACAGCCGACACGGTCGCCGACGTCGCCATCGTCGGCGGCGGCTATACGGGCCTCTGGGCCGCGTGGTGGATCAAGCGGCAGGAGCCCGGCGCCCGCGTGGTCGTCCTCGAGGCCGATCGCTGCGGCTTCGGCCCGAGCGGCCGGAACGGCGGCTTCGTCAACTCGATGTCGTTCAGCCTGCCGACCCTCCGGCGCTGCTTCGGCGATCGTGGCGCGCTCGCGATGGTCCACGCCGGCGACGACTCGGTGCGGGCGATCGGCGACTGGTGCGCGGAGCAGGAGGTGGACGCCTGGTTCGTCCACGGCGGCTACCTGCAGACCTCGACGGCGCCTCACTTCGACGGTGCCTGGGACCCGGTCGTCGCCGCCTGCGCCGAGCTCGGCGAGGAGGGCCGGGTCGAGCTCCTCGACCGCGAAGCAGTGCGCGCCCGCTGCGCCTCGCCGCTGTTCCGCTGCGCCGCCTTCTATCCGATGGGAGCGACCGTCCACCCGGCGCGCCTCGCGGCCGGGCTGCGGGACCGCGTCCGTGCCGCTGGGGTCGAGATCCACGAGCACACCCGCGTCGACTCGCTCCGCGACCGCGACGGGGAGGTCGCGGTCGGGACGCCGGTCGGCCGCGTCGTCGCCGGCGCCGCGATCCTCGCTGCCGGCGGCTCGGTGCTCCGCTTCCGGCCGCTGCGGCGATCGCTGACCATGACCTCCAGCCACATGGTGATCACCGAGCCCGTGCCCGACCTGCTCGAGGAGATCGGCTGGACCGGCGGCGAGTGCATCACCGACTCGCGACACATGGTCCATTACTTCCGGACGACGCGGGACGGACGGATCGCGTTCGGCTGGGGCGGCGGGCGGATCGTCCGCGGCGCCAACGTCCACGGTCACGCGGAGGTCGATCCCAAGGTCTCAGCCGACGTGCAGGCGCACCTGCGGCGCTTCTTCCCGCAGCTCGACGGCCGCCCGCTCGCGCATGCATGGGGCGGCCCGATCGACGTCTCCCCGACCCACTTGCCGATCGTGCGAACGCTCGGCGAGCGCAGCTTCGCCGGCTTCGGCTACACCGGCCACGGCGTCGGGCCGTCGCAGATGGTCGGGCACTCGCTCGCCTCGATGGCCCTCGACCGTCGCGACGGCTTCACGGCGCTGCCGATCATCGACCCGCCCGCGGTCAGCGTCCCCCCGGAGCCGCTCCGGTACGCCGGCGGCGCGATCATCCGGCGGGCGATCATCAGCAAGGAGACCGCGGAGGAGCAGGACCGCGTTCCCGGCCCGATCGCCCGGGTCCTAAGTGGAATCCCCGAACGCCTGGGGATCCACGTCGGCCGGTAGATCCAGGGCAAAGGAGATCATGCGGTGGCGGCGAAGTCAGACGCGCCGCGAGGCGCGAGATCACCCCTGACCGAGGAGCGGAGATGGAAGGCAACCCGATGAGCACGATGGAGGGACGCGAGGTCCTTCGCGGCCTGTCGAAGTTCTGGTGGCTGTGGCTGGCGTTCGGGATCGGCTGGGTGGTCATCGCCCTGGTCATCCTCCAGTTCGACGACGCCTCGATCACCACCGTGGGCGTGCTGATCGGCCTGATGTTCTTCGTCAGCGGCATCCAGCAGTTCGCGATCGCGGGCATGGTCGAGCGCGGCAGCTGGCTCTTCGTCCTCTTCGGCATCCTCTTCGTGATCGCCGGCGTGGTCGCGTTCATATCCCCCGAGAACACCTTCGCGGCGATCGCCGACATCCTCGGCTTCCTCTTCCTGATCGTCGGGATCTTCTGGATCGTCCAGGCGTTCACCGAGCGCGAGGAGAACGACATCTGGTGGCTCGGCCTCGGCGCCGGCATCCTGATGGTGATCCTCGCCTTCTGGACCGGCGGCCAGTTCTTCATCGAGAAGCAGTACACGCTGCTCGTCTTCGCCGGCATCTGGGCCCTGATGTCCGGCGTCACCGACATCGTCCGCGCCTTCCAGATCCGCAAGCTCCGGGACATCTGAGCAACCTCCGAGGCCGCCGGGCCACGAACGTAACCGAACGGCCCCCTGGTACCGGAATGTTGCGTTCGCCCAGTCGGGGCCAGCCCCAATTGCGCTGAAGTCGCCATTAGCCACGTATGCGGTGGTTTTCGACGACTTGACCGCCAACCGCCGTGGGGTCCTCGACTACCAGCGCGTCGTCAGGACCTTCTTGCGGGTGTAGAACTCGATCGCGTCGGGACCGTTGGCGTGCAGGTCGCCGACCATCGAGTCCTTCCAGCCGGCGAACGGGAACCAGGCGATCGGAGCGGGGACGCCGATGTTGACGCCGACCATGCCGGCCTCGACCTCGTTGCGGTAGCGGCGCACCGCCTCGCCCGAGGAGCTGAAGATCACCGAGGCGTTGCCGTAGCGCGAGGAGTTCACGAACTCGAGCGCCTCGTCGAGGCTCTCGACCTCGAGCAGCCCGAGCAGTGGCCCGAACAGCTCCTCCTGCGCGAGCTCCGACCCGTGATCGGCGATCGTCAGGATCGTCGGGCCCATCAGCGCCCCGGCGGCATTGGTCTTGTCGCGACCGTCGACGACGACCTCCGAGCCATCGCCGATCGCCCGATCGGCAGCCGATGAGACGCGGTCGCGCGCGTCGGCGCCGACCATCGGCGGGCAGACGACCCCCTCGTCGGCGCCGTTGCCGGTCGGCAGGTTCGTGGCCGCATCGGCGAGCGCCGAGCGAACCTCGCGGCGCCGCTCCTCGTCGCCGACGACGACGGCAACCGAGCCGGCCAGGCAGCGCTGTCCGGCGTTGCCGAACGCCGACTGCATCATCGCCGGGATCGTCTGGTCGAGGTCGGCGTCGTCCATCACGACCATCGAGTTCTTGGCGCCGCCGAGCGCCTGGACGCGTTTGCCCGAGCGGGTGCCGCGGTCCATCACGTGCAGCGCCGTCGAGGCCTGGCCGACGAAGCTGATCGCGTCGATCTCGGGGTGGTCCAGAAGGCCGTTGACGGCTTCGTGGGCGCCGTGGACGATGTTGACGACGCCCGGCGGGATCTCGTCGATCCCGTCGATCAGCTCGATGATCCGCTGCGGGGTACGTGGATCGCGCTCGGACGGCTTCAGGATGAACGTGTTGCCGCAGGCGATCGCGTAGGGCAGGAACCAGAGCGGGATCATCGCCGGGAAGTTGAACGGTGTGATCGCGGCGACGACGCCGACCGGCTGGCGCCACATCTCGACGTCGACGCCGGTCGCGACGTTCTCCAGGTTCTCGCCCTTCATCAGCGTCGGCACTCCGCAGGCGACCTCGGTCGACTCGATCCCGCGCCCGACCTCGCCGCGGGCGTCGTCGAGCGCCTTGCCCATGTCCTGGGTGACGAGCCGGGTCAGCTCGTCGCGGTTGGCGACCAGCGCATCGCGCAGCGCGAAGACGGCCCGCGCCCGCTTCGTCACCGGCACCGCGGCCCAGTCGGCCTGGGCGGCGCGGGCGGCGCGGGCGGCGGCATCGACGTCCGCCGTTGTCGACATCGGCACCCGGGCGAGGACCTCGCCCGTCGCCGGATCGACATCGTCGATCGTCTCGGTGGCGGCGGAATCGACCCACTCGCCCCCGATGTAGTTCTTCAGGATCTCGGCCTCGGTCCTCGTGTCCTGCTCAGTGCCCTCTGCTGCCAGCGTCTCCGGCTCCATGGCGTCTCCTAGCGTCCTCTGCGTCTACGGAAGTGAGCCACCGATGGTACTCGCCAAGCAAGGAACATTGTTGAACAATCCTCGCGCCCCGCTTGTCCAAAGTGGAGTACCCGTGCTCGGTGGGCCGGGCTTCGTGAACCGGAGGCCGGGGGCGGGGGAGGCGGCCGCCGACACTCAGCCCGAGCGAAGCGAGTGGCGGAGGCGGCTGCCTCCCCCGTCCCCGGCCGTGGCACGGAGATTGCCGCCGGCGCTCACTGGGGCGTCCTGTCGCGGAGTTCCGGCGCCAGGCGCCCCAGCCGTCAGGTCACGGGCTCGTGTCGCGGCCCTGGAGATCGCTTGACTGCGAGGCCCCGTACTCCGAGTACGGGTACCACCACGACTTCCGCTCGATCTCCGTCTCCATGTGCACGTGCTTGGTCTCCTGGAACGCCTCGAGGCCCTCGCGGCCGAGCTCGCGGCCGATCCCCGACTGCTTGTAGCCCCCGAAGGG
>DASSEM010000136.1:0-9990 GCA_035695265.1 Solirubrobacterales bacterium
GAAGCAGCTCGTCGACCTCGTCCGCGACGACGAGTTCCCGCTCAGCCTCTTCTACACCCAGCTTCAGCCGAAGCTCGAGCCGGCGCTTCAGGGCCGGCCGAGCAGGGAGCCCGCGGCGGCCGGAGCGGCCGGCTGATGGGAGACCTCGACGGCCGCGTGATCGCGGTCGCCGGCGTGGGGGGCGGGCTCGGGCCCGCGGTCGCGTCCCGGCTTACAGCCGACGGCGCGACCCTGGCGCTCGCCGACATCGACCTCGACCGGATCGAGGCCGCGGTCGAGGGGCTGGAGCTGGAGGAGGACCGGCTCGACATGCAGGCGGTCGATCTACTGGACCCCGCTGCCGCGGCGGGATGGTGCTCCTCGGTCCAGGGCCGGTTCGGCGGCGTCGACGGGCTCCTGCACCTGGTCGGTGGCTGGCGCGGCGGCGATCCGATCGAGAGCTTCGACATGAGCGACTACGAGTGGCTGCACGACCTGCTCGTGCGGACGGTCCAGAACGCGACCCGGGCCTTTCACGGCGCGCTCGCCGCGAGCGAGCACGGGCGCTTCGCGATCGTCTCCTCGACGCAGGCGCAGGGCCCGGGCGGGACGAACGCCGCCTACGGGGCGACGAAGGCGGCGGCGGAGGCGTGGACGCTGGCGCTCGCCGACTCGTTCGCGGACACGAAGGCGACCGCGAACATCGTCGTCGTCAACGCGATCCTGACCCCGGGGATGCGGGAGCATAACCCCGGCAAGGAGTACCCGAAGTTCACCCCGGCCGAGCAGATCGCCGACGCCCTCGCATACCTCTGCTCCGACGCGGCGGGTCGGATGAACGGCCAGCGGCTCGAGCTTCACCCGTGAGCGAGGGTCCCGGCGCGGATCCGCGCGGCTTCGCGTCCGACAACCACTCGGGAGCGCACCCGGAGGTGCTGGAGGCGATCGCGCGCGCCAACGTCGACCATGCCGGCTCCTACGGCGAGGATGCCTGGACGCATCGCTTCGGCGAGCTGGTGCGCGAGCATTTCGGGGGGGACGCGGTCGGCTTTCCGGTGTTCAACGGGACCGCCGCCAACGTGCTCGCGATCGACGCCGTGACGAGGCCGCACGAGGCGGTGATCTGCTCCGCCGGCGCCCACATCGACATCGACGAGTGCGGTGCCCCGGAGCGTTGGGCCGGCGTGAAGCTGCTCACGGCCGAGCCCGTGGATGGCAAGATCGGGCCGGAGGCGCTGCATGGATGGGAGGCGCGGCGGGACGATCCGCACCACAACCAGCCGCGACTCGTATCCGTCGCCGAGGCGACCGAGGTCGGCACCCTCTACACGGTCGACGAGCTCGGCGCGCTCGCCGAGGATGCGCACGCGATGGGGATGCGCCTCCATATCGACGGGGCGCGGCTCGCCAACGCGGCCGCGGCCCTCGGCACCGGTCTCGGCGAGCTGGCCGGCGGGGTCGGAGCCGACGTCATCTCGCTCGGCGCGACCAAGAACGGCGCCCTCGTCGGCGACGCCGTCGTCTTCCTCGATCCCGGGCTCGCCGACCGGTTCGAGTACCTCCGCAAGCAGGGCATGCAGCTCGCCTCGAAGATGCGCTTCATCAGCGCCCAGTTCGAGGCTCTCTTCGGGCCGGGAGAGCTCTGGCGCCGCAACGCCGGGAACGCGAACGCGATGGCCGCTCGCCTCGCCGCCGCCGTCGCTGACCTCGACGGCGTGGAGCTCGTCCACCCGGTCGAGGCCAACGGCGTCTTCGCCCGCCTCCCGCGCCCGGTGATCGACACGCTCCTCCGCGACCTGCCGGGCGAGCACCCGTTCTATGTCTGGGACGAGCCGGCCTGCGTGGTTCGCTGGATGTGTTCCTGGGACACGACCGAGGCTGACGTCGACGGTCTCGTGGCCGCCGCCTGCGCCGCGCTCGCCTGACCGCGCCGTCGCCCGCGCTGGGTCCGGTTTCGTCCCATATGCCGGCCCAATCCGCCCCAGCGCGAATCGGAGGCGGAGGTTCACGGGCTCCCTGTAACCTGATCCGTCCGGCGCGGCCGACGACATGCCGTGCCGGCGATCCGGGGTAGCTCAATGGCAGAGCGATCGGCTGTTAACCGATAGGTTGAGGGTTCGAGTCCCTCCCCCGGAGCTCTTCCTAGCCGAGTGCCTCAGTCCCCGGCAAGCGCCTTCTCCACCGCCACCGCGGCCCGCTCCGCTCCGCCTCTGGCCCACTGGCTCGCGCTGATCCGCTCTGCTGCGCGGCGGTAGCGATCGTCCTCGAGCAGCGCCCGGACGGCCCAGCGCAGGGTCGCCGGGCGGCGGAGGCGGCCGGGAACGGTGAGGCCGGCGCCGGCCCAGGCGACCCGGGACGCGTTCTCGGCCATGTCGCCGATCGCGGGGGAGGTGAGCAGCGGCTTGCCGAGCCCGAGCGCTCGGGCGAGGGTGCCGTGGCCGCCGTGGCAGACGACGACGTCGGCCGCCGCCATCACCTGCGAGTAGGACAGCCAATCGACCAGGAGGCCATTCGGCGGCACCTCGATCGGCCGGGCCGGCCGGTGGCCGTTCGTCGTCGCCACGACCCGCACCGGCTCGGCGGCGAGTCCGTCGAACGTCCGTCTGATCAGTTCGCAGCCGGGGTCCTGGGCGGTGCTCGCCGCGACGAGGACGAGCGGGTCGGACCCCGCCGGGAGTTCGATCAGGGGATGGGGCAGCTCGAACTCGAGCGGGCCTGTGATCACGGCCTCAGTCGGCCAGTCCCGCGGGTACTCGAGCTGCGGGAACGTCCCGACGATCACGAGCCGCTCGCTGATCCCGCCGTGGAAGCGCTCGACCGACCCGAGCCCGACCCGAGCCCGCGTCTCGTTCAGCTCCCGCCGCCCGATCCGCAGCCCCGTCTCGAGCACGGGCAGGGCCGCCGTCCAGCCGATCCGCCCGAGCGCCGTCCGCGGCGGCTCCATCCCGACCCCGAAGATCGGGAGCCCCGGCTCGTGCACCGGGTAGAGGTGCGGCACGAGCGTCGCCCGCGGCACCCCGCGCAGCTCGGCCGCGAGCGACGGCGCGAGGGTGAGGATGTCGCTGACGACGACGTCGGGACCGAAGTCCTCGAGCAGCGGCATCATCGCCACCGCCGCCTCGGCGGCGCCGGCCCCCTCGCCCGGCGGAGGCGGCGGATAGACGACGTACTCCTCGGCCGCCTCGAACCGCAGCCCGAGCGCCTCGATCGGCTCCCGCCAGCGCTCCCACGTCTCGACCGTGACCTCGTGCCCGCGCGCCGCGAGCGCCCGGGCGAGCGCGATCGCCGGGAACGCATGGCCCGCGTCGCCGAACGCCGCGACGATCGCCCTCACCGGCGTTCCTGCAAGCCGCGTCCCGCCGCGCTCCCGCCGCGCCTCCCGGGTCCCCGCGGAGCGCCACCATCGCAACGATGCTCCTTCACCGGCGCAAGGGACGACCGCGCAACGCCTGCCTGCGGCTGCGGGCGGCGGTCGAGGCGATGCCGGCGCACGCGCGCGAGGCGATGCTGCGCGGGATCGACACCAACACGATCATCGTCGGCGCCTACACCGACCCGCGCAGCGGCGGCATCTGCCCGATGCTGGCCGCCCATCGAAACGGCGGCCGCGTCGATCTCGCAAGCTTCGCGCGGAGCTGGGACCGCTACACCGACGCCGACGAGCCCCGCCCGGCAACCCGCCGCGAGATGCGCACCCTCATCGCCCTGCTCGAGTCGAGCCTCGTCGACGACATCTCCCTCGACGTCATCGAGCCGCCCCGCCGGGCCCTCCCGGACCCCGTGACCCCGCCCGAGCGCACGGGCCTCGCCTATCGAATCCGCCGCCTGCGAGATCGGCCCCGCGACGCCGGAAGCACCGAGCCGCGGCGGCGGGCCGGCGTCGCCTAACGCGCTACGGCCCATTCTCGAGTCGGGCGACTCAGGCGAGTCGCGCTTCGACCGCGTCGATCCGCTTCTTCAGGGACTTGATCGACTTGCGGGCGGCCGCAGCCTTCCTGCGCTTCGCCTTCACCCGTCGCTCGAGGGCCCGCCGCCGCTTGCTTCCCTCCGCCTTGCGCAGCTTCCGCGATAGCCGCTTGATCGCCTTCCGGTGCGCGGCAAGCCGCTGCTTCGCATCGCCGAGCTTGGCGTTCAGCTTGCGCAGCTTCGCCGCGAGCCTGGCCTGCTCAGCCTCGAACGAATCGGTCTGCAGTTGCGCGATCCGCAGGAGGTTGCCCTCGGCGAGGTTGACCTCCGGCACGTGGTAGTTCGAACCGGAGGCCACCGCCGCTCCCAGGTCGGGTCGGGTGTCGCCCGCGAGGCCGACCTTGGACAGGTTCAGCCAGTGGGCTCCGCCCTGCCGCTTGCACTCAGCCCGGTAGTAGTCGGGCTCGCCGCGCCACGGGCTCGCCGTCTCCGCATCGGGCGCCCCGAACAGGTAGTCGAAGTTGACCAGCGGCTCGAGGGTGCCGTCGCCGCCGTCGAGCAGAGCCGGGTTGGTGCACATGACCTCGAAGGAGTCGGGGTCGGGGCGTGGGTCGGGGTAGATCCAGTAGCCGAAGTCGACCCGCGAGAACGCGGCGAGCGACCCCGGCACGTCGTTGAAGGTGGAGTAGGCGACGACGCAGCCGTACTGACCGACCTCGGTGCATGCCGGCACGTGCTCGAACAGGCCGCCGGCGTCCTCGCCGATCGGGACGCTGATGTTGGCGCCGGGGGCGATTGCCCCGACGAAGCGCTTCCGCAACCCCGGCCGGGTGTCGACCATCTCCGCGATCAGACGCGCGACATGGGCGGAGCCCTGGGAGTGGCCGAGCATGATGAACCCACGACGTTCATTGTGGTCGCGGAGGTAGTCCCGGAAGCCGGCCCTGGCGCTCCGGTAGGCGATCTCGACGCTCTCGTTCAGCGCCGTCTGGTCGCCGTTCAGGGTCACCTGCCGGTACATCGGGGCATAGACGTCGCAGACCGACGAGAACATCCGGGCCTGCTGGACGACGACGCGCCTGATCGGCGGATCCTTGTCGAGGTTGGCGTTCGGGCCCTCCTGCTCGCTCTGCGTCGGATACAGGTAGAAGCAGTCGATCGGCGGGTTCGCCGGACGCGTGTAGCCGAGCGGCTGCGGCTGCTGGCCGGGCGGCGGGATCGTCTCGCCGTCGATCGTCCCGGCGCAGAGGTCGTCCGCCTGACCGGGCTTGCAGATCCAGACCGTGTCCTCGGCCGAGGCGGTCGCGGGGGCGAGCACCGCGGCGACGGCGAGCGCAAAGGCCAGGCAGGCCAGCACGACCGGGGATCGGTTCCTCGCAGTCCTGCAAGCGTTCACGTCCAGACTCCTCTCTCGTATCGATCGTGCGGCACGCGGATCCTAGGCCCTCAGGTCGAGAACGCCGACGGATCCCCCGGTCGCGTGAAGACGACCTCGGGAATCAGGCAGTAGCGCGAGGTCCGAAGGAGCAGCCGCACGGTCTCGGCCAGGTCCTGCGGCTGGATCATCTCCGCCGGCTTCACCTGTCCCTGCACCCACTCGGTCATCGGCGTGTCGACGAATGCCGGGCAGAGCGCGGTCACCTGGATCCCCGCCTGAGCAACCTCCATCTGCGCCGCCTGGCTGAGCCCGATGACGCCGGCCTTCGTCGCCGAGTAGACGGCGAGCCAGCCCTGCCCGCCCTTGCCGGCGATCGAGGCGGTGTTGACGATCAGGGCCTTGCCGTGCTCGGCCCCCGCCTCCCGCAGCATCGGCAGCGCCTCGCGCATCGCGATCACGTACGAGCGCAGGTTGACGTCGAGCTGCATGTCCAGCTTCTTCGTCTCGATCTCGTCGATCGCGCTGCCGATCCCAACACCGGCGTTGTTGACCAGCACGTCCAGGCGCCCGTAGCGCTCGCGGTGGCCGGCGACGAGCGCCTTCACCTCGTCCTCGGAGGCGACGTTGGCCGGCGCCGCAGACACCTCCAGCCCCTCGGAGGCGAGGGTCGCGACCGCGGCCTCTAGCTTGTCCGGCCGCCGCGCCGAGATCGTCACGGCGTAGCCGTCCTCGGCCAGCGCCTGGGCGATCGCCAGCCCGATCCCGCTCGATCCCCCGGTCACCAGTGCTGCTCGCTCCGCCACCCTCGCTCCCTTCCGACGTTGAACGCCGGGGAGCCTAACCGGCGGGCCGAGACACCCGCTTCTCTAGGATTCGCCGCCGTGCTCGACGCCCTGACCCCGAAGGCCCGGACGCTCCTCGCGCTGCCGCTCGCGCTCGCCCTGATCGCCGGCTGCGGCGGCGATTCCGATTCGACCTCCGTGACCACCGCGCCTCCGAGCGCCGACTCCTTCCCGTCCGCTGACGGCAAGACACTCGCTCAGCTCACCGGCGAGGCGCCGGAGAGCGACCTGGTCGTCATGCCCACCCAGCAGGTCTTCAACGAGGGGAGGAACCGCTACGGCTTCGGCGTCTTCACGCTCGACCACGGCAACGTCCCCGACGCCGAGGTCGCCATCTACGCCGCCAAGCCGAACGGCAAGGCCACGGGCCCCTACCCGGCGACCGTGCACTCGCTCGAGACGCCGCCCGCGTTCGCGGCGAAGACGACGACGGAGGATCCCGACGCCGCCAAGTACGTCTACACCACCGAGGTCGACCTGCCGAGCAAGGGCGAGTGGCAGATCCTCGCGATGATCCGCGACGACGACGGCTCCTACGCCTATTCCCGCGTACCGAGCGCCGTGGTCGGCAAGTTCCCCGAGGTCCCGCAGCCCGGCGACGAGGCTCCGGTCACCCACACCCCCACGGCCGATGAGGTCGGCGGCGACCTGACCAAGATCGACACCCGCCAGCCCCCGAGCTCCATGCACGACGTCGACTACGCCGATGTCCTCGGCAAGGAGCCGATCGTCCTCCTGTTCGCCACCCCGGCGCTCTGCTCGAGCCGCGTCTGCGGCCCGGTCGTCGACATCGCCGAGGAGGTCAAGAGCGAGCGCCCCGACGACGCCGCCTTCATCCACATGGAGATCTACAACGACAACGACCCCAACAAGGGGCCGCGACCGCAGGTCCAGGACTTCGGCCTCCCCTCGGAGCCGTGGCTCTACGTGATCGACGCCGACGGCAAGGTCTCGACCGCGATCGAGGGCGCCTTCAGCAAGCAGGAGCTCGAGGACGCGATCGACAAGGCGGCCGCCGACTCCGGCGCCGCGCCCTCCTGAGCCTCAGCGCCGCGGCGTCCTCCGCCCGCGCTTGCCGGCCGGGCGCCGCCCCCGTCCCGCCAGCTTGACCTGCGAGGACTCGCGGGCGCTCACCGCCTTCACCCGGCGCAGGCCCGGCTCCAGGACCCGCTTCGCGCAGCCGCGGTGCCAGTGCCGGTGCTCGGTCCCGCCGAGTCGGAGCACGGTCTGGGCGATCACGTGGTCTTCGCCGATCTCGACGTCGCCGTAGCAGCCCGGGCACGTGTACTGCTTCTGCGCGATCCCGCGGATCAGCCAGACCTCGTCGCCGTCGCTCGAGATCCCGAGTAGGCTCTGCCGCGAGTTGGGCAGGTGCTCGAGGCCGCTCATGCGCGACCATGATGCCCGCTGCCGGGCATCGGCGGGGACGGGACGCCCAGCCCGACTACCAGGCGTCGACTGGGCAGTGCGCCCCGCCGTGGCCAGCCTCGCCGCCGGACGCCTCCAGGACCGCGGCGATCATTCGCCGCGTCTCGGCTGGGTCGATCACGTCGTCCAGCTCGAAGATCGTCGCCGCGTTCAGCGCCTTCGCGTGCTCGAGGGCGTGCTCGGTGACCTCGAGGACCCGGCGCTCCCGCTCGTCGGGATCGGCGATCGCGTCGAGCTCACGGCGCAGGCCGAGGCGGACGGCGCCCTCGAGTCCCATCGCCCCGAGCTCCGCGGTCGGCCAGCCGACCGTGAGCAGCGGCTCGTGCAGGCCACCGCCGGCCATCGCCTGCGCTCCGAGGCCGTAGGCCTTCCGCAGGATCACGGCGACGTGCGGTACCCGCAGGTTCGCCCCGGTGTTGAACAGGCGTGCGCAATGGCGGACCAGCGCCGTCGCCTCGGCCTCCGGCCCGACCATCATCCCCGGCGTGTCGATCAGTGACACGAGCGGAATCCGGTAGGCGTCGCAGAGCTGCATGAACCGCGCCGCCTTGTCGGCGCCGTCGCTCGTGATCGCGCCCGCCATCCGCATCGGGTTGTTGGCGACGATCCCGACCGGCCTGCCCTCGATCCTGGCCATGCCCGTGACCATCGTCCGCGCGAACTCGTCCCGAAGCCAGGTCGCCGACCCGACGTCGACGATCGCCTCGATCGCCGCGTGGACGTCGTAGGCGCGGCGGCGGCTCTCCGGGACGGCGCTCCGGGCCAGCTCCGGGCCGGGAGCCTCCCAGCCGTCGATCGGGCCCTGGAAGTAGGCGAGGAGCTGCTTGGTCGCGGCGACCGCCGCCGCCTCGTCGGCGACCCGGAGGTCGACGACGCCGTTCGGCGACTGGACGTCGATCGGGCCGATCTCCTCGGGCGCGAACTCGCCGAGGCCGCCGCCGGCGACCATCGCCGGGCCGCCCATCCCGAGCGCGATGTCCTCGGCGGCGACAATCAGGTCGGAGCTTCCGGCCAGCAGCGCATTGCCGGCGAAGCAGCGGCCGGCGACGATCGCGATCCGCGGCGCCAGCCCCGAGATCCGCGCCCAGAGCGCAAAGGCTCGCGTGTCGAGGGCGGAGACCACCGGGTAGTCGGTGTCGCCGGGGCGGCCGCCGCCGCCCTCGGCGAACAGCACGGTCGGGAGGCGCAAGCGCTCGATCAGCTCGAACAGGCGGTCCTTCTTGCGATGGCCGAAGACGCCCTGAGTACCGGCGAGGACCATGTAGTCGTAGGACAGCACGGCGCAGGCGGCCGCGTCGCCGAACCGCTCGCCGTTGATCCGGGCGAGGCCACCGATCAGGCCGTCGGCCGGCGTCCGCTCGATCAGCTCCCGAACCTCCCGGCGGGCTCGCTGGGCGGCGATCGCCAGCCCGCCGTACTCGACGAAGCTGTCGGGGTCGACGAGGTCGGCGACGTTCTCCCGGGCGGTCCGCCGGCCGGACTCATGGCGCTTCGCGACCGCCTCGGGCCGCGCCGCGTCGCCGAGCAGCGCCTTGCGCTCGCGCAGCTCGGCGAGCTCGGGCCGCACCGTCCCGCGTTCGTCCGCGCTCTGCTCGTCCTCCATCGGCGCCCGATCCTATCCGCGACGGGGGGCTTGAAATCCTCGCCGGTCCCGGCGCTGAGGTCGCTGCTCCGGCCGGGCGGTCGTTGCCGTTCAGCTCTCAAGCGCTTGCTTCAGCGTGCCGATCGGCGGCCCGGAACACCAGATTCCACCGACCGAACGGAGATTCCCCATGCGTCCTCGCAAGCCCTTCACCTATGCCAACGTCGTCTCGACCGTGGCCCTGTGCGTCGCGCTCGGCGGCGGTGTTGCAGTCGCCGCCTCGCAGATCGGAACAAAGAACATCATGGCCGACGCCGTGACGACCCCGAAGATCGCCCCCGGTGCGGTCACGGCCAAGCGCCTCGCCGACAGCGCGGTCCGCGGCCGCCAGCTCGCGCGCCGCGCGGTGGACTCGCCGCAGATCGCGGCGCAGGCGGTCGGGCCGAACAAGCAGAAGTTCCCCGTCTACTTCGTGCAGAGCCCGACCGGGGGCTCGGCGCCGGTGACCGGCAACCTCGATCCCTATCCGATCGAGGGCGGCACCTGGACCCAGGGCCCCGGCCAGATCAACGTCGTCTTCGGCGAGGGCACCGGGACATTGGCCTACGACGGCGACGGCTCCGGCGCCTGCCAGGTGTTCTTCGACATCCGCCTCAACGGCATGCAGGTCGGCGGCGGCGAGCTCCGCACCGACTCGACCACGCCCACCGAGGTGACCGGGAGCCTCGGCGCCCAGCCCGCGGTCGACCCGGCGAGCGAGCAGGAGAACGAGCTGACCGCCAACGTCGGCTCGAACGGCGACTGCACGCCGGGCTCGACGATCGACTCGACCCGGTTCCGCATCCTCGACTTCGGCTGATCCGGACGGCGCGGGC
>DASSEM010000137.1:0-4072 GCA_035695265.1 Solirubrobacterales bacterium
GCCGGCGATCGCCCCGTCCATGAGCGTCCGCACCTCGGCGCCGACGGGCCCGATGAATCCGGCCGGCCCGATCGCCGCCTCGATCTCCTCCGGGCGCGCGAGCCGCGCCGGCGCGCCGAGGTGGTTGGCGAGCTTGATCTCGTTGAGCCGATGGTCGCCGCGAAGCAGGACGAGGACGAGCTCGCCGTCCCCGGTCACGACCGGCATCGCCTTGATCAGCGCACCGGTCGCTACCCCGAGCGCTCCGGCGACCCCCTCGACCGTCGTCAGCCCCGGGGTTGCCACCTCCCGGGGCTCGGGTAGTGGATCGGGCAGATCGACCGGGGCGGCGGCGGCGCTCGCGACCTCGACGTTCGCCGCGTAGCCGGGCGCCAGTGCGACCTCGTTCTCGCCGGCTGCGCACGGGGCCATGAACTCGTGTGCGCCGGAGCCGCCCATCATCCCGACGTCGGACTCGACCGCGTGGAAGCGCAGGCCGCAGCGCTCGAGGATCCGCTCGTAGGCGCCGGCCTGGAGCCCGTAGCTGCGGTCGAGGCCCTCCTCGTCGCGATCGAACGAGTAGGCGTCCTTCATCGTGAACTCGCGGGTTCGCAGCACGCCCGCCCGCGGGCGCGGCTCGTCCCGCTCCTTCGTCTGCAGGTGATAGAGCATCATCGGCAGGTCGCGGTACGAGCGGATGTCACCGGCGACATGGCTCGTCACCGCCTCCTCGTGCGTCATCGCCAGCACCAGCTCGGAGTCCTTGCGGTCGCGGAGCCGGAACAGCTCCTCGATCTCGTAGCGTCCCGTTCGCTGCCACGGCTCAGCGGGCTGCAGGACGGGCATCAGCATCTCCTGACAGCCGATCGCGTCCATCTCCTCGCGGATGATCCCCTCGACCTTCTTGATCGAGCGGTAGCCGGCCGGTAGCCAGGTCCACAGGCCGGCGCCGAGCTGGCGCACGAGCCCGGCGCGGACGAGGAGCTTGTGCGAGGTCGCCTCGGCGTCGGCCGGCGCGTCCTTCAGCGTCGGCAGCAGGTAGCTGGAGAGTCTGGTCATCAGCGGCGGAAGCGGGCGGCGCTACCAGGCCTCGACCTCATACGTGAGCCAGGTCGATCGTTCGGCGCCGATCCCATCGTAAAGGCGTTGCGCCGTCTCGTTGTCGGGGGCGGTCTCCCAGACGAGCTTGGCCGCGGCGTGCTTTCGACAGAGGACGCGGCAGTGCTCGATCAGACGCCTGCCGACCCCGCGCCCGCGGGCGTCGGGGACCACGTAGAGGTCGTTGAGGACGCCCACCCGCGCCGCGTCGAGCGTCTGCCAGGTCCAGAAGACGGTCGCGAAGCCGAGCGGCTCGCCGCTCGGCGAGCGGGCGATCGCCTGCTCGCCCTCGGTCGGGTCGTCGATCAGCGCCCGGCAGAGCGCGACGAGGCGGTCGTCCCGGGGATCGACTTCGTAGAAGTCGCAGTAGGCGCGGAGCATCGGCATCAGCACCGGCAGGTCGACGACGTCGACCCGCTCGATCAGCACCTCGCCCTCGCCACCGCTCGCGTCCATCTCCCCCACTCTATGGCGGAAGCCCGGCCGCGCGCCGCCGCGGGACGGCTCAGGCGGCCGGCGCCGAGAGCCGCTGGCGTTGGCGCTCGGAGGTGATCTCGACGACATCCCAGGCGAGGCCGACCCGGGCGAGGCCACGGATGATGAGCGCGCTGGGATCGACCTCATACCACCGCAGCCCGTGGGTGGCCGAGCGCGGGAACGCATGATGGTTGTGGTGCCACGACTCGCCGAGCGACGGCAGGGCCAGCCAGAAGACGTTGGTCGAGTGGTCTTCGGTGTCGAAGCGGCGGCTGCCGAAGTAGTGGCAGACGGAGTTGACGCTCCAGGTCACGTGGTGGACGAAGAAGATCCGCACGAACCCGCCCCAGAGCAACGCCGTCGCGGCTCCGGCCACCGTCCCGGCGACGAGGAAGCCGGCGAGCGCCGGAATCATGAGCCCGGCAAGGACGAACGCCGGGAACCAGCGGCTGATCAGGCGCATGCCCGGGTCCTCCCAGAGGTCCGGCGCGAAGCGGCGCCAGTCGGCGCGGCCGTGGGAGACCAGGAGCCAGCCGCTGTGGGCGTGCCAGAGGCCGCGCAGGACGCCGCCGACGCCATGGCCGTGGCCGACGTGCGGCGAGTGCGGGTCGCCCTCGACGTCGGTATGAGCATGGTGCTTGCGGTGGTCGGCGACCCAGGCGATCACCGACCCCTGGACCGACATCTGGCCGAGGCCGGCCAGCAGGTAGCGGGCCGCCGGGTAGGTTTGAAAGGCGCGGTGGGTCAGCAGCCGGTGATAGCCGACGGTGACCCCGGTTGCGGTGAGCAGGTACATGCCGGCGAAGATCGCGAGGTCCGCCCCGCTGACGATCTCGTTCCAAAAGAGCACGATCGCGGCGAGCGTGGCCGCGAACGGCAGGATCACGGCACCCAGGTTGGCGTACTTGTCGAAGGCGCTCATCCCGTCCGCCGGGGGTCGTCGGGCGGGCACGGGCCGGGGCGCGGGCTGTGCGCTGGCTTCCATGGGAGTGATGGTAGGTGTGTCTCAATGCATGTTTCTCTACGATGATCGATGGATCTAGGGCGCTTTCTTGTCATCTGCCGCTAAATCGACGCCTGCGACGCCCGAATGGCGGGTCGATCCCGCTCTCGCCCCCGCGATCGAGGTGGTCCTGCCGGAGCTCGGGGCCGAGATCCTGGCGGCGATCGCGCGCGAGGTTCCCGAGTACGCGCGGCCGCTCGAGGGCTCGTTCGGCCGCGGCATCCGGATCGGCGTGGACGAGGCCCTGCGGCAGTTCGTGGCACTCGTTCGCGATCCCGCCGCCGACCGGGCCGGCGGCCGCGACGTCTATGTGGGGCTCGGCCGAGGCGAGCTCCGCCAGGGTCGGAGCCTCGACTCGCTCCAGGCCGCCTATCGCGTCGGCGCCCGCGTCGCCTGGCGGCTGACGAGCGAGGCGGCCGCCCGGGCCGGCCATCCGCCCGAGCGGATCTACGAGCTCGCTGACGCGATCTTCGCCTACATCGACGAGCTCTCGGCCGAATCGGTCGAGGGCTATGCGGCGGCGCAGTCCGAGCGCGAGGGCGAGCGGGAGCGGCGACGCTCGCAGCTCCTCGCCGCGCTGATCGACGGCGCCCCCCGGACCGAGGTCGACCGGCTCGCCGGCGCCGCCGGCTGGACCGTGCCCGCCACGCTCGCGGCCGCCGCTTGCACGGCCGACCGGGCCGCGGTGACGGCCCGCAGGCTCGGACCCGAGACCCTCGCAGGGACCGTCGACGAGCGCGGCTGCCTCATCGTCGCCGACCCCGCCGGGCCCGGATCGGCCGCGGCCCTGCTCGCTGCGGCCGAGGTGGCTCCCTTGACGCTCGGCCCCGCCGGCCCGCCCGAGGCGCTCCCGGCCTCATGGGCCGAAGCGGCGCAGGCGCAGGCGCTGCGGGCCGCCGGGATGCTCGGCCCGAAGGCCGGCCTGCTTCGGGCTGAGGAGCACATCGCCGACCTGATCGTCGCCGCATCGCCGGACCGGCTCGAGCTCCTCGCCGCCCGGGCCTTCGCCCCGCTCGCCGACGAGACCACCGCAAGCCGCGCGCGCCTCCTCGCCACGCTTGGCTCGTGGCTCGCGAACATGGGCGCGATCGGCCCGACGGCCGCCGACCTCGACGTCCACCCGCAGACGGTCCGCTACCGAATCGCCCGCCTGCGGGAGCTCCTCGGCGACGCGCTCGACGACCCCGAGGGTCGGTTCGAGCTCCAGCTGGCGCTGCGCGGCCGGCCGGAGGCCTGACGACAGCCCGGCAATCTGCGGCGCAGATATTCCACCTGTCAGGTGGTGCATCTGCGCCGCGTCGGCTCCGGGGCCGAGGCACTGGAACCTTCCAGGTAGTCCCATCAGTGCCCAAACCACCGAGTGGCAACGGCAAGCGGTTGGCGCGAGCCGACCGCCACCAGTGGCGGCCCGGCGCGAGCCGAATCCTGCCTCGCCGCCGAGAATCTACGCCCGCGTGAAACGGCGGCCGGCCGTCGGGCTGGCTTCCTCGCCGAGCTCAACCCGCTTGGCCTTGA
>DASSEM010000138.1:0-22493 GCA_035695265.1 Solirubrobacterales bacterium
CGCGAACGCGGGCGGTGCGATCCCACCGATGCCGGCGACGGCCTCGACGGGTCCCGCTCCGGGGGGCGGCGTCGAGCCGGGCGAATCGGTGGGCGGCGGTTGGCTCACGGCGATGAGGCTATCTCCGAGGCCGGCGACGTCCCGCGGCCGGGTCGATCCTCCCTTTGCAATGCGACTTGCACCGGCGGGGGCGCCCGGGCCATCCCGATCGACGAGCAGGACCCGCTTGCTCAAGCGGTTCTCAGGCATGTCCTCGACTTCGTTAGCAACTCCGTCCGACGGACGCTGTGGAATGCGCGGCCAGTGATGTGTTGCAAAGTGGGGCGTTGTGGGCTACCGTGGCGCCTCGAGTCAAATGTGAACCACAAGTCGAAGGACGGCCGGGGAGGCGAGGTTCCTCCCACCTCACCTCTCCGGCCCGACTTCACCGACCTGAACGGCGCACATACCACAGGCCTTCGACCTCGAACCCAGTCTCCCTTGATGCATGACCTTTCGCGGCCTCAACGAGCATTCCCTCGACAGCAAGGACCGGATCACCGTGCCGGCGCAGTACCGGGGCGCGCTCGCCGAGGGGATCGTCCTGATCCAGGGTGTCGAGCCGTGCGTCGAGGTGTGGCCGGTTCGCGCCGCCGAGGAGATGGAGCAGCGCACGATGTCGGCTCTGAACCCGTTGAGCCGCGACGCTCGCCGGATCCAGCGCCGCTTCTTCGCCCACTCCGCCGCGTCGGAGCTCGACTCGGCCGGCCGGGTCCGGCTCAACCGCCAGCTGATCGAGCACGCCGGTCTGAGCGGCCGCTGCATCGTTTCGGGGATGGGCACCCGGCTCGAGATCTGGGCGCCCGAGCAGTGGCTCGCCGAGGACGAGGAGAACGAGGAGCGGACGCCGGAGCTGACCGAGAGCCTCGCCGCGGCGCAGGCACCGCCGGCCCCGGGGAGCGCGTAGTGGGATGGTGACCCTCACTTACATGCCCACCGAGCACGTGCCAGTCCTCGCCGCGGAGGTGATCCGCGAGACCGACCCCCGGCCCGGGGAGACGGTCATCGACTGCACGTTCGGCGGCGGCGGTCACGCGCGGCTGCTCGCCGAGCGGATCGGGCCGGGCGGGACGCTGATCGGGATCGATCGTGACCCGGCCGCGGCCGAGCGCTTCGAGCAGATCGCTGCCGAGGCGCCATGCGAGATGCGCTTCTCCCGCGGCGACTTCGACGTCGTGCTCGCCGACCTCGCCGCCGACGGGGTCAGGCCCGACGTCGTCCTCTTCGACTTCGGCGTCTCCTCGATGCAGATCGACGCCTGGGAGCGCGGCTTCTCCTACTCCTTCGACGCGCCGCTCGACATGCGGATGGATCCCGGAGCCGAGCTCTCGGCTCGGACGGTCGTCAATGAGTGGCCCGAGAGCCGGATCGCCGAGGCGCTCCGCAATTACTCCGACGAGCGCCACGCCCGTTCGATCGCGCGGCGGATCGTCGAGCGGCGACCGATCGAGACCACCGCCGAGCTGGTCGAGGCGATCCGCGCCGGGCTGCCGCCGGCCGCCCGGTTCGGGCGCGGCAACCCGGCCAAGCGCACCTTCCAGGCGATCCGGATCGCCGTCAACCGCGAGCTCGAGGCGATCGATGCCGCGCTCCCCGAGGCCTGGGAGATGCTGGCCCCGGGCGGGCGGCTCGCGGCGATCTCGTTCCACTCGCTCGAGGATCGGCGCGTGAAGCGCTTCCTCGCCGATCGAGCCCGCGGCTGCGTCTGCCCGCCCGAGCTCCCGGTCTGTCGGTGCGGGCTCGAGCCCGAGGCGAAGCTCCTGACCAGGGGCGGGCTCGCTCCGAGCGCCGGCGAGGTCGCCGAGAACCCGCGCTCGGCATCGGCGCGGCTTCGCATCGCGCTCAAGCTCGAGGAGGGGAGAGGCTGATGGGAGCGCCCGCGGTCGCACCGCGCTCGCGCCCGGCGCCGCGCCCGAAGTCGCGCCCGCGGCCGAAGCCGGCACCGCGCCCGGCGGGGCGAGCGGCCACTCGCGCGCGTCCAGCCGCTCCGAGCCGCGGCCCGGTGGGCGCCGGCGCGAGCGTCGCGCTGCTCCCGGTGAACGCGATCAGCGGAATCGCGGATTCGCAGTTCGTCGTCGGGATGTCGCGGGGCCGGGCCTGGGTCGTCGTCCTCGGCGTCCTCCTCACGGGCATCGTCGCGCTCAACGTCCTCGGGCTCAGCCTGAGTGCCGCCGGCAGCGACACGTCGAAGAAGGTCGACGAGCTCCAGCAGCAGAACAGCGTTCTGCGGGCGCGCATCGCCAACCGGCTCTCGACGGAGCGGATCTCACAGGCCGCCTCGGCGCTCGGGCTTGCGGTGCCGGCGCCCGACGCGGTGAGCTATCTCGAATCTCGCTCCGGCGACGCCGAGCGCGCCGCGCAGCGGCTGGCCGCCGGCGAGATCGCCGCCGGCGCCCCGGCGATCGCCCCGGTCACCCCGGTCGAGCCCGCGGTCACCGACCCGGCGACGATCGACCCCGCTGCGACCGACCCAACCGCGGTGACGCCGACGACGAGCACGGTCGATCCGGCCGCGACCACCGCGCCGACCACGCCGTCACCGGTCGACCCGGCGCTCGCCCCGACGGCGACGGTTCCCTAGGCGAGATGACCGGGGAGGCCGGTTGCGACTGATCGAGAAGCGCGTCGGCCTCCTCTTCGCGGCCTTCATGCTCGCGTTCTGCGTGGTCATGATCCGGACCGCCTGGCTGCAGACGGTCAAGGGCGGCGAGTACAGCGCCGACGCGCGCAGCCAGCAGGTCGCCACGGTGACCGTGCCGGGAATCCGCGGCGCGATCCTCGATCGCCGCGGCAACGCGCTCGCCGTATCGGAGGAGGCAGCGACCATCTTCGCCACCCCCTACCAGGTTGAGAACCCGCCACGGACGGCGAAGCAGCTCGCCTCGGTGCTCGACGAGCCCGAGCCCGAGATCCTCGAGGCGCTGACCGCGCCGAGCGGCTTCGAGTACGTCGCCCAGGATGCGGACCTCGTCACCGCCGAGCGGGTCGAGCGGCTCGAGCTCGACGGGATCGGGATCCTCCCCGATTCACGACGGGTCTACCCGCAGGAGCGCGACGGCGGCCGACTGATCGGCGCGGTCGCCGACGACGGACACGGACTGTTCGGGATCGAACAGTCCGAGGACGCCGTCCTCGCCGGAACCGACGGCGAGGTCGCGATCACCAAGGACGCGCTCGGGCAGGAGATCAGCCGCGACGTCGTCACCGGCGCGGCCGCCGGTCACGACGTGCAGCTCACGATCGACGGGCGGATCCAGGCCTACACCGAGAAGGTCCTCGACGGGATCGGCGAGACCTACATGCCGGAGGGCGCGACGGCGATCGTCATGGACCCGGCCGACGGCGACGTGCTCGCGATGGCGAGCTGGCCGCCGGTCGATCCGAGCGATCTCTCCGATGCCGATCCCGACCAGCTGTCCAATCTGGCCACCGGCTTCACCTACGAGCCGGGGTCGACCTTCAAGGCGTTCACCGTCGCCGGCGCGCTGGAGGACGGCATCGTCAAGCCCGAGACCCGGTTCGACGTGCCGCCCGAGATCCAGGTCGCGGACCGGACGATCGGCGAGTCGCACGAGGTCGGATACCGGACGCTGAGCGTGGCCGACATCCTCGCCCAGTCCTCGAACGTCGGCACGGTGATGATCGGGCAGGAGCTCGGCGAGCACGACTTCGGCGAGTGGGTCTCGCGCTTCGGGTTCGGCAGCCCGACCGGGGTCGACTACCCGGCCGAGGAGCAGGGCATCGTCCCGACCCCGAAGGAGTACTCGGGGTCCTCGATCGGGAACCTGCCGATCGGACAGGGCCTCTCGGTGACCCCGCTGCAGATGATGGCCGGCTACGCGGCAATCGCGAACGGCGGGATCCTGCGAACCCCGCGGCTGATCGAATCGATCGACGGCGAGCCGGTCGATCACTCCGACGGGGTCCGCGTGATCAGCAAGGAGACCTCGGTCGAGCTGCGGAAGATGCTCGAGGGCGTGCTCGGCGACGGCGGCACCGCCTCTGAGGTGAGCGTGCCCGGTTACGTCCTCGCCGGCAAGACCGGCACGGCCCAGAAGGTCGTCGACGGCACGTACTCCGAGACGCAGTACATCGCCTCCTTCGTCGGCTTCGCGCCCGCGGCGGACCCGCGGCTGCTGGCGGCGGTGATCGTCGACGATCCGAAGGGCGGCGACTACTACGGCGGATCGGTGGCGGCACCGGCGTTCGGGGAGATCGCCACGTTCGCGCTTCCCTACCTCGGGATCGCGCCGGGCGGCTGAGAGCGTCTGAGCGCCGCGCGCGCCCGTTTCAACCTGCCGCGTTCCTAGAATCGCGAGCGATGAGGCTCGCCGAACTAAGCGCCGCGCTGCCGGCGGGCGCGCGGATCGCCGGCGGCGGCGAGGAGCGGGAGATCGTCGACATCGCGTTCGACAGCCGCCTCGCCGGCCCGGGCGCCCTCTTCTTCTGCGTCCGCGGCTCGAGCGCCGACGGCCACGACTTCGCGCCCGCGGTCGTGGCGGCGGGCGCCGTGGCGCTGGTCGTCGAGCGCGAGCTCGACATCGACGTACCGCAGCTGGTCGTCGCCGACGCGCGCCGCGCGATGGGGCCGATCGCGGCGCGCTTCTTCGGCGAGCCGAGCACCGAGCTCTTGATGATCGGGGTGACCGGGACCAACGGCAAGACGACCACGGCCTTCCTCCTTCGGGCGATCATCGAGGCGGCCGGGACCTCCTGCGGCCTGCTCGGGACCGTGAAGCGGATCGTCGGCGGCCGTGACGAGGAGGTCGAGCGGACGACGCCCGAGGCGATCGACCTCCAGCGAACGCTCCGGCGGATGCTCGACGCGGGCGACCGCGCCTGCGTGATGGAGGTCTCCTCGCACGCGCTGGCGCTCGGCCGTGCCGACGCGATCGACTTCGATGTCGCCGCGTTCACGAACCTGACCCAGGACCACCTCGACTTCCACGCCGACATGGACGACTACTTCGCGGCGAAGCGGCTCCTGTTCGAGCCCGGCGACCGCGGTCGCGCTCCCGGCGCCGCGGCGGTCAACGTCGACGACCCCTACGGACGCCGTCTCGTCGCCGACCTGCGCGGGGCACCGCCCCGGTTGACGACGTTCTCGGCCGCGGGCCACCTCGCCGACCTGACCGCCCACAACGTCGCTTTCGACGCCACCGGCGCCACGTTCACCCTCCACGGCAGCGGGCCGCCCCGCGACGTCAAGCTCGGCCTTCCTGGGCACTTCAACGTCGAGAACGCGCTCGCCGCCCTCGCGGCGGCCTTCGCAGTGGATGTCGGGATCGACGATGCGGTCGCCGCCCTCGCGGCCGCCGAGCCGGTCCCGGGTCGCATGGAGCCGGTCGACATCGGTCAGGGCTTCGGCGTCCTCGTCGACTACGCCCACACCCCGGACTCGCTCGAGAACGTGCTCGCCGCGGCGCGGCGGCTGACCCGAGGCCGCCTGATCTGCGCGTTCGGCTGCGGCGGCGATCGCGATGCCGCAAAGCGGCCGTTGATGGGCAAGGCCGGCGCCGAGCTGGCGGACCTCGCGATCGTCACCTCCGACAACCCGCGCTCGGAGGATCCGGAGGCGATCATCGAACAGATCCTCGCGGGGGTCCCTGCCGACCGCCGTGGCGCCGTCGAGGTCGAGACCGATCGCCGCGCTGCGATCGCGCTGGCGATCGGGCGGGCGACCCCGGGCGACCTCGTCGTGATCGCCGGCAAGGGGCACGAGCAGGGCCAAGAGCTCGCCGGCGGCCGCAAGGTCCCCTTCGACGACCGCGAGGTCGCCCGCGAGCAGCTCGCGGCGCTGGCCGCGGCGGGGGAGGGGTCCTCGTGATCGAGCTCTCACCGGAGCGGGTCGCGGCCGGGCTCGGCGGCGAGGTGACGGTCGCGGGGCCCGGCTCCGGCTCGCGGCCGGGGCGGGCCGTGATCGACTCGCGCGAGGCGGGCCCCGATGATCTCTTCTTCGGGCTCGCCGGCACGAATGCCGACGGTGGGCGGTTCGCCGCGCAGGCGATCGAGCAGGGCGCCTGGGGCGCCGTCGTCACGGCGCCGTGGGCCGCCGAGCTGAAGGCGGCCGGCGTCGACGCCTGGGTCTTCGCCGTCGAGGAGCCGCTGACCGCCCTGCAATCGCTGGCGCGTGCCTGGCGACGCGAGCTCGGCTGCCCCGCGGTGGGAATCACCGGGTCGACCGGGAAGACCTCGGTCAAGGACATCGCGCGGGCGATCCTGCCGCGCCGTGTCCACGCGAGCCCCGAGAACTTCAACACCGAGATCGGGCTGCCGCTGACGTTGCTCTCGGCGCCGCCGGAGACCGAGCTGCTGGTGCTCGAGATGGCGATGCGGGGGCGGGGGCAGATCGAGGAGCTCTGCGCGATCGCCGAGCCCGACGTAGCCGCGATCACGAACGTCGGACCGGTCCACCTCGAGCTGCTCGGCTCCTTCGAGGCGGTGGTCGAGGCGAAGGCGGAGATCCTCCACGGCCTCGGCCCGAGCGGGCGCGCCGTGATCCCGGCCGACGAGGAGGCGCTCAGCCCGCATCTGCGCGACTCGCTGGAGGTGGTCACGTTCGGGCCCGGCGGCGATGTCTTCGCGCCCGACGCCAGGGTCGCCGACGGACGGACGTCGGCCCGGATCGGCACCCCGAACGGCGCGGCCGACTTCGAGCTCCCGTTCGCCGAGGCCCACAACCTGACGAACGCGCTCTGCGCGGTGGCGATCGGCGTGGCGCTCGACCTCGATCCGGCGGCGATGGCGGCGCGGACCGCGCGGATAGAGTTCTCGCGGCTGCGGGGCGAGCGGATCGCGCTGCCCGGGCCGATCTTGCTGCTCAACGACTGTTACAACGCGAATCCGATCTCGATGCGCGCCGCCCTCGAGAACCTCGCCGGGACGGCTCGCGACGGGGACCGCGCAGTGGCCGTGCTCGGTGGGATGGCAGAGCTCGGGCCGGAGGGCCCCGCCTTCCATTCCGACATCGCGGCGCTCGCGCGCGAGCGCGGGATCGGGCCGCTGATCGGCGTCGGTGAGCTCGCGCGCGACTACGGGCCGGACGCGTGGGCGGCCGACGCCGACGCGGCGATCGCGCTCGTCGCCGCCGAGCTCCGCCCCGGCGACGTGGTGCTGGTCAAGGGGTCGCGGTCGGTCGGGCTCGAACGGCTCACCGACGGCATCGTCGCCCGGCTCGGCGGGAACCTCGGGTGATCGAGCTCGCGCAGTCGGACGGCCTCAGCACCGTCGCGATCGATCGCGGGGCGATCCTGATCGCGGGGATGGCGGCGATGCTGATCACGATCTTCCTCGGCCCGAAGTTCATCGAGCGCCTCCGCGAGCGCGAGTTCGGCCAGCAGATCCGCGAGGAGGGGCCGGAGGGCCACCACACCAAGGCCGGCACGCCGACGATGGGCGGGCTGATCATCTTCACGGCGATCGCGGTCCCCTACCTGGTCCTCTCCGATCGCGACACCGAGAGCCTCGCCGTCTTCGGGGTCGCGCTCGGGAGTGCCGCGATCGGGTTCGCCGACGACTACATCAAGATCATCAAGCGGCGCTCGCTCGGCCTCTCGGCGCGCTGGAAGCTCTCCTGCCAGATCGCGCTCGCCGTCGCCCTCTGGTGGGTGGCCTTCCAGGAGGTCGGCCTCGACCCGAGCATGCAGATCAGGCTCTTCGACGCCGAGATCTACCTCGGCCCGGTCGTCTACGTGATCCTCAGCTTCATCGTCCTCGCCGGCGCCAGCAACGGCGTCAACCTCACCGACGGCCTCGACGGCCTCGCCGCGGGATGTTGCGCGATCGTCTTCCTCTCCTACCTCGCGATCACGATCACGACCGGCCAGGAGGACCTGGCGTTGCTCTCGTCCTGCTTCGTCGGCGCCTCGGTCGGGTTTCTGTGGTTCAACGCGTTCCCGGCCCAGATCTTCATGGGCGACACCGGCTCGCTCGGCCTCGGCGGGGCGATCGCCGGCCTCGCGATCATGACCCAGACCGAGATCCTCCTGGTCATCCTCGGCGGGATCTTCGTGATCGAGGCGCTCTCGGTCCTGATCCAGGTCTTCGCCTTCAAGTCGTTCCGCCGCCGCGTCTTCCTGATGGCACCCGTCCACCACCACTTCGAGATGAAGGCCTGGTCGGAGACGAAGATCATGATCCGCTTCTGGATCCTCGGTGCCGTCCTGGCCGGGATCGGCTACACCCTCTTCCAGAACTCGATCTGACCTGACGGGCCGGGAGACGGCTGCTCGTCGTCCTCGTCGCCTCACGGCCCTTTGGCCGCTTCGGCTCCTGCGTCCTCGATCAGCCGCCTCCCGACCTCGTCAGGACGTTGAGGAACGTCCTGTGGAGTCGCGAACCTTCAGGGGTGGCCTCAGCGATCCCGCGACCATCCCTGCCCGAGGGCCCGTTCCTCGTCGTCGGGCTGGCCCGTTCCGGGGTCGCCGCGGCGGCGGCGCTGGCGGCGCGGGGGGAGCGCGTGTACGGCACCGATCGCGGAAGTCCTGCGGCTGCGAGCAGGCTTGCCGATGCCGGCGTCGAACTCGATCTCGATGGCGACGGAACCCACCTGCTCGACCGCGTGAGCGCCGTGATCAAGAGTCCCGGCGTGCCGCCCGAGGCCCCGGTGATCGCAGCGGCGCGGGCCGGTGGAATGCCGGTGCTCGGGGAGCTCGAGCTCGGCTGGCGGCTGGCGCCCAACCGGTTCGTCGCGGTCACCGGGACGAACGGCAAGACGACCGTCACCGAGTGGCTCGGGCATGCGTTCCGGACCGCCGGGATGCCGGTCGCGGTCGCCGGCAACGTCGGCACGCCGCTGAGCGCGGTCGCCGCCGGCCTCGACCCCGATGCGACGGTTGTCTGCGAGTGCTCCTCCTTCCAGCTCGAGGACTCGGTCGCGTTCGCGCCCGAGGTCGCGGTCTTCCTCAACATCAGCCCCGACCACGCCGACCGCCATCCGACGCTCGCCGCCTACCTGGGGGCGAAGCTGCGCATCTTCGCCGCCCAGCCCGCCGACTCCGACGCGGTCATCGATGCCGACGAGCCCGCGCTGCGGGACGTCGAGATCCCGGGCGACGCGCGTTGCCGCCGCTACGGGATCGAAGGCTGCGTCGCCGGTGCCTGCACGGTGCGCTACGAGGCGGGGGCGATTCACGACGACGCCGGGCCCCTGGTGGAGCGGTCTGAGCTGGCGCTGGCCGGCGAGCACAACATCCGCAACGCGATGGCGGTCGCGACCGCGGCGCTCTCGGCCGGCGTCCCCCGGGACGCGGTCGCCGCAGCCCTCCGCGACTTCACCGCCATCCCGCACCGGCTCGAGCCGGTCGGCGAGCTCGGCGGGGTCGCCTACGTCAACGACTCGAAGGCGACCAACGTCGCCGCGGCGCAGGCGGCGCTCGTGACGTTCGGGGACGGGGTCCATGCGATCTTCGGCGGGAGCCTCAAGGGCGAGCGGTTCGCACCGCTCGTTCCCGCCGTCGCCGGCCACTGCGTCGCCTGCTACCTGATCGGGGAGGCCGCCGAACAGCTCGCCGCCGACCTCGCCCCAGCCGGCGTCCCGCTGCGCCGCAGCGGCGACCTCGAGACGGCGGTGGCCGAGGCGGCCACCGCGGCCCGGCCGGGCGAAACCGTCCTGCTCGCCCCGGCGTGCGCGAGCTTCGACGCCTTCGCCGACTACGAGGACCGGGGGCGCCGCTTCCGCGAGCTCGTCGAGGGGCTGCGATGAGCGCCCTCCTCGCCGACCTGCGCCGGCGCCGCCGGGGACGGTCGAAGGACAAGCCGCTCGAGTACACGCTGCTTCTGACCGCGACGATGTGCCTGCTCACGCTCGGCGCCGTGATGGTCTTCAGCGCCAGCTCGAGCGCGTCGCTGCTCAATGACGGCGACAGCCTCTATTACCTGAAGCGGACCGTGATGTTCGGCGCCATCGGGCTGGTGGTGCTCAAGATCCTCTCGATGCAGCGGCTCGAGCACGTCAGGCGACTGACCGGCGCGCTCCTGATCGGGGCAGTTGCACTGTTGCTCGCGACGAAGGTCATTGGAGCCCCGCCGGTGAACGGTGCCCAGCGCTGGATCAACTTCGGGCCGATCCAGGTCCAGTCCTCGGAGATCGCGAAGGTCGCGCTGGTCCTCTACGGGGCCAGCCTGCTGGCCGATCGGCCGACCATGACCCGCGACCTCCGCGGTATGCGCCCGCTCCTCCTCGTCGCGGCGGCGATCGTCGGGCTCGTCGTCCTCGAGCCCGACCTCGGGACGGCGATGGTGACGGCATTCTCGATCGCGGCGCTGCTCGTCGCCGCCGGCGCCAAGCTCCGCCACCTGGCGATGATCGCCGGGGCGCTCTGCCTGCTCGTCGTCATCGCCGTGCTGCTCGAGCCGTACCGGATGGCGCGGCTGACGAGCTTCGTCAATCCCGGCGCCGATGCCACCGGCGCCGGCTTCCAGGGCCAGCAGGCGGCGATCGCGCTCGGCTCCGGGGGGATCTTCGGGGTCGGGATCGGCGAGAGCGTCCAGAAGGCGTTCTACCTGCCCGAGGCCCACACCGACATGATCGCCGCGGTGATCGGCGAGGAGCTCGGCCTGCTCGGCATCTCGCTTGTCGTCGGCCTCTACATGGTGCTCGGCTACGCGGGCTTTCGCACCGCCCAGAAGGCCCGCGACCGCTACGGTCGCCTGCTCGCCGCCGGGCTGACGGCGATGATCCTGGTCCAGGCGTCGATCAACCTGTTCGCCGTCCTCGGCCTCGCACCACTGACCGGAGTCACGCTTCCATTCGTCTCCTACGGAAACAGCAGCCTGATCGTCACCCTGGCCTCCGTCGGCCTGCTGCTCAACGTCGCCAACGGCGGCTCGGCGCGGATGGCGGCGGGCGGACAGCGACGGCTGCGGGTCCTCGACGGCGGGCGCCAGGGCTCGTCCCGGCGACCGGCGGCACGGGGGAGCACCCGTGCGGGTGGTGATCGCAGCCGGCGGCACGGCGGGGCACGTCGTGCCGGCGCTGGCCGTCGCCGCGGCGCTCGCTGAGCACGACGCCGAGGTGAGCTTCGCCGGCACCCGGGACGGCGCCGAGGCACGGCTCGTCCCCGCCGCCGGCTACGAGATCGATTTCGTCGACGTCGCCGGGATCGACCGTCGCAACCCGCTGCGGGCGGCGCTCGCGCTCGGGCGCGCTGCCGCCGCGGTGCGCGTCGCCCGCCGGTACCTGCGGTCCCGCGGTGCCGACGCGGTGCTGGGCGGCGGCGGCTACGTCGCCGCTCCCACCGGGATCGCCGCCGCCACGATGGGAATTCCGCTGGTCCTGACCGAGGCCGACAGTCACCTCGGGCTCGCCAACCGGCTGCTCGCCCCGCGCGCGCGCCGGGTCTGCCTCGCCCTTCCGATCCCGGGCCGGGGGGGAGGCCGCTACCTCGTCACCGGTCGCCCGGTCCCGGCGGCGATCGCGACGGCCGACAGCGGCACTGCCCGTCAGCGCTTCGCGATCCCGGCCGAGGTGCCGTGTCTCTTGATCTTCGGCGGCAGCCTCGGCGCGCTCCGCATCAACCGCGCCGCCGCGGCGGCCTTCGGCCCGGGTGGTCCGGCGGCCGAGCGCCCCTTCCATGTCCTCCACATCGCCGGCGCCCGCGACTACTCCGTCGTCGCCCCCGAGCTCGAGGGCGCCTCCGCCTACACCCTGCTCGAGTACCTGCCCGACCTCGCCGACGCGCTCGCCGCCAGCGACCTCGTCCTCAGCCGTGCCGGCGGCTCGGTCTTCGAGCTGACCGCCGCCGGCCGCCCCGCCGTCCTCGTCCCCTACCCGTACGCGTCGGGGCGCCATCAGCACGCCAACGCGCGCTGGATGGAGCAGGCCGGCGCGGCGACGATCGTCGAGGACGAGGAGCTGGACGCCGAGCGGCTGCTGGCCGAGGTCGGGCCGCTGCTCGGCGACCGCGCACGGCTCGACGCGATGGGCGCCGCCGCCCGCGCGATCGCCCGCCCCGACGCAGCCGACCGGGTCGCCGCCGAGATCGCCGCCGCCGTCGCGGACCAGAGGCGCGGAGGGTCGCTCGGATGAGCGCCGAGCCGCTGCGGCCGCTTCACTTCATCGCGATCGGTGGCGCCGGGATGAGCGGGCTGGCGCTCGTCTGCCACCGGCTCGGCCATTCGGTGACCGGCTCCGACCGGGCCGAGTCCGCGTACGTGGAGCGGCTGCGGGCAGCCGGGATCGAGCCGCTGATCGGCCATGACGCCGGGGCAGTGCCCGCCGATGCCGAGGTCGTCGTCTCGACCGCGGTGCCCGAGGACAACGTCGAGCTCGTCCGCGCGCGGGAGCGCGGTCAGCCGGTCATCCATCGCGGCGAGCTCCTCGCCCGCCTCTGCGCCGGCAAGCGGCTGATCGCCGTCGCCGGCGCCCACGGCAAGACGACGACGGCGGGGATGATCGCCCACGCGCTCGCCGCCGCCGGCGTCGATCCATCCTTCGTCCTCGGCGGCGAGCTGCCCGGCGCCGGTCCGGGCGGAGCGCCCGCGAACGCAGGCTGGGGAAGCTCGGACTGGATCGTCGCCGAGGCCGACGAGAGCGACGGCAGCTTCCTCGAGCTCGACCCCGAAATCGCCGTGGTGACCAACGTCGAGCTCGACCATCACGCCCACTGGGGCGGGGAGGGGGAGCTGATCGCTGCGTTCGCCCGCTTCGCCGAGCGGGCGGCGACGCTGATCCGCCCGGCCGGATCGCGCCTCGCCGCCCTCGACGGCGCCGGGCGGGTGCTCGGCTATGCCGTCGCCCCGCTCACCGGCGCCCCGGTCCCTGCGGCGCTCCTCGCCGCCGAGGTGGAGCCGGCCGCCGGCGGCTGCCGGTTCCGGGCTCTCTCCGATGAGCTCGGCGGGCTCGAGGTGCGGCTCGGGGTTCCGGGCCGCCACAACGTCGCCGACGCGACGGCGGCGATCGGGGCGCTCGGTTGCGCCCGTGAGCTCGACCCCGGCCTGCCGCCGCTCGCGGAGCTGAGCGCGGCGCTCGCGAGCTTCCCCGGGATGTCGCGGCGGCTCGAACGCAAGGGTGAGCGGTCGGGGGCGGTCGTCTACGACGACTACGCGCACCATCCGACCGAGGTGGCGGCGTCGCTTGCGGCGCTTCGCGAGCTTCCCCACCGGCGGCTGATCGCGGTCTTCCAGCCCCACCTCTACTCGCGCACGAAGGCACTCGCGGGCCGGTTCGGGCGCGCGCTCGCGGCCGCTGACGAGATCGGCGTGCTCGATGTCTACGCTGCCCGCGAGCGCCCGGTCGGGCCCCTGGAGGGCGTCAGTGGCCTCGACGTCGCCGCTGCAGCCGCCGACGCCGCGCCCGGCCGGCGGGTGAGCTGGCTCGTCGACGCCGACCGCGCCGAGCTGGTCCTCGCCGGCCGGCTCGGCCCCGGTGACCTGCTGGTGACGCTGGGGGCCGGGGACATCTTCATGCTCGCCGACCGGCTCGTGGGTGCGAAGGGGGAGCGGTGAGCGCGCCGGCGGCGATCGAGCGGGACTTCGAGCTCGCCCGGCTGACCACCGTCCGGGCCGGCGGACGGGCCGACATGTTCGCCCGCGCCGGCAGCGAAGAGGAGCTGGTCGGGCTGCTCGCCTACGCGGAGGAGGTGGGCGCGGCGGTAGGAGTGGTGGGGTCGGGATCGAACCTCCTCGTATCGGATGACGGCTACCGCGGACTCGTTCTCAAGCTCGACCGTGACCTCGCGCAGATCGACCGCGACGGTACCCGCCTGCTCTGCGGCGCCGGGGTCCGGCTCCCGTCGGCCGCCGCGAAGTCGTCGGGCTGGGGACTCACCGGGCTCGAGTTCGGCGTCAACATCCCCGGGACGGTGGGTGGGGCGGTGCGGATGAACGCCAACGCCTACGGCGGCGAGCTGGCGCGGACGCTCGACTGGGTGACGATCTGCACAGCGTCCGGCAGCGAGCGTCGCACCCCCGAGCAGCTCGGCTTCGGCTACCGCAGCTCGAACCTCGGGCCGGGCGAGGTCGTCGCCCGCGCCGGCTTCTCGCTCGCATCGTCCGATCCCGAGACGGTCAAGGAGACCCTGGCGGCGATGCGCTTGCGGCGTCGCGAGGCGCAGCCGGCGGGCATCAAGACCTTCGGCTCGACCTTCATGAACCCCGACGACGAGGGCGCCGGCGGCCGCACCTCCGGCCAGCTCCTCGAGGCGGCCGGCTGCCGCGGCCTCCGGGTCGGCGGCGCCTCGTTCTCCGCCAAGCACGCCAACTTCGTCGAGAACGACGGGACCGCCACCACCGCCGACATCCTCGCGTTGATGGCGGCCGGCCGGCGCCGAGTGCACCAGCTGACCGGAGTCGTGCTCGAGCCGGAGGTACAGATCCTCGGCGAGGTGGACTGGCCCGCGGACTGGGACCTCGGGGACCTCGGCGAGCCGGAGGGAGTCGACCGATGAGCACCCGGGCCGGGCGCCTGCTCCCGCGACGGCCGGCGATCGCGATGCCGTCGTGGAGCTCGACGAGGCGGCTGCGAGTCGGGCTCGTGGTGGTGCTGGCCCTCGCAGCGGCCTTGGTTGCCGCTTACATGCTGTGGTTCCGCGACTCCTCGTTCGTCGCGGTCGAGAAGGTCGAGGTCACCGGCGCGAACGTCCCGCCCGGGGTCGCCGATGAGCTCGCCGCCGCCGCCACCGGGCTCAGCACGCTGCACCTCGACCGCGGCGCAATCGAGGCCGCCGTCGCCGAGGACCCAGCTGTGGCCGGCCTCAAGATCGACACCCACTTCCCGCACGGGATCACGATCGACGTCCAGAGCCGGCCGGTCGCGGGCTGGATCGATGCCGACGGGGGAACGCTGATCGCCGCCGACGGCACCGTGCTCGACACCGGCGCCGAGCGGCCCCAGGGGACCCCCGAGATCGCCGGCGAGGGGTCGATCGACGCTCGCGTCCAGGGCCCCGAGCTCACCGCGGCCAAGGTTCTCGGCGCCGCGCCCGCCCCGCTTCGTGCCGAGATCGCGATCGCGGAGGTCGACCGCGAGCACGGGGTCGTCGCCGAGCTCACGGGCGGCATCGAGCTGCGCTTCGGAAGCCCCGCGGCGGCCGCTCAGAAGTGGCGCGCGGCGGCCGCCGTGCTGGCCGACCCGGAGCTCACGAGCGCCACCTACATCGACCTCTCGGCGCCTGCGAGGCCGGTCGTCGGCTAGCGCTGCGGCACCCTCGACCGCCACCTGAGGGATTGCAAAGCCTCGACCTGTGGTTGAGACAGTGATCTTGCAGAGGTCCGCGGCTGACGTTGACAGCCACCCCGTTGTCGCTTACTTTGGCTGCGGTTTGCGGGCAGGAGCGCGCGCGAACGCTCAACTATCACTCAAGCTCCGGACGGACAGAGAAAGGCGAGTGAAGCTCAGATGGAGGCTTCCAGTTACCTGGCGGTGATCAAGGTCGTCGGCGCGGGCGGCGGCGGCACCAACGCGGTGTCGCGAATGGTCGATGCCGGCCTCAAGGGGGTCGAGTTCCTCGCCGTCAACACCGACGCGCAGGCGCTCCGCTCGAGCGACGCCGACGTCAAGCTCGCGATCGGTCAGGACCTGACCCGTGGCCTCGGGGCCGGCGGTCAGCCGGAGGTCGGAGCCGGCGCCGCGGCCGAGAGCCGCGACGACATCAAAGAGGCGCTGAAGGGCGCCGACATGGTCTTCGTCACCGCCGGCGAGGGCGGCGGGACCGGCACCGGGGCGGCGCCGGTCATCGCCGAGATCGCCAAGCAGGAGATCGGCGCGCTCACCGTCGGCGTCGTCACCAAGCCGTTCGAGTTCGAGGGCGCGAAGCGGATGCAGCAGGCGCTCGACGGGATCGAGAAGCTGCGCAGCGAGGTCGACACGCTGATCATCGTCCCGAACGAGAAGCTGCTCAACATCGTCGAGCGGCGGGAGCCGATCAGCGAGGCGTTCCGCAAGGCTGACGACATCCTCCGGCAGGGAGTGCAGGGCATCACCGACCTGATCACCGTCCCCGGGCTGATCAACCTCGACTTCGCCGACGTCCGGGCGATCATGTCCGACGCCGGCTCGGCGCTGATGGGTATCGGAACCTCCGCCGGCGAGAGTCGCGCCGCCGATGCCGCCAAGGAGGCGATCTCCTCGCCGCTGCTGGAGTCGGCGATCGACGGTGCCACCGGCATGCTGCTGAACATCACCGGTGGCGAGGACATGGGCCTGTTCGAGGTCAACGAGGCCGCCGAGGTCGTCGCCGCCACGACCGACAAGGGCGCGAACATCATCTTCGGCGCCGTCGTCGACAACACCATGGGCGACGAGCTCCGGGTGACGGTCATCGCCACCGGATTCGAGGGCTTCGAGATGCTGGCCCGCCGGCCCGCCGAGGTCCGCCGGCGCAGCCGCCGCCGCGGGGTCCAGCCGCCGAGCGATCGCGAGATCCGGTCGCTCGAGGTCTCAGACGACGAGATCGATATCCCCCCGTTCCTCCGGGACTGAATAACCCCGAGGGAATGCTCCGCTGCGCGTCCGCTTCCCTCGGACCGTTGGGTGTTGCTTGACGGGAACCCTGTAAGCGAGGACAACCGCTCCAACCGCGAACCTGTCCTCTGTCCTCCGGTCGTTACTCCAGGGCGAGGGCGAGCTCGCGGATCGCCGCCGGATAGCGGTAGGTGATGCCGCCGTGGCGGCCGTCGAAGAGCTCGAGGGTGTGCTCGACGCCGAGCTTGTCGAGCTCGGTGGCGAACGCCTGCGCGCCGAGGTCGAGGTAGTACTCGTCGCCCTTGCCGGCGTCGATGTAGACGCGGCGGAGCGAGCGCAGAGCGTCGGCGTGGCGCGGGGCCATGATCACCGGGTCGTGATCGAGCCAGCGCTCCCAGACATCGTGGATCATCCGGCCGCTGGCCGGGTCGAACGGCAGCAGCGCCTTGCCCGGCCGGGCCGGGTCGGGCGAGTAGCAGGCGGCGTACCCGTACATCTCGAGCGGCCCGCCGTGATGACCGAAGTCGAAAGGGTCGGCCTCCGGAAGGTGCTCGAAGAAGACGTCGTAGGAGGACCCGTAGCGGTCGCGGAGGGTGCGGATCGTCGCCGCGATGCTGGGCGGCATCGACAGCTCGAAGAGCGAGTCGCCGGCATGGGTCGCGAGCGCCGAGAAGACGTCGGGTCGCATCATCGGCACCACCATCGCGCCGTATCCGCCCGACGACTTGCCGGCGATCCCGCGGTGCTCGCGGTCGGCGGCCGTCGGGTAACGCTCGTCGATGAACGGGACGACCTCGTCGCAGAGGTAGGACTGGTAGCGGCCGGTGCCGATCGAGTCGAGGAACTGCGAGCCGCCGTAGCTCGTCCAGCAATCGACCATGACGACGATCGCGTCCGGGCACTCGGACGAGGCCAGCATCGCGTCCATGCGCTCGACGAAAGTCGGCTCGAAGGCGCTGCGGCTCGTCCACATGTCGAGTTGGCCCGTGTAGCCCTGGATCACGTAGATCGCCGGCAGCTCGCGCGGGTGGTCGAGCTCGACTCCGGGCGGGCGCAGCACGTAGAGCGGCCGCCGGGCCGGGTCCCCGAGTGGGTTGTCGGCAAGCGTCTCGGACTCGACGACGAGGCGGTCGAGGGTCCCGCCGAGCGGCCGGCTCCACGGCCGTCCGAGCTCGCCCTCGTCGGCCGCGCTCTCGTGGATCAGCCGCATCGGGCTCACCCTACCCGCGCCGCGCGGGCGTACTCACGGCCGCCGGGATAGCCTGCGGCGCGTGACCTCCGAGCAGCTCCGCCGGACCCCGCTCTACGACGAGCACGTCGCCGCCGGCGCCCGGCTCGTCCCGTTCGCGGGCTGGGAGATGCCGGTCCAGTACGAGGGGGTGGCCGCCGAGCATGAGGCGGTCCGGACGCGGTGCGGCATGTTCGACGTCTCCCACATGGGCCAGATCGGCTCGCGCGGCCCCGACGCGGCCGCCTTCCTGCAGCACGTCGTCTCCAACGACGTCACGAAGCTGGCACCCGGTGGGGCCCAGTACTCCTGCCTCTGCGCCGACGACGGCGGCATCCTCGACGACCTCTTCAGCTACCTGCTCGAGGGCTGGGAGACCGACTATCTGACCGTCTCCAACGCCGCCAACCACGAGGGCGACCTCGCACGCTTCGAGGAGCTCGCCGCGGGATTCGACGCCGAGGTCGTCGACTACGCCCCCGACTTCGCGATGATCGCCGTTCAGGGGCCCGAGGCGCGGGCGGCGGTCGGGCGTCTCGCCGGCGGTGAGCTGCCGGAGCGGATGCGGACGGCGACCCTCGACGTCGCGGGAGGCAGGGCGCTCGTCTGCGGAACCGGCTACACGGGCGAGGACGGAGTCGAGATCCTGCTGCCTCCGGACCGGGCCCCGGCGCTCTGGCGCGAGCTCCTCACCGCCGGCGTCGTCCCCTGCGGGCTCGGGGCCCGTGACACGCTGCGGCTCGAGGTCTGCTTCCACCTCCACGGCAACGACATGGGCCCGGACCGTAACCCGATCGAGGCCGGGCTCGGCTGGTGCTGCAAGGAGGAGACCGGCTTCGCCGGCTCCGAAGCGGTCGCCGCAGCCCGCGCCGACGGCTCCCCTGAGCGCCTCGTCGCCTTCGCGATCACCGATCGCGGCATCCCGCGCCCGGGCAACCCGATCCTCGCCGGCGACGAGGCGATCGGCGCCGTCACCAGCGGCACCTTCTCGCCCTCGCTGGGCATCGGGATCGGGATGGGGTACGTTCGCGCCGACGCGGCGGAGCCGGGCACCGGGATCGAGATCGACGTCCGCGGCCGCCGGCGGGGCGCCGAGATCCGAAGCAAGCCGCTCTACGCGAAGACCACCTGAGAGGAAAGGACGAGATGGCGACAGAGGAGAGCTACCCGGAGGACCTGCGCTACCACCCCGAGCACGACTGGGCGCGCATCGAGGGCGAGGAGGCGACCTTCGGGGTGACCTGGTTCGCCCAGGACGCGCTCGGCGACGTGGTCTTCTTCGACCCTCCCGAGGTCGGGTCCACGACCACCAAGGACGAGCCCTACACCGAGGTCGAGTCGGTCAAGGCGGTCTCCGACGTGATCGCGCCCCTGAGCGGCGAGGTCCTCGCGGTCAACGAGGATGCCGGCACCAACCCGGAGTTGATCAACACGGACCCCTACGGACAGGGCTGGATGGTTCGCGTCCGCCTCAGCGACCCCGGCGAGGCCGACCAGCTCCTTGACGCCGCCGCCTACAAGGATCTGATCTCGGACTGAGAAGAGGAGGCTCGCGCCGGGCTTCCACCGTTGCCACGCGGTGGCTTGGGCACCGAGGGGGATGGAAACCGCAGCGATCGGGATTGGGCCGGTATATGAGCTGAACCTCGATCACTGCCGGCCCGGTCGAAGCGGACGGGCAGCGGAGCATTCCATCGGAGTGATCTAACCTGCCCCGCGTGAGCGGCTACACCTCCGTGACCGACGGCGAGCGCCGTGAGATGCTCGCCGCGATCGGCGTCGATTCGATCGAGGACCTCTTCGATGTGCCCGCCGGCGTTCGCCTCGACCGTGACCTCGACCTTGCCGACGGGCTCGGCGAGGCCGAGGTCTACGAGCGGCTTCGGGACCTCGCCTCGCGCAACGCCGACGCCGAGTCGGAGGTCTGCTTCCTCGGCGCCGGCATGTACGACCACTACGCGCCGGCCCTGGTCGACGCGATCGTCTCCCGCTCCGAGTTCCTGACGCCCTATACGCCCTACCAGCCGGAGATCTCGCAGGGGGGCCTGCAGGCGATGTTCGAGTTCCAGACCGCGATGAGCGAGCTGACCGGGCTGCCGCTCTCGAGCGCCGGGCTCTACGAGGGCCCCTCGACGGTCGCCGCCGCCGCCTACCTGGCGATCGGGGCCACCAAGCGCCGGCGCTTCGTCGTCTCCGCCGGCGTCAACCCGCAGTCACGGCAGACGCTCACGACCTACGCGGCCGGCTATCCGGCCGAGGTGACGAGCGTCGGCCTCGACGGCGGTCGCACCGACCTCGATTCTCTCGCCGCCGCCGTCGACGAGGAGACCGCCGCGGTCATCGTCCAGTACCCGAACTTCCTCGGCGCGGTCGAGGACCTCGCCGCGATTGCCGAGGTCGCCCACGAGGCGGGAGCGCTGCTGATCGCCGCTTGTGACCCGATCGCGCTCGGCATCCTCAAGACGCCCGGCGAGTCGGGCGTCGACATCGCCGTCGGCGAGGGTCAGCCGCTCGGCAACCGGCTCGACTACGGCGGGCCGTCATTCGGCTTCTTCTGCGCGACCGAGGCCCAGATCCGCCGGATGCCGGGCCGCATCGCCGGTGAGACGACCGATGTCGACGGCCGCCGCGGCTTCGTGCTCGCGCTGCAGACCCGCGAGCAGCACATCCGCCGTGAGAAGGCGACCCACAACATCTGCACCGCGCAGGCTCTGAACGCCCTCGGCGGGATCATCTACCTGAGCTGGCTCGGGCGCCGCGGCCTGGTCGAGCTCGGCGAACTGCTCGTCCGCCGGACCCACTACGCGCGGGAGCGCCTGACAGCGATCGACGGCGTCGAGCCGCTTCATGACGCGCCGGTCGTGCGCGAGTTCGCGATCGGCTTCGATGCTCCGGTCGGTCGGGTCCTCGACCACTGCGCCGCGCATGGGATCGCCGCCGGCGTCCCGCTCGGCTCCGAGCACGGCAACGGCCTCCTGGTCGCGATCACCGAGCAGCGGACCGTCACCCAGATCGACCGGCTGGCGGAGGTCCTGAGCGAGGCGCTCGGGCAGGCCGCGGACAGCAGGCAGCAGGCAGCGGGGGTGGGCGGATGAGCGACACCGTCGCGAGCCCCCCGGCGACCGCCGACGTCCCGGCACCGATGCAGCGCGACCGCGCGACCACGATCTTCGAGCGCTCCGTCGCCGGTCGCGGCGCCGCCGCGATCCCCGAGGCCGGAGTCCCCGGCGGAGACGTCGCGATCGAGGAGCTGATCCCGGCCGGGCTCCTGCGTTCCGAGCCGGCTCGGCTCCCGGAGGTGTCCGAGCCCGAGATCGTCCGCCACTACACGCGGCTGTCGCGCCGCAACTTCGACCTCGACTCGGGCATCTACCCGCTCGGCTCCTGCACGATGAAGCACAACCCGCGCCTCAACGAGCGCGTCGCGGCGTTGCCGGGGCACGCGCGCCTGCATCCGGCGCAGGCGCCGGCCCGGGCTCAGGGGGCGCTCGAGCTGATGTGGTCGCTGGAGCGGGCGCTGAGCGAGATCTGCGGATTGCCCCACATCAGCCTGCAGCCGTCGGCGGGCTCCCACGGAGAGCTCGCGGGCCTGCTTCTGACCCGCGCCTTCCACGCTGACCACGGCGAGGAGGCGGAGCGGACCCGGGTGCTGACGCCGGACACCGCGCACGGGACGAACCCGGCGTCGGTGACGATGGCCGGCTACGAGGTCGTCAAGATTGCGACCGACGAGCGGGGCGGGGTCGACCTCGACGACCTGCGCGCGAAGACCGACGAGCGGGTCGCCTGCCTGATGCTGACCAACCCGAACACGCTCGGCCTCTTCGACCCCAACATCGCCGAGATCACGGCGACGGTGCGCGAGGCGGGGGGGACGCTGTACTACGACGGCGCCAACCTGAACGCGATCATGGGCCACTCGCGGCCCGGCGACATGGGCTTCGACATCGTCCACGTCAACCTCCACAAGTCGTTCAGCCAGCCGCACGGCGGCGGCGGCCCAGGTGCCGGTCCGATCGCGGTCTCCGACCGGATCGAGCCGTTCCTGCCGGTGCCGCGGATCGAGCGCGTCGAGGGCGGCGGAGGGAACGGGGCCGGCGCGGCCCGCTTCGAGCTTCGCGATGGCGAGCAGCACCCGCGCTCGATCGGCCGGCTGCGCGGCTTTCAGGGGAACTTCGGCGTTTTCGTCCGCTCCTACGCCTACATCCTCAGCCTCGGCGGCGACGGGCTCGCCGAGGCATCCGAGACGGCCGTCCTCAACGCCAACTACCTGCTTGCGCGGATGCGGGAGGGCCGGGCCGGCAAGTACCTGCCGCTGGCCTTCGACCGCCGCCCGATGCACGAGTTCGTCCTCTCGGGCAGCGGCGCCAAGCGCGAGCTCGGCGTCAGGACGCTCGACATCGCCAAGCGCCTGCTCGATCACAACATGCACCCGCCGACGGTCTACTTCCCGCTGCTCGTCGACGAGGCGCTGATGGTCGAGCCGACCGAGACCGAGACCCGCGAGTCGCTCGACGGCTTCGCCGATGCGGTCGAGTCGATCCTCGCCGAGGCGGAGGAGAACCCCGAGATCGCCCGCCAGGCGCCCTACACGACACCGGTCCGGCGCCTCGACGAGGCCGGCGCGGCCCGCAATCCGGTCATCCGCGAGGACCTGGGCTGACCGACCGGCGGCCCGTCGCTACAGGCTCGGCAGCTCCTGCTCGAGCCCGAGGACCGGCGCGAAGGGGTCGCCGAGATCCTGCGCGAGGCGGCCGAGGACCCGGAGGTGGCCCGCACGGCGCCCCACACCACGCCGGTCCGCCGCCTCGATGAGGCGGGCGC
>DASSEM010000139.1:0-9599 GCA_035695265.1 Solirubrobacterales bacterium
CGCCGCCTCGGCCGCCGCCTCGCCGAGCTGCGTCTTGCAGGCGAGTGTGGAGTTGCCATTGATGCGCACGCCGCAGGAGCCGCAGATCGCCGCCCGGCACGAGCAGCGGACCGCAAGCGTGCCGTCGGCGTCGTCGCGCGCCTGCAGCAGCCCGTCGAGGACCGACAGGGTCGGGTCGAGATCGACGTCGAAGCGCTCCCAGTAGGCGCCGCGCCGGTCGTCCTCCTCGGCCTCGGGCTGGTAGCGGCGGACCTTGAGGGTGTAGGCGGCCATCTAGTAGGTCCTCTCCTGTGGTTGCCAGTCGGTGATCGTCACCGGCGAGTAGCTGATCTCGGGCCCCCCGCCGTTCAGCGACACGTCGATGTGCTTGAGCCACTCCTCGTCGTTGCGCTCCGGGTAGTCGGTCCGGTACTGGGCGCCGCGGCTCTCCCTGCGCTCGAGCGCGGCCATGCAGACGGCCTCGGCCTGCTCGAGCATGTTCTCGAGCTCGATCGCCCCGAGCACGTCCTGGTTGAAGATGCTGCCGCGGTCGTCGATCGCGGCGCCCGCTGCCTCATCCTTGAGCCGGCGGACCGTCTCGAGGGCGCTCTGGATGCCCTCCTCGTCGCGGAAGACGGCGACCTTGCCGTCCATCGTCCGCCCGAGCTCGGCCTTGATCTCGGAGACCCGGCGGCCGCCGTCGTGGGCGCGACCGATGATCGCTTCGACCCGGGCCTCGGCGTCGCTCAGGGCCGAGCGCGCAACCGATCCGTAGCCGCGGCCCTTGGCGTGCTCGGCGCCGTCCTCGCCGCAGCGGCGGCCGAAGATCAACGTGTCGAGCAGGGAGTTGGCGCCGAGCCGGTTGCCGCCGTGGACCGAGACGCAGGCGACCTCGCCCGCGGCGTAGAGGCCGGGCACGTTCGTGCGCCCCCAGATGTCGGACTTGACGCCGCCCATCGTGTAGTGGTTGCCGGGCTTGATGTGGATCGGCTCGCGGGTGATGTCGACGCCGGCGAAGTCGCGGCCGACGAGGACGATCTCGCGCAACGCCTCCTGGATGCGCTTGCGGGGGACGACTGTGACGTCGAGCGCGACGGTGCCGTCCGGGAAGCCGCGGCCCTCGTTGATCTCGGTCTGCTCGGCGCGGGAGACGACGTCGCGGGAGGCCAGCTCCATCTTGTTCGGCGCGTACTTCTCCATGAACCGCTCGCCCTGCGCGTTGAGCAGGTGGGCGCCCTCGCCCCGGGCGCCCTCGGTGATCAGAAAGCCCTTCCCGGCCAGCGTCGTCGGGTGGTACTGGATCATCTCCATGTCCATCAGCGTCGCCCCGGCCCGGTAGGCCATCGCGATCCCGTCGCCGGTGCAGATCAGCGCGTTCGTGGTCGGCTGCCAGATCTGGCCGTTGCCGCCAGAGGCTAGGACGACGCTCTTGGCGCGGAACAGCTCGGTCGAGCCGTCGAGGATGTTGCGGGTGACGGCGCCGACGCAGTGGCCCTCCTCGTCGATCGCGAGGTCGGTGGTGAACCACTCCTCGTAACGGTCGATCTGCTCCGAGTACTTCATGAGCTGCTCGTAGAGGACGTGCATGATCGCCTGGCCGGTGATGTCGGCGACGTAGTAGGTCCGCGCCTTCGAGGCGCCGCCGAATGCCCGCGTCCCGAGCTCGCCCTTTTCGTTGCGGTGGAAGGTGACGCCGATGTGCTCGAGGTGGAGGAGCTCCTCGGGCGCCTCGCGACACATCACCTCGATCGCGTCCTGGTCGCCGAGGTAGTCCGAGCCCTTGATCGTGTCGAACGCGTGCGACTCCCACGAGTCTTCGACGTCGAGCGCCGCGTTGATGCCGCCCTGGGCCGCGTTCGAGTGCGAGCGGACGGGGTGGACCTTGCTGATGATCCCGACCGACACGCCACGCTCCGCGGCGGCGAGGGCCGCGCGCTGTCCGGCCAGGCCGGCCCCGATCACCAATACGTCATGCTCAGGCACGGGGCGCATCCTATGGGCTCGTCGCGCTCGGCGACGGGCCGCAATCCCGATTCACAGGGTCGGTTTTTCCGCTTGCCGCCGCCCAAAGCCCCGGGACCCGAGGCTGTATGTTCCCGGCCCGATGAGCTCGCGCGCGGACTCCAAGCAGGCGGCCCGCGAGGCCCGCGTCGCGGCCGAGCGGGAAGAGGCTGCCAAGCAGCGCCGGCAGCGGGTCTGGGCGCTCGCCGGCGGCGCCGCGCTGCTCGCCGCGATCGTCGTCGTCGTCCTCATCCTCGTCAGCGCCGGCGGCTCCGACGGCGACGGGGAGGCGAGCGGCGAGCTCGCGCAGTTCGACGGAATCCCGCAGAGCGGGATCGAGCTCGGCGACCCGCAGGCGCCGGTGACCCTGGTCGAGTTCGCCGACCCGCAGTGCCCCTTCTGCCGCGACTACACCGCCGACGTCATGCCCGGGCTGATCGAGCAGTACGTCGCCCCGGGAGACCTGCGGATGGAGCTCCAGCTCCTCACCTTCATCGGCCCCGATTCCGAGGCGATCGCGCGCGCCGCCCAGGCGGCCGGCGAGCAGGACCTGCTCTGGCAGTTCATGGACGTCGCCTATGCCCGTCAGGGCGTCGAGAACTCCGGCTACGCCGACCAGTCGTTCATCGACGGCGCCGGCGAGGCCGCGGGCGTCGACGTCGAGGAGATGAACGCGTCGGTCGAATCCGCCGCGGTCACGAAGGCCCTCGAGGACGCCCAGGCGGCCGCAGCGGACGCCGGCATCAACTCGACGCCGAGCTTCCTCGTCGGACCGACCGGCGGCGAGCTCGAGCCGGTCCCTCAGGACGGCCTCGCCGGCGCGATCGACGAGGCGCTCGCCGGCGCCAAGTGAGCGCCCTGGGGTGAGCCGGCTCGGGGCCGACCGGGCGACGACCGTCGCAACGGTCCTGACCCTGGCCGGGATCGCGATCGCCGGCTATCTCACCTACGTCCACTACGAGGGCCTGAGCCCGGTCTGCACGACCGGTGGCTGCGAGCGCGTCCAGGCCTCCAGCTACTCGGAGATCGGGCCGATCCCGGTTGCGCTGCTCGGCCTGCTCGGCTACGTGGCGATCCTCGCCTCGCTCGCCGTCCGCGGCGACTTCGCCCGCGCGGCAACCTTCATGCTCGCCCTGATCGGGTTCGCGTTCAGCCTCTATCTCACCTACCTCGAGCTGTTCGTGATCGACGCGATCTGCCAGTGGTGCGTCGCGAGCGCCGTCGTCATGGCTGCCCTGCTCGTCGTTGCGACGATCAGGCTGCTGCGTCCCGAAGCGCCCGGCCGAGCTGCTCCAGGGTGATCACGCCGGCGAGCCGCCCGCTGGCGTCGAGCGCCGGCAGCCCGCCGAGCCGGCGCAGCTCGACGTTGGCGAGGAGCGCGTCCAGCGGATCGTCGGAGCTCACGGATTGGGCGCCGGCGCCGCCTTCGAGGATCTCAGCGACCGTGCGGCTCGCCCGGCTCGGCTCGGGAACCGCGTCGGCGGCGCCGCGGTTGACGAGGCCGAGGAAGCGCTGGTCGCCGTCGACGACCGGGAACCAGGGGAAGCGGTAGCGCAGGAAGTACTCGTCGAGGGCCTGCTCGACCGTGGCGCCGGCCGGGATCGCGACCGGCTCGGAGTCCATGACGTCGGCGACGCGGAGCCCGTCGAGGCGGGTGTTGAGCCGGCTGCGGTTGGCGCTCTCGCGAGCCGAGCCGCCGAGCATCCAGCCGATCAGCGCCAGCCAGACGCCGCTGAACAGCGAGCCGGTCAGGGCCAGGAGGATGCCGATGCCGATGAACGCGTAGGCGAAGCCCTGGCCGAGGCGCGCGGCGAAGATCGTCGCCCGGTCGCGGTTGCCGGTGATCCGCCAGGCGATCGCGCGGGTGATCCGGCCGCCGTCGAGCGGGAACGCCGGCAGCAGGTTGAAGACGAGGATGATCGCGTTGATGTTGGCGAGCCAGGCGAGGACGGCGACGCCGGTCGAGATCGACGCGCTCTCGTCGAAGCTCGCCCCCTCCCAGAAGGCGCTGCCGTCGATCGCGGCGCCGGCGGCCAGGCAGGCGGCGGTGATCAGCAGCGTCACGACGGGGCCGGCAACGGCGATCCGGAACTCGGCGCCGGCCGAGTCGGGCTCACGGTCCAATGAGGCGACTCCGCCGAACATCCAGAGGGTGATCTGCGAGATGCCGATCCGGTTGCGGAGCGCGACGATCGCATGCCCGAACTCGTGCAGGAGGATCGAGGCGAAGAAGCCGAACGCGCTGAGGACCGCGAGCACGTAGGGCTCGACCGAGTCCTGGCTCGCCCCGAGGACGTCGCGGTAGAAGCCGGAGAGCAGCCAGATGATCAGGAACAGGACGAGGAACCAGCTCCAGTCGACGCCGACGGGGATCCCGCGGACGGTCAGCAGGGTGAAGCGGCCGCGCTCGGGCATGGGCCAATAGTAGGCGGGCCGGGGCGTGGCGCCGGAAAGCTGCTTCCGGTCAGGTGGGGTCGTCGAAGTCGCCGGGCGAGCCGCCGAGCCCCGCCTCGACCGCCCGCATCTGGTTGACCGAGCCGAGCAGCTCGCGCTGGAGCTCCTCCTCGAGCGCCAGCGATTCGGCGGCGGGGACGCCCCATGCGCGCTCGAGCAGCAGCTTGGCGCGCCGGGTCGCGTCCGGCGAACGGGCCGCGATCTCGGCGGCGAGCTCGCGCGCCGCCGTCAGCGGATCCGGGTCGACGGTGGTCGCGAGGCCGATCCGGGCCGCCTCCTCACCGCTGATCATGCGCGCCGTCAGGACGAGCTCCTTTGCGACGTCGAAGCGAACGAGGCGCGGCAGCGAGCGGGTGAGGCCCATGTCGGGGATCAGGCCCCAGTGGACCTCGCGGATCGACACGGTCGCGTCGGGGGCGACGATCCGCAGGTCGGCCCCGAGCGCGATCTGCGCGCCGCCGCCGATGCAGTTGCCGTGCACCGCGCAGATCACCGGGGCCGGCAGGAGCTGCCAGCCGTAGCTGACCCGCTGGGCGAGGTTGGCGTCCTCGCCGGGGCGCCGGGCGAACATGTCCTCGACCGAGCGGCCGCTCGCGGCGAAGCTCGCGAGGTCGAGGCCGGAGCAGAAGCTCGGGCCGGCGCCGTGGAGGACGACCGCGCGCACCGAGCGGTCGGCCGCGACCGCGTCGATCGCGGCGCCGATCGCCTCGAACATCGCGAAGTCGAGGGCGTTGTGCTTGGCCGGCCGGTCGAGCCGGACCTCGGCGACGTGGCCGGCGATCGCGACGTCGACGCGGCGCCCCTCCGCGCTCATCGGCGGTTCACTCAGGCGCGGACCGCGTGGCGGTCGATGATCGCGGGCGTGTCGACGCCGGCGGGCAGCGTCCCGAAGGCGTTGCCCCAATCGCCGTCGAGCCGCGTCGCGCAGAAGGCGTCGGAGACGGCCGGGTCGCCGTGGCGGACGAGCAGCGAGGCCTGCAGGGCGAGCGCCATCCGCTCGACGAGGCGGCGGGCCCGCATCTCGATCGCATCCGCGTCGCGGAGATCGGCGGCCAGCGCCGCCCCGAAGCGGTCGAGGCGGGGTTCGGCTCCGGCGGCCATGCCGACCTCGTCCGCGAAGACGCGCGTCGCCTCCGGCTCCTTGACCATCGCGCGCAGCACGTCGAGCGCCTGGACGTTGCCGGAGCCCTCCCAGATCGACTGCAGGGGCGACTCGCGGAACAGCCGCGGCATCCCCGAATCCTCCACGTAGCCGTTGCCGCCGAAGCACTCGAGCGCCTCGACCGCGTGGGAGGGGGCGCGCTTGCAGGTCCAGTACTTGAGAACCGGGGTGGCGATCCGGCGGATCAGCGCCGCGCGCTCGTCGCCGGCGTGAGCCTCGTCGAACTGGCGGGCGAGCCAGATGCTCGCAACGGTCGCCGCCTCCGACTCGACCGCGAGGTCGGCGAGGACGTTGGCCATGAGCGGCTGGTCGGAAAGCCTCTCGCCGAAAGCTGATCTGTGCTCGGCGTGCCAGATCGCCTGGGCGGTGCCGGCGCGCATCCCCGCGGTCGAGCCGAGCGTGCAGTCGAGCCGGGTGTGGCTGACCATCTCGATGATCGTCGCGACGCCGCGTCCCTCCTCGCCGATCAGCTGGGCCCAGGCGCCGCGGAACTCGACCTCGCTGGACGCGTTCGAGCGGTTGCCGAGCTTGTCCTTGAGCCGCTGGATGTGGAAGCGGTTGCGCTCGCCGTCGGGGGTCCAGCGCGGCCGCAGGAAACAGGAGATGCCGCCCTCGGCCTGGGCGAGGACGAGGAAGGCGTCGCACATCGGCGCCGAGCAGAACCACTTGTGGCCGGTGAGCTCGTACTCGGCCCCGGGGCCGCCGCCGTTCAGGGCGGTCGCCGTGGTCGTGTTCGCGCGCACGTCGGAGCCGCCCTGCTTCTCGGTCATCGCCATCCCGCAGAGGGCGCCGCCCTTGTCGGCGGCGGGGACCACCCGCGGGTCGTAGCCGAGCGAGGTGAGCCGTGGCTCCCACTCACCGGCGATCTCGGGCTGGTGGCGCAGCGCCGGGATCGCCGAGTAGGTCAACGAGATCGGGCAGCCGGTCCCGGCCTCGGCCTGCGACAGGCACATGAACGCGGCCGCGCGGGCGACGTGGGCGCCGGGCTCGGGCCGCCTCCAGGGCAGCGCGTGGGTGCCGTGGGAGACGTGCATGCTCATCAGCTCGTGCCAGGCCGGGTGGAACTCGACCTCGTCGATGCGGTTGCCGAAGCGGTCGTGGGTGCGCAGCTTCGGCGGGTTCTCGTTCGCGAGCCGGCCGAGCTCGATCGTCTCGACCCGCCCGCCGAGCTCGCCGGCGACCCGGATCGTCTCGACCTCGAAGTCGCCGCCCTCGCGAGCGACGGCCTCGACGAGCGCCCGGTCGGCGTCGAAGGTGTTGTAGCCGGCGAGCGGCGCGGACTGGTTGGTGACCGCGTGGGTCGCGGCCGCCCCGGGGCCCGCCGCGGCGGGCTTCTCGACGGTGCTCATCGTCACGAACTATCCCAGACGCGGACGGCCGCTAGGGTCCGGGGCCGTTCGCACCAGGACCACCGGAAGGGCCCTCAGCAGATGGCGAAGATCGAAGTCTCCAACCCGATCGTCGAGCTCGACGGCGACGAGATGACCCGGATCATCTGGGCTTTCATCAAGGACCAGCTCATCCTTCCGTACCTCGACGTCGAGCTGAAGTACTTCGACCTCGGGATCGAGAGCCGCGATGCCACCTCCGACCAGATCACGGTCGACGCTGCGAACGCGATCAAGGAGCACGGGGTCGGAGTCAAGTGCGCGACGATCACCCCGGACGAGGCGCGGGTCGAGGAGTTCGGCCTGAGGGAGATGTACCGCTCGCCGAACGGGACGATCCGGAACATCCTCGGCGGCGTCATCTTCCGCGAGCCGATCGTGATCGCCAACGTGCCGCGGCTCGTCCCCGGCTGGACGAAGCCGATCGTGATCGGCCGTCACGCCTTCGGCGACCAGTACCGGGCCGAGGACACGCTGATCCCCGGGGCCGGCGAGCTGACCCTCACCTGGACCCCGAAGGAGGGCGGCGAGCCGATCGAGATCGACGTCTTCGACTTCCAGTCGAGCGGGATCGCGATGGCGATGTACAACCTCGACGACTCGATTCGCGACTTCGCTCGCGCCTCGTTGCGGTACGGGCTCGACCGCGGCTTCCCGGTGTATCTGTCGACCAAGAACACGATCCTCAAGAAGTACGACGGCCGCTTCAAGGACCTCTTCGAGGAGGTGTACGAGAGCGAGTTCAAGCCCGACTTCGAGGCGGCGGGGATCAGCTACGAGCACCGCCTGATCGACGACATGGTCGCGGCTTCGCTGAAGTGGGAGGGAGGCTACGTCTGGGCCTGCAAGAACTACGACGGCGACGTCCAGTCCGACACCGTGGCCCAGGGGTTCGGCTCGCTCGGGCTGATGACGAGCGTGCTGATGACGCCCGACGGCAAGACGGTCGAGGCCGAGGCCGCCCACGGCACCGTCACCCGCCACTACCGGGAGCACCAGAAGGGCAACCCGACCTCGACCAACCCGATCGCCTCGATCTTCGCCTGGACCCGCGCGCTGGCCGCCCGCGGCCGGCTCGACGCCACGCCCGCGGTCAGCGGGTTCGCGGAGACGCTCGAGCGGGTCTGCGTCGAGACGGTCGAGAGCGGCAAGATGACCAAGGACCTGGCGCTCCTCGTCGGCCCCGATCAGGAGTGGCAGACGACCCAGGAGTTCCTCGCGGCGATCGACGAGAACCTGCAGAAAGCGATGAGTTAGGAGACATTCAGCAAGTGAGCACCCCAGTCAAGGTCACAGTCACAGGCGCCGCCGGCCAGATCGGCTACGCGCTCCTGTTCCGCGTCGCGAGCGGCCAGATGCTAGGTCCCGACACGCCCGTGCACCTGAGCCTGCTCGAGATCCCCGACGCGGTCAAGGCGGCCGAGGGCACCGCGATGGAGCTCGACGACTGCGCGTTCCCGCTGCTCGCCGGGATCGACATCCACGACGATCCGAAGCCGGCGTTCGACGGCTGCAACGTCGGCCTGCTGGTCGGCGCCCGGCCACGCGGCCCGGGGATGGAGCGGGCCGACCTGCTCGAGGCCAACGGCGGCATCTTCAGGCCGCAGGGCGAGGCGATCAACGCCGGCGCCGCCGACGACGTCCGCGTGCTCGTCGTCGGCAATCCCGCGAACACGAACGCCCTGATCGCCCTCTCACACGCGCCCGACGTCCCGCGCGAGCGGTTCACGGCGATGATGCGCCTCGACCACAACCGGGCGAAGAGCCAGCTCGCCGCGAAGCTCGGGGTCGGCGTCGCCGCCGTCCACAAGATGACCGTCTGGGGCAACCATTCGGCGAGCCAGTACCCCGATCTCGTCCATGCCGAGGTCGGCGGTGAGAGCGCTGCCGCGAAGGTCGGCGATCAGGGCTGGATCGAGGACGAGTTCATCCCGACCGTGGCCAAGCGGGGCGCCGCGATCATCGACGCCCGCGGCGCCTCCAGCGCGGCCTCGGCGGCCAACGCGGCGATCGACCACGTCCGCGATTGGGTTCTCGGCACACCCGATGGCGACTGGGTCTCGATGGGCGTTCCGGCCGATGGCTCCTACGGCGTCGCCGAGGGCATCGTCTCCGGCTTTCCGTGCACCTGCTCGGACGGCGAGTACTCGATCGTCGAGGGGCTCGAGATCGACCAGTTCTCGCGGGCGCGAATCGATGCCAGCGTCGCCGAGCTCGAGGGCGAGCGCGAGACGGTCAACGGCCTCGGGCTCGTCTAAGTCGCCGTGTAGCCCCTGCCCTCCTTGGCGACCTTGCCGTCCGCGGTCAGATCGGCCATCACGCGGTAGACGTAGTTCGGCTTGATCTTCAGCTTCTTCGCGATCTCCGAGGCGGTGATCCCGGGCTGCGCCTGGACCGCCTTCATCGCGTGCTCGGCGCGGGTGCCGCCGCGCCGGCGCCGCCGCGGGCGGCCACCGGAGCTGCGCGCGGATGATCCGGAGCGGCGTGGCCGTCCGGGGCCGCGGCGTCCGCCCTTGAGGCCGCTCAGCGCCTTCTCGAGGCGCCGTTTCTCGTCGTCGAGCTCCTTGATCCGATCCTCGATCAGGGAACGGGCCTTGTCGAGCGCACTCGCTTCC
>DASSEM010000140.1:0-4849 GCA_035695265.1 Solirubrobacterales bacterium
GAGCCGATCCTCGGCTCCGGTGGATGCATCGCTCCACCCGACGCCTTCTGGACGGCGCTCCGGGAGCTCTGCGCCGAGCACGGCTGGCTGCTCTGCGTCGACGAGGTGAAGTCGGGCATGGGCCGGGGCGGGACGATGCTCGCGATCGAGCGCTGGGGGATCGAGCCGGACCTGATCTGCATGGGCAAGGCGCTGGGTGGCGGCGTGATGCCGATCGGCGCCGTGCTCGGCAGCGAGGCGGTGCTCGGTGCAGTCGATGACCTCAGCACCGGGAGCACCTGGTCATGGCTGCCGGGGTCGGTCGCGGCGGCGCTCGCGACGCTCGACGCCTACGAGCGCGAGGACGTGCTCGGCAACGTCGCCAGGCTCGAGGCGGTCGCGGCGAAGCGGCTCGGCGAGCTCGCCGAGCGCCACGAGCGGATCGGCGAGGTGCGTGCAGTCGGCTGCTTCCAGGCGATCGAGTTCGTCCGCGACCGGGAGAGCAAGGAGCGCGATCCCCGGTTGCAGGACGCGGCGGCGCGGGCGGCGCTCGAGCGCGGCATCCTCGCCGACTCGAGCACGACGTCGCTCAACCTGCAGCCGTCCCTGCTGATGCCGCCGGAGGCGCTCGAGGTCGCATACGACCTCGTCGCCGTCGCCGTCGACGAGGCGATCGCCGCCGAGGGCGACCGATGAGCGCCGGGCTCGCCGCCGAGGTGCGGGAGGAGCTCGCCGCGCTTCGCGCCGACGGGGCGCTCAAGGAGATGCGCGAGATCGCCTCGCCGCAGGGACCCGAGGTCCGCTTCGCCGACGGCGCGGAGGCGATCTGCCTCTGCTCCAACGACTACCTCGGCCTCGCTGCCGACCCGCAGGTGGTCGCAGCGGCCGCCGCCGGCCTGCACGAGTACGGGGCGGGCACCGCCTCGGTCCGCTTCATCTGCGGCCTGTTCACCCCGCACGTCGAGCTCGAGCGCGACCTCGCCGCCTTCCTCGGAACCGAGCGCGCCGTCACCTACGTGTCGTGCTGGAACGCGAACCAGGCCCTGCTCGACACGCTTTGCGACGAGCGCACCTGGGTGCTCTCCGACGAGCTCAACCATGCCTCGATCATCGACGGCATCCGCCTCGCGCGGCCCGGCGGCAAGGCCATCTACGCGCATGCCGACGTCGCCGCACTCGAGCGCGAGCTCGAGGTCGTCCCCGACGGCTGCCGCTGCCTCGTCGTCACCGACGGCGTCTTCAGCATGGAGGGAGACCTGGCACCGCTGCCGGAGATCGTCGCGCTCTGCGAGGCGCACGAGGCGACCCTGGTCGTCGACGACTCCCACGGCCTCGGCGTCCTCGGCCCGACCGGCCGCGGCACCGCCGAGCACTTCGGCCTCGCCGACCGCGTCGACATCACCACCGGGACGCTCGGCAAGGCGCTCGGCGGCGCCGCCGGCGGATTCGTCGCCGCCGGCGAGGAGGTCTGCTCGATCCTCGAGCAGCGCTCCCGCGCCCAGCTCTTCTCGAACGGGCTGCCGCAGTCGGTGGCCTGCGGCGCCCGGGCGGCGCTCGGGGTGCTCCGCGACGATCCCACCCGTCTCGGCCGTCTCCGCGCCAACGTCGACCGCTTCCGCACCGGGGTCAGCGCCGCCGGCCTCGAGCCGCTCGAGGGCGAGAGCGCGATCGTGCCGATCATCGTCGGCGAGACTCGCGACGCGATCGCGATCAGCGAGGCGCTCCTCGAGCGCGGCGTCTTCGCGATCGGCTTCGGCTACCCGGTCGTCCCCGAGGGCGCGGCGCGGGTCCGGGTGCAGCTCTCGGCGGCCCACAGCGACGAGCAGATCGACCGCGCGGTTGCGTCCTTCGCCGCGGTCGCCGCCGAGCGCGGGCTCGTCTAGCGACCGCTGGCGCCTCGATGGCTGCCGGCAGGCAGCGGTGGTTTGGGCAGGGAGAGGGAGGATGCGGGAGGGGGCTGGCGTTCCCAGGGCGGCCGGGCGGTGCGGGGAGGATCGTTGGGCGACTTTCGACGCACTATGCGTCGCAATCCGCCCACGGCGCCCCTGACGTCCGGCGGAGGCGGAGCATCAACCCCCCCGAATGGGGTCAACACTCATGCCATCCCGTCAAGTACCTGCGCGCCGACCGACCGGACCGGACGCGCAGCGGAGGATCCGGTCGGAGTTATCCCGGCTCGTGGATCACGAACACCTTCGTCAGGGTCTCGTGGATCGTCCAGCGCGTTTCCGCGCCGGCCGGCAGCACGCAGACGTCGCCGGGACCGACCTCATGACTCGTCCCGGCGTGCTCGATCGTCGCCCGGCCGGAGAGGACGACGAAGGTCTCGTCGACCTCGACGTCGGTGACGGTCCCCTCCGTGCAGCGCCAGACGCCGGTCGCGAGCTCGGCGCCGCCCGGCAGCGGCACCGCCGCGATCTCGACCTCGAAGGTTCGCGGAGAGCCGGAGAGGACCGTCGCGGGGTCGAGCTCGGACTCGGTCAATCCGACGTCGCCGCTGGCCGCGACGACGATCGGAGTGCTCACATCCAGCCCTTCTCCCAGGGACCGGTGATCGCGAATGAGATGCCGGGGTGGTAGAGGTTGACGAACAGCCACTTGCCGTCCGGGCTGTAGCAGGCACCCGACCACTCCGTGACCCCGAACTTGTCCTTGCCGATCAGGTCCTCCTTGTCGGTGACCGGGATCTTCGTCGCGTTCCGAGCGAACGTCTCCATCTTCCCGCTCGGGGTCAGGACCCGGAGGAAGTTGGTCCCGCCGTCCTCGCCGTCACCGTCCTCGCAGAGGACGACGCCGCCGCGCGGGCTGATCACGATCGAATCGGGCTCGTCCATCACCGAGCGCTTCGTCGACTCGAAGACGAGCTCGAGCGTGCCCTTCTTCAGGTTCTTCGACGGCGTGTAGCGCCAGACCTGGCCGGCATAGAGATCGCCGGACTCGCTGGCGGTGAACCAGACGCTGCCCTGTCCCCAGCTCGCGCCCTCCAGGCCCATGAAGCGGGCCGCACCCTTCTCGCGACCTTGCTGGTAGACGCGGGAGGCGTGACGCTCGGCATCCTCGGGGTCGGGATCCTTGATCGTCACCCACTCGCACGGCAGCCGCTTGCCGACCTTCTGGCCGGTCACCGTGTTGTAGCGCGAGCGGCCCTTGACGCAGAGCATCTGCAGCTTGCCGCCGCGGTGGAGCTGTCCCGCATGGTCGGGGATGTAGCGGTAGAAGCCGTCCGGCCCCTCGTCCTCGGTCATGTAGACGATCCCGGTCTTCGGGTCGACCGCGCATGCCTCGTGGAGGAACCGGCCCATCGCCTTGATCGGACGGGGCTCGATCGGCGAGTTGGCGCCGTAGGGGACCTCGAACACGTAGCCGTGCTCCTTCTCGAACCCGCGATGCTTCCCGGAGGTCGTCTCCTCGCAGGTGAGCCATGTCCCCCACGGGGTCTTGCCGCCGTTGCAGTTGGTGTGGGTGCCGTTGAGCACGCACGAGCTGCCGACCAGCTCCCCGGTCGAGGTGTCGAACAGCGACTTCGTGACGCCGCCCTTGGCGACCCGGTCGTATGCGTTCTCGCCGCTGATCGGCTTCCCGTGACCGGGGTTCTCCTGGTTGCGGATCATCGCCACGCGGCCGTTGCCGGCATCGAACACGGTCGAGCCGTCGTGGTGCTTCGGCGTCTTGTTGCCGTCGCTCATCGGCGTTCCGGCCTCGCCGAACTCGAAGGCCGTGAAACCGGCGGGAAGATGGATCGGCCCGCCCTTGACGAGCGGTCCGTAGCCCGGCTTGTCCGCGGCGCGGCTCGCCACCGATCGGACCTGCTTGGCGATCGCCGTCTCGGCCCCGGTCGCGGCCATGATCTGAGCACCGATTCCGGCGCCGATCACCAGCTTGGCGCCGTTCTGCAGCGTTTCGCGGCGAGTGCTGCCGACGGTCTCGGGATACTCGCCCCCCGGGCTCATCGGTCCTTCAGTGGGACGCCTGACGTTGGCCATTGCCTCTCCTTACCTGGTGTCCTGGTCTCGTGCCTCTCTGCGATCCGCAACGGTCGCGCGGACCGACGCGAGCATAACCGTAATCCAGGAATTGTTCAACAGTTCATCGAAAACCGGCCTGAGGCGAGCTACTAGGCGGCCAGTTCCGCCGCGATCCGCCCGAAGGCCGCGGTGTGCGCGTCGACCTGCTCGGCGGTCGTCGCCGGCGAGATCAGGGCCATCATGTGAAAGGGGGTGAACAGGATCCCCTCGTTGAGCATGTACAGGTGCATGAGCTCGTCGATCGGGCCGCCGATCACTTCCGCCGCCTCGGCACCGTTGCGCGGCGGCTCGGGCGAGAACATGTATTCGACCCGGCAGCCGAGCCGGACCGCGCTCCAGTCGAGCCGGTGGCGGGCGATTGCGTCGTTGACGCCGGCCTCGTAGCGCTCCGCGAGCCCGATCATCCGCTCATACGCCTTCGCCGTCAGCACCTCGCCGAGGGTCGCCCGGACGGCGGCGAGCTGCAGCGCGTTGCCGGCCAGCGTGCCGCCGATGCCGCCGACGTCGGCGGCCTCCCAGACGGTCTTCTCGAGGACCCGCTCGGAGAGCTCGTCGCTGAGCCCGTAGGCGCCGGTCGGGATGCCGCCGGCGATCGGCTTGCCCATGCTGATCGCATCGGGCTCGAGCCCGTAGGCGCCGGTGTAGCCGCCCGGCCCGCAGCTCAGCGTGTGGGTCTCGTCGATGATCAGGATCGTTCCGGTCTCCCGGGTCAGCCGCCGCAGCTCCTCGTGATAGCCGGGGTCGGGGAGGACGATGCCGATGTTCGTCAGCGCCGGCTCGATCAGGATGCAGGCGACGTCCTCGTGCGCCAGCTCGCGCTCCAGGGCCTCGAGGTCGTTGATCTC
>DASSEM010000141.1:0-9176 GCA_035695265.1 Solirubrobacterales bacterium
TCGCTCACGGTGCTGCCTCCAGCTCGCCTTCGCTCAGCGCCGGCTCGACCTCGGGCCAGCGCTCCCAGGGCGCGTAGTGGCAGGCGGAGCTGTGCGCGGGCCGGACCTCGCGGAGCGGCGGGTCGACGTCGCAGCGGTCGCCGCGATAGGGGCAGCGCGGGTGGAAGCGGCAGCCGGGCGGCGGCTTGCCGGGGTCCGGCGGTGCCCCCGGGATCGCTGCGGCGATCCCGCGCTCGCCGCCGATCACGGGCAACGAGTCGAGCAGCCGCTTGGTGTACGGGTGCTGGGGCGTCGCGAAGACGGAGTCGACGCTGCCCGTCTCGACGATCCGCCCCGCGTACATGACCGCTATCCGGTCGCAGGTCTCGGCGAGCACGCCGAGATCGTGGGAGATCAGGATCAGCGCCAGGCCGAGCTCCTTGCGAAGGCGCTCGAGGAGCTGCAGTACCTGGGCCTGCATGACGACGTCGAGCGCGGTCGTCGGCTCGTCGGCGATCACGAGCGACGGCCGGCAGGCGAGCGCCAGGGCGATCATCACCCGCTGTCGCTGGCCGCCCGAGAGCTGATGGGGATAGCGACGCCCGGCCGAGGTCGGCAGGCCCACCGTCCCGAGCAGCTCGTCGACGCGGGCGGCGATGGCCGCGCTGCCACCCTTCGTGTGCAGTCCGATCGCCTCGGCGATCTGAACGTCGATCCGCTTCACCGGGTCGAGCGAGTTCATCGCGCCCTGGAAGACAAGCGAGACGTGACGCCAGCGGACGACCCGCATCCCGGCCTCGGTGCGGCGGCCGATGTTGATCGGCTCCTCCGCCCCTTTCGGCCGCAGGGTGATCGCGCCCGACTGGCTGAGCGCCGGCGGCAGCAGCTTCATCAGCGCGAGGGCCGTCGTCGTCTTGCCGCAGCCCGACTCGCCGGCGAGCCCGAGCGCCTCACCCTCCCCCAGCCGCAGGTCGACCCCATCGACGATCGGTCGATCGCCGTGGACGACACGCAGGTCCTCGACCTCGAGCAGCGAGCTCACGTGGTGGCCTCCTGCAGGCGCGGGTTGACGTACTCCTCGAACAGGAAGCCGATCAGGGCGACGGCCAGCACCAGCATCGTGATGCAGAGCCCCGGCGGGATCACGTACCACCACGCGCCGGCGCTCGGCGCCCCGGAGCTGAACGCGTTCTCGAGCATCGTTCCCCACGAGATCCGGGTCGGATCGCCGAGGCCGAGGAACGATAGCGCCGCCTCGGAGAGGATCGCGACGGCGACGATCAGCACCGTGTTGGCGAAGATCAGCGGCAGGGTGTTGGGAAGGATGTGCGTCTTGATGATGTAGACATCGCCGGCCCCCATCGCCCGGGCCCGCTCGACGAAGGCGCGCTCTCGCAGCGTCAGCACCTGGGCGCGAACGATCCGGCCGGTCCCCGCCCACGACGTCAAGCCGATCACCGCGATCAGCACGACCAGCGACGGATCGAGAATCCGCGCCAGCACGATCATCAATGGCAGGGTCGGGATGACCAGGAACCAGTTCTCGAACGAGTCGAGGATCCGGTCGGTCCAGCCCCCGAAATAGCCGCCGGCGAGCCCGACGATCGATCCGAGCAGCGCCGAGATGACCGCCGCGGCGAAGCCGACGATCATCGACACCCTGGTGCCGACGAGGATCTGGGAGAAGACATCGGCGCCGCTCTCGGTCGTTCCCAGCCAGTGATCCCAGCTCGGCGCCTCGAGCACGTCGAGGCTCGAGGCGTCGGGGTCGTAGGGAGCGATCAGGGAGCCGAAGATCGCCATGAAGGTGAACAGCGCCAGGACCCCGATCCCGAAGCGACCCCGCCAGGTGCCGAACAGCAGCTCCTTGAAACGCTCCGCGGTCACTTCGACTGCACCCGCGGATCGAGGAAGAAGTAGAGGATGTCGGCGAGCAGGTTCGCGAGGATCACGCCGACCGAGAAAACGAGGAACGTCCCCTGCAGGACCGGGAAGTCCTTGTCGTTGATCGCGGTGAAGTTGAGCTCGCCGAGGCCGGGCCAGGAGAAGATCGTCTCGATCGTGATCGCGCCCCCGGCAACGGCGCCGAACTGGATCGCCGAGAGCGTGACGAGCGGCAGCAGGGCATTGGGAACGGCATGCCGGCGGACGACCCGATCCCACGGCAGCCCGATCGCTCGCTTGACGGTGATGAAGTCCTCGGTGAGGACGTCGACCATCGACGAGCGCATGATCAGGAAGTACTGCCCCAGCAACATCAGCGTCATCGCCGTCACCGGCAGGATCATGTGCTCGGCCACATCCAGAGCCTCGGCGAAGAAGCTCGAGAACTCCACGCCCGGAGTCATCTGCAGGCCGGCGGGCAGGATCGGGATCGCGACCGCGAACACCAGGATCAGGATGATCCCGAGCCAGTACTCGGGCGATGCGTAGGTGAAGAGGCTGAAGCCGAGCAGCCCGTCGTCCGCTTTCCCTCCGCGACGGGTCGCCGCGATCACCCCCATCCAGCTCCCGATCAGGGTGGCCAGCACCGTCCCGGTCCCGACGAGCAGCAGCGTCCACGGCAGCGCATCGAGAATCTCCTCCCAGACCGGCTCGCGAGAGCGCTGGCTGATCCCGAGGTCGAGCCGCAGCGTGTCGCCCATGTAGTCGGCGAACTGGCCGGTCAACGGCTTGTCCAGGCCGTAGTCGCTCTTCAGCTCGGCGATCTCCTCCGTGGTGGCACCGGGCAACCTCGTGAACTGGCTCGTCGGATCTCCCATCACCCGGAACAGGAAGAAGTTGAAGACGAGGACGAACAGCAGCGTCAGCAGCGCCGCCCCCGTCTTCCCGGCGAGCCAGCGACCGTTCACCGGATGCCTCTCACTCCTCGTACTCGAGCGGCTCGTCGCCCTCGGAGCTCCGGCGGCGCCAGAAGAACAGCCCGGCAGCGATCACGGCGACCGCGGCGATGATCGCCACGATGATGCCGCCGCTGCCGCCGCCGTCGCCGTCATCGGACGAGCCGTCGGCGGGTCCGATGTCTAGCAGCGGCTCGTAGGAGACCTGGGCACAGATCAGGTCGCCGTCCTCGCCGCTCGGGCAGACCCGCTCGATGCCGCTGACGCGGTCGGTCCGGTAGGCCTGCAGCTCGGGGTCGTAGGTGATCACGAGGTAGGGCAGGTCCTCCTGGGCGAGGGCGACCATCTCCTGGATCTGCTGCTTGCGCTCCTCGACGTCGAACGTCCCCGCCTGCTCGTCGTAGAGCGCGTCGTACTCGGGGTTCGACCAGAAGGCGTCCGAGAGCCCGCCGATCTCGTCTCCGGTCAGCACGCTGAGGATGAAGCTGGGGTCGTACGGATCGCCACCCCAGCCCCACAGGAACGTGTCGAACTCCGGGGCCGGCTTGCCGTCGACCTGGCGCACCGTGGCCTCGGTCAGCTTGTCGTCGCTGACCACCGAGATGTTGAACTCGATCCCGACCTCGGCGGCCTGCTCGGCGATCAGCTTCGCGACCTGCTGGGTGTAGGGCGACTCCGAGCGCGCCATCAGGTCGAACGAGAGCGTCTCGCCGTCCTTCGTGCGCGGCTCGTCGCCGTTGTCCTGCCAGCCGGCGTCGTCGAGGATCTGGCTGGCCGTCTCCGGCTCGTACGGGTAGTCCTGCTCGGGGACCTCGTAGAAGTCCCGGTAGTAGGACGGCAGAACGCCGTGGCCCACGAACGAGGTGCCCTGGGCGGCGATCTCGTTGATCCGCTCGCGGTCGACCGCGTAGCCGACGGCCTGGCGGACGGCGGGGTCCTGCACGGCCGGGTTGAACTGCGCGTCGGGGCAGTCCTGCTCCGAGCAAAGGTTGAACGCGAGCTGCGTGTAGGCGGGCGAAGGCGCCGTGATCGCCTCGATGTTCGGGTCGCCGGAGAGCCGCTCGAAGCTCGACGCCTCGACCTCGAGGATCATGTCGACCTCGCCGAGCCGCAGCGCCCGCTCGACGCCGTCGGTGTTGCCGTACTTGATGTACTGGACCTCGTCGAATCCGGGCTCGGGACCGTTCCATTCCGGGTTCCGCTCCATGCGGATGATCCGGCCGCGACTGAACTCGGTGACCATGTAGGGACCGGAGCCGACCAGCGGCAGCTCCGGCTGGAACGAGCCGGTCAGGTCGTCCACCGACTCCTTGCCCCAGATGTGCTCGGGGATGATGTAGACGAAGAGGCCGCCGACGAGGCGCGCATCGGGACGCTTGGTCGTGATCACGACGGTCTCGTCATCGGGCGTCTTGATCGACTCGATGCCGGACGTGTATCCGGCGAACAGCGCGCCATCGCCACCGAGCACCTCGAGCGAGTACTTGACGTCCTTGGAGGTGACGGGGACGCCGTCGGACCAGACCTTCTCGGGGTCGAGCTTGAAGGTGACCGTGCGCTTGTCGTCGGAGATCTCCCAGCTCTCGGCGATGCCGGGCGCCGGCGAGAGATCCTCGGGCGAGAAGTTGACGAGCAGGTCGTAATTGAGCGACCAGACGTTGTAGTTCTCCTCGTTCAGCGCGACGAACGGGTTCAGCGTCTGCGGGTCCTGAGCCCACCCGATCTTCAGGCTGCTCGTCTCCCCGTCCGACGTCGAGTCCGTCGAGTCCTGTGCTCCGGCCGGCAGCGTTACCACGGCAAGCGCCGCCGCCATGATCAACGCCGCGGCAATCGCCGCAAATCCCCTCGTCCTCATCTCATCCTCCTGGTTGCTCCTTGGGTTCGGCCTCGACGGCCGGTTCGAGTATTTCGAGGCTCTTGCCGGCCCCGTCGATTCGGGCCTTGACACCGAGCGGCATCGTCGCAAGGTGCTTGCCGTGCCCGAACGGCACGTTCGCGATCGCCGGCACGCCGAGCGGGGCGATCAGCTCGTCGAGGATCTCCTCGATCGACAGCGTCGACTCCGGGCCCTCGGGGAGGGTCTGGTAGCCGAGGTTGACGCTCGTGCCGAAGGCGAAGCCGGCGATCCCGTCGAGCTTGCCGGCGAGGCGCAGGTGGTTGAGCGCCGTGTCGATCAGGTAGGCCTCGGTGTTGAGGTCCTCGACGATCAGGATGCGGCCTTCAGTTTCGACCTCGTAGGGCGTGCCGATGCTCGAGCAGAGCAGCGTCAGGCAGCCGCCGGCGAGCGGCGCCTCGGCGACGCCGTCTCCGAGCGTCAGCACATAGGGGTCCTCCGGGTCCTCGAAGACCTTGCCGAGCGGCTCCGGCGCCAGCGCCCGCTGAAACCACCGTTCGGTTTCCTTCGTCAGCTCGTAGTCGCCCTTGCGGCGGGTGAAGCGGAGGAAGCTCGGACCGTAGAAGCTGACCCAGCCGGCGTGCGCGGCGACGAACAGGTGCAGCGCGGTGAGGTCGCTGAAGCCGCAGACGATCCGCGGGTCACCGAGCGCATCCCAGTCGATCAGCGGGTGGAGGCGGGCGGTCCCGTAGCCGCCCTCGAGCGCGTGGACCATGTCGATCCCGGGCTCGCTCAGCGCCCACTGCAGGTCGGCCGCCCGCTCCGCATCGGTTCCGGCGAGATAGCCGTGGACCTTGCGGTGGTTCGGCCCGAAGACGACGTCGTGGCCGCGGGACTCGAAGTACCGGGTCGCCTGCTCGATGTCGGAGCGCGTCTGCGGCGGGCTCGCCGGCGCGACGACGGCGATCGTCGCCCGCTCGGGCAGGGCCGGGGGCTTGATCGCCACCCTCAGCCCCTCCCCCGCGCCGGGTCCGCGGCCGCGGCGACCAGCTCCGGGTCGGCGCCGAGGGCGCCGAGGACGAGCTCGACGTGGAGCACCGCGACCTCGTCGAGCCCGAGCGGGCCGGCGGGATCGAACCAGAGCGCCACCCCGGTGCATTGCAACAGGATCGCGTAGGTGGCGACGTCGACGTCGGAGATCCGCAGCGAGCCGTCCTCGATCCCCGCCCGGATCAGGTCGCCGAAGATCCGCTGGTACTCGTCGCGCCTGGCGATCAGGGCGCGGCGCGGGCTGTCGCGAAGGGCGCGGATCTCGCTGTCGGTGACGAACGCCTCGCTGGTGTGCTCGCCGTGGTAGGCGACGTGCTCGTAGACCGCGGCGGCGAGCTTCAGCGCCGGCCGGTCCTCGGCCGCCATCGCCGCGACGACGCGCTCGGTGAGCTCCTCCATGAACTCGTCCTGAAGGCGAACCAGGATCGCCTCCTTGCGCGGGTACCAGTGGTAGATGGCGGCCGGCTGGATCTCCGCCGCGGCCGCCAGCGCCCGCATCGAGGTCGCATGGTAGCCGCGCTGGGCGAACAGCTCGATGGCCGCGGCGTCGATCGCCGCCCGCGTCTCGGGACCGCGCCGCGGCGCCGCCGGCCGCTCGACCTCGGGCGACTCAACCAAGGTGCAGGAGCTCCCTCGTCTGCTCCGGGGTGGCGACCTCGCGGCCGAGCGTGCCGGCGAGGCCGACCGCCATCTCGACCAGCGCCGCGTTCGAGGGCGCGTGGACGCCGCGGCTGATGTAGGCGACGTCCTCGAGTCCGGTCCGGATCCCGGGCGCGCCGCGCAGGAGCGCCAGCGCCATCATCCGCTGGTGGTGGCGGCCGATGCAGGTCACCGTCCAGAACGTCTCCGGCGGCAGCGGGCGCAGCATCGCGTCGAGCGCCTCCGGCGAAGCGTCGATCCCGCCGGGGACCCCGAAGACGAGGTTGATCGTCATCGGGCCCTCGATCACGCCCTGCTCGAGCCAGCGAACCGCGCTGACGACGTGGCCGACGTCGAAGACCTCGACCTCGAGGGCGATCCCCGCATCGCGTGCCCGCTTGGCGATCCCGCGGCCGGCCGGCGGAGGGGTGATGAAGGTCTCGTCGCCGAAGTTCATCGAGCCGGACTCGACCCCGGAGATGTCGGGCTTGGCCTCGAGGCCGGTCGTCCGCTCCTCGATCGTCATGTCGTTGGAGCCGCCGGTCGAGACCATCGTCAGGATGTCGCTCTCGGCCCGGATCCGCTCGATCACGTCGACGAAGAGCTCTGGTCGCCCGCTCGGCGTGCCGTCGTCCTCGCGCACGTGCAGGTGGGCGATCGTCGCGCCGGCCTTCGCCGCGCCGATCGCCGAGTCGGCGATCTCGGCCGTCGTGTACGGGATGTTCGGGTTGTTGTCGCGGAAGACGTCGGCGCCCGTGATCGCGCACGTGACGACGACCGGGCTCTCGTTCCAGGCGCTCATCCGGACTGCTCCGATCCGCTCAGCGACTCCCGCTCGGCCTCGGTGATCCGCCTCGTGTCGCGCGCCTCCGGGTCCCAGAGCACGAGGCCGAACTCGGCCTGGACGACGATCTGGCCGCCCGGATCGACGATCCGCTCGGCGGTCCGGACACTGCGGTTGCCGAGCTCGCTGATGCCGCACTCGACGGTGACCGCCTCGTGCCCCGGCTCGATCTCGCGCTTGAACTCGACCGCGCAGCGGCCGACGACGTACTCCTCGCGGCCGATCCCGTGCTCGCGCAGGAACGCATCGCGGCCCTCCTCGAGGTAGGTGAAGACGGCGGCGTGGTTGACGTGACCGAGCCCGTCGAGATCCTGCCAGCGGGTCTGGACCCGGTAGCTGCCGGTGCTCACGCGAATGCCTCACGCAGCTGTGAGCTGCGCCGGTAGAGGTCGAGCGCGTAGGCGCCGACGTCGGGCGCGTAGCCGTTGCCGACGATCATCGTCACGTCCGAGCTCTGCCCGTCGGCGGTCAGCGCCGCCGTCTGAAAGCTCGTCGCCATCGAATAGAAGAGCACGGTGCCGGCCGGGCGGGTGAGCAGGATCGCGGTCGGCTCGCAGCCGGTGGCGTTGACGACGACGACCGTCAGGTCGGCCGGGCCGGCTCCGGCTGTTGCGACCGCCTCGAGCGCTCCGAGCGGATCGCGGAGGTCGGCGACGACGCCGGTGTCGCAGAGCCCGAGCGAGCGCACCCGGTCGATCGCGGCGGCATCGACGTCCACGGCGACGACCGAGCCATCCTCGCCGACCGCGTCGCGGGCGGCGGCGAGCGCGAGCTTGCCGGCGTGGCCGGCCCCGAGCACGCAGACCGAGCCCCCGGCCGGCGCCAGCTCGCGCGTGTGCGACCCGGCGCCGTAGACGTCGTAGAGCGCGATCGCGGCGCCGGTCGGGATGTCGTCGGGGAGCGGTCCCCAGGGAGCGCGCGGGCAGACGTATGCGGTCCCCTTCACCCCGATCTGGGCCGAATCGGGATCGACTGCGGTGATCGCGTCGATCCGGAGCGGCGTCAGGGTCAGCGAGGCGAGCGTGACGATCCGGGTCCCGATCGGAGGCGGGTCCTCGAGCCGGGCGCCGACGGCGCTCACGGCGCCGAGCAGGACCCCGCCGGAATCGGTCCGCGGGTTGTGCATCTTGCCGCGCTCGGCGACGATCGCCGCGATCAGCTCGCCGATCCGCTCCGGATCGCCCCCGCCGCGCTCGCGCAGGTCCCGGAACGAGGTCGAGTCGAGGCAGAGCCGCTCGACGGCGAGCTCGATCTCGCGGTCGCGGACCGGCGGGCCGGCATCGAGTCGCTCGGCCGGCTGCGGGAGCGCGTGCGGCGGCGCCAGCACCCTGTCGGCGCCGAGCTCCTCTCTGATGTCCACCGCCAGGTCAGCCTTCAATGAACGATCGTTAGGGAACCTATCCGCGCCGCGAATGCACTGTCAACCCCCACCTGGGGCATCTGAGCGCACCATACGGTGGTCAGAATGCCCCACCCTGGTGGGCACCCGGCACCTGGGGCATCTGAGCGCAACATACGGTGGTCAAAATGCCCCAGGTCGGGGAGGCGTCTGATAGGACCCGGGCATGGGCCTCGGGATCCCGGTCGTCTGGAGCGACCAGCAGCGGCTGCACGAGCCCGGCGGCGAGGTCTGGGTGGGCGTGCGGACCCCCGGTACCGAGGTGCCGGCGCGAGCCGAGCGGATCCGCGAGGCCCTCGTGGCCGCCGGCGCGCCGGTCGTCGCGGCCGAACCCCACCCCGACGCCCTTGCCCTGCGCTTGCACGACCCAGCACTCGTGGCCTGGCTGCGCGCGGCGTGGGAGCTGTGGGAGCGCTCGGGGCTCGCCACCGATCCCGGCCAGGACCGGGTCGTTCCGTACCTCTTCCCCCACCCCGGTCTGCTCGGGGAGCTGCCGCTCGACGAGCCGGCGGCGACGGCGGCCCGGGCCGGTCGCTGGTGCTTCGACACGATGACCCTGGTCGGCCCCGGGACCTGGGAGGCGGCCCGCGG
>DASSEM010000142.1:0-17564 GCA_035695265.1 Solirubrobacterales bacterium
CGAGCATCTCCACCGACTCGGCATCGGCCGCAACCCTACGCCGCCCGCCCGCCGCCCGCCCTGGTTGCCCGGTGGCCGGGCGCCGGAGCAGTCGGTCAGCTCGCGGCCGGCCGGTCCCCGCCGTCTGCGCGGTGACGAGCTCGAGCGGCCGGGCTCACGCGTCGGCGGGCTGGAAGAGCTCGATCGGGTTTCCCGAGGGGTCATCGAGCAGGGTCTGACTGCCGCCCCGCCCCGTGACGATGTCGTTGCGGAAGCTGGCCCCCGCCTCGCGCAGGGCCTCGACCTCGCGCTCGAGGTCTGCGACCTCGATCTGGATGCGATTCCAGCCCCCTGGTTCGGGACGGCGACCATCGGGCGTCGGCTGGCCCGCGCCGCCCGCGCCGGGTCGATTGAGCAGCAGCCGCAGGTTGCCTTGCGAGAGCACCGCAAAGCCGGGCCCGGGCTGCATCTCGACGTCGAACCCGAGGCACTCGACGTAGAAGTCAACGGCGGCGCCGACGTCGTCGACGATGTAACGGACGCTCACAGTGGTCATCTCGCTCCTCCTCCTAGATATGTCGATAGGTAAACTGTTTATAGCAAGAACAGTTTAGAGGGAGCGGTATCATCACCCGATGCCCGAAGAGCGCTCCAGCGTGCCGGCGTCCGCGGCGCGGGAACTGAGCCGCCGTCTCGGCTTCCTGCTCGCGCAGCTCGGCACGCACGCCCACCGGCGCTTCGCCGACCGCCTCGCCCGGCTCGATCTCCATCCGCGGCACTTCGGGATGCTCAGCCACCTCGCCGCCTCCGAAGGCCAGTCCCAGCAGGCCCTGAGTGTCGCGCTGGGGATCCACCGCAGCGCCATGGTCGCGCTCGTCGACGATCTTGAGCATCGTGGCCTCGCGGAGCGACGCCGCGACCCGGGCGACCGGCGCGCGTACACGCTCTACCTGACGCCGGCTGGGCGCGACCTGCTTGCCGACCTCGAACGCGAAGCTGACGAACGCGACGTCGAGCTGCTGTCCGCCCTCGACCCCTCAGAGCACTCGCAACTCATCTCCCTCTTGCAGCGTGTTGCCGAATCACAAGGCCTCGCGCCGGGCGTCCATCCGAGTCTGGAGCCGCGAGTGGGTGACGATCCTCAGCCCTGAAAGGCGGGAGAATCCAACCCGGCTGGGTCCAACTCATCGCCCCGCCGCGGCGAGCTCGACGAACGGGTCGAGCGCGGCCGGGTTCGCGAGCGATTCGCGGCTCGCGGCCTGCTCCGGCGGCGTGCCCATCAGGATCCTCTTGACCGGCACCTCGAGGACCTTGCCGGAGAGCGTCCGCGGGATCTCGGCGATCGCCCGCACCTCGTTCGGGACGTGCCGGGGCGAGCACTGCTCGCGGACGGCGGCGCCGATCCGCCCCGTCAGGTCCTCGTCGAGCTCGGCGCCGTCGGCGAGGACGACGAAGAGCGGCATCCAGCTCTCCTCGCCGTCGCGGGGGACATCGACGACGAGCGCGTCGAGGACCTCCTCGAGCGAGAGCACGGCGCGATAGATCTCGCTCGTGCCCATCCGGATGCCGCCGCGGTTGATCGTCGAGTCGGAGCGTCCGTAGATGATCGCGGTGCCGCGATCGGTGATCTCGATCCAGTCACCGTGCCGCCAGGCGCCCGGATAGGTGTCGAAGTAGCTCTCGCGCAGGCGGCTGCCGTCGTCATCGCCCCAGAAGAAGATCGGCATCGACGGCATGGGCTGGGTGATCACGAGCTCCCCGACCTCGCCGACCAGGTCCTCGCCGCCGGGGCCGAAGGCGTGCAGGTCGGCGCCGAGGGCACGCGCCTGCAGCTCGCCCTCGTAGACCGGCAGGGTCGGGACGCCGCCGACGAACGCGGTGCAGACGTCGGTCCCGCCGGAGGTCGAGAACAGCCACGTCTCGTCTCCGAGCTGCTCGTAGACCCAGTCGAATCCCTCGGGCGCCAGCGGCGAGCCGGTCGAGCCGACCGCCCCGAGCCGCGAGAGGTCACGGCCGGCGGCGGGCTCGACCCCGGCCTTCATGCAGCTCGCGATGAAGCTCGCGCTGGTGCCGAACGTCGTCACGCCCGCGTCCTCGGCGAGCTGCCAGAGCGTCCCGAGGTCGGGGTGGCCGGGATTGCCGTCGTAGAGGACGATCTCGGCCTCGGTCAGAAGCACCCCGACGAGGAAGTTCCACATCATCCAGCCGGTCGTCGTGAACCAGAAGACGCGGTCGTCGCGCTGCGCGTCGACGTGTAGGTGCATCTTCTTCAGGTGCTCGAGCAGCATGCCGCCATGGCCGTGGACGATCGGCTTCGGCAGGCCGGTCGTGCCCGAGGAGTAGAGGACCCAGAGCGGGTGGTCGAACGGCAGCGGCTCGAACCGGAGCTCGGCGTCCGGAGGCCCGAGGAAGCCGTCCTCCCAGCCGCTTCCGTCGAGATGGCCGTAGCGGATCGTCCGCTCGAGCCCGGGGATCTGCGAGCCGATTGCCGCAACCTCGGCGGTGCGGTCGAAGTCGCGTCCCCCGTAGCGGTAGCCATCGACGGCGAGCAGGACCCGGGGCTCGATCTGGGCGAAGCGATCGACGACGCTGCGGACCCCGAACTCCGGGGCGGCCGAGGACCAGATCGCCCCCAGCGACGCGACCGCGAAGAAGGCCGGGATCGTGGCCAGGACGTTCGGCATGTAGGCGGCGACGCGATCGCCGCGGCCGACCCCGGCGGCGACCAGCCCGGCGCGGATCCGCGCGGTATCGGTGGCGAGCTCTCCCCAGGTACATACCTCCAGTCCGCGCAGCTCGGATGCGTGATGGATCGCGATCGCGCCCGGGTCGCGCCCGGTGAACGCGTGGCCGGCGTAGTTGACGCCGGCGCCGGGAAACCAGCGGGCGCCCGGCATCGTTCGGTTCGCGAGGACCTCGTCGTAGGACCCGGCGACGCCGAAGTGGGACCAGATCAGGGCCCAGAAGCGCTCGATGTCGGCCACCGACCAGCGCCAGAGCTCGCCGTAGTCGGCGGGCAGCCCGTGGGCGCGCGCGAACCTGGTGATCGCGGCCCGCTCGATCCGCTCCGGGGACGGCGTCCAGAGCTTGGTCGGGGCGGTTGCCGGCATCGCCGGGCCATCCTAGAGGCGGGAATGGGGAGCCCGGCCGGTGGGTATAGATTCATCGAGACCACCGAGATCGACGAGGAGGCACCAATGGCCTACGAGGTCCCCGACCTGCCCTACGACTACGAAGCGCTCGAGCCCCACATCGACGGGGAGACGATGCGGATCCACCACGACAAGCACCACCAGGCCTACGTCGACAAGGCGAACGCGGCGCTCGAGGGCACCGAGTGGGCCGACAAGGACGTCGAGGAGGTGCTGACCTCGCTCGACAGCCTCCCGGCCGACAAGCAGGGCCCCGTCCGCAACAACGCCGGCGGCCATGCGAACCACAGCTTCTTCTGGCAGATCATGAGCCCGGACGGGGGCGGCGAGCCCGCAGGCGCGCTCGCCGACGCGATCGCGTCGAAGTTCGGCAGCTTCGATTCCTTCAAGGAGGAGTTCAAGGCCGCCGGCGTCGGTCAGTTCGGCTCCGGCTGGGCCTGGCTCGTCCACGACGGCTCCGGTGTCGCGGTCACCTCGACTCCCAACCAGGACTCGCCGGTCTCGAGCGGGCAGACGCCGCTGCTCGGGGTCGACGTCTGGGAGCACGCCTACTACCTCAAGTACCAGAACAAGCGCCCCGACTACCTCGACGCGTTCTGGAACGTGGTCAACTGGGACGAGGTCGAAAGGCGCTTCGACGCCGCCGGGTAGGAGGCGGCGTTACAGCTCGCGCCGCGGCTCCCAGGCCGGGGCGTGGGCTCGCGCCCGGCCTTCACCGTTGCCCCGCGGTGGTTGGGCAGTAAGGGAGGGTCAGCGGCGCGGAACGGCTCGGCAATCGGCCCCGGTGGGCGGCATTGGGTCCCTTTGCCATCGACCCGACGCGGCTTTCTTCGGCGTGCCGTGGTTACTCGCCTTCGCTCCGGCGGTGGGCTGATTTCGACGCATAGTGCGTCGTTTTCCGCCCGCGGCGGGCGGGCAGCAGCGCCGTTCACACCGTCATCCTTACTCACTGCCTAAACCACCGTCCGCCTGCCGGCAACCATCGGGGCGCCAGCGACGTCATCCAGCCTTCGATGGCCGCGATTAGAACTTGACCTGGACCGGCTCTCGCTCTGCGCCGTCTTCGATCTCGAAGAACTCGCGCTCGGTGAACCCACCGGAGTTGGCGACGACCGAGTTCGGGAAGATCTGGATCTTCGTGTTGTAGGCCTGGACGTTGGAGTTGTAGATCCGGCGTGCGGCCTGGATCTCGTCCTCGATCTCGTTGAGGTCGCGCTGGAGCTGCTGGAAGTTCTCGGTGGCTCGCAGGTCCGGGTAGTTCTCGGCCACCGCACGGAGGTCGGCGAGGGCGCCGGAGAGCTTCGCCTCCGCGTCCCGGGTGGCCTCGACGGTGCCGGCCTTCATCGCCTCGGCGCGCGCCTCGGTCGTCTTCACGAACACGGCTTGCTCATGGGTCGCGTAGCCCTTCACGGTCTCGACCAGGTTGGGGACGAGGTCGTGGCGGCGCTTGAGCTGGACGTCGATGCCGCTCCAGGCCTCGTCGACCCGGTTGCGGCTGGCGATGATCGAGTTCCTGATCAGGATCCAGATCAGCGCGCCGAGCAGGAGCAGGGCGACGACGACGATGATTGCGATGACCATCGGCCGGGAACTCTATCCGCTGCCGAGGCGGGCCGCAAAGCCGCATGGCAGAAAAATCGCCACTCGGAGTTCGGGTGTATCTGTTGTCACAACCTCCTGTTAGCTTTGCCCCTTGGAGGAGGAATTGCAGCGGCACCGCCGGATTGGTGCGGGGATAGTTGGAGGCAGGGAACCCGAAAGCTGAGAGCCCGGGCTCGGCGCGCGTCATCCGGCGTGCGCTCGTCGCGGCCGCCGTGGCGCTCGTCGTCGTCGCCGTGGTCCTCGTGCTCACCTCCGGCGACGACTCCGGCGACTACGAGATCACGGCCGAGTTCACGAACGCGTCGCAGCTCGTCAGCGGCAACGTCGTCACGATCGGGGGCACCGACGTGGGCCGGGTTGGCGACATTCGCCTCGCCGACAACGGCAACGCACTCGTCGACTTCTCCGTCGACGAGGCCTACGCGCCGCTGCACCGCGGGACGATCGCCCAGGTTCGCTCGTTCTCGCTCTCCGGTGTCGCCAACCGCCAGGTCGAGCTGACGCTGCCACCGGCCGGGCGGGCGGGAGAGGAGATCCCCGACGACGGCCTGCTGACGCGGTCGGAGACCGTCTCCGAGGTCGATCTCGACCAGCTCTTCAACACGCTCGACGACAAGACCGTCGCCGACTTCAAGAACGTGATCAAGGGATTCGCCACCTCCTACAGCGGCGTCGGCGAGGATGCGAACCGCGGCTTCAAGTACCTGAATCCGTTCCTGTCGACGTCCCGACGGACGTTCGCCGAGCTGACCCGGGACGCGCCGGCGCTCGAGCAGCTCATCGTCAACGGGGCGAAGCTCTCGAACACCGTCGCCTCGCGCCGCGACGACCTCTCGGCGCTCGTCGGCAACCTCGACGGGATGATGAACGCGATCGCCCGGCAACGGACGGCGCTGACCGCGGCGCTGTCTCAGCTTCCCGGGTTCATGCGCAACTTCAACACGACCGCCGTCAACCTGCGGACGACCCTCGACGACCTCGATCCGCTCGTCGAGGCATCGATGCCGGTCGCCGATCGCCTCGGCCCCTTCTTCCGGAACTTCCGCGGCGCCGCGGCCGACCTCGTGCCGACCGTGCGCGACCTCGATCGCGTCGTGAAGGCCCCAGGGTCCGACAACGACGTCGTCGACCTCACCCGCCTGCAGCCGCGCCTGGCCAGGATCGCGGTCGGCCCGGTGAACCGCAACGGTGAACGTCGCCGCGGAGCCCTGCCCGAGTCCAGCGCGGCGCTGCGCGACTCACTCGACGAGCTCGCCTTCCTGCGCGCCTACTCGCCCGAGCTCACCGGCTGGTTCGACGACTTCGGGCACTCCGGGATCATCGACGCCAACGGCGGCATCGGCCGGATCGGGACGACCTTCAACACGTTCCCGGTCGGCGCCAACAACCTGCCGATCGTCGATCTCGCCGGCCTCCTCCAGCAGACGGCCCAGGAGCAGTACTTCGGTGCCGGTGGGACGACGAACTTCTTCGACATCGGCAACTACCGGCGTTGCCCGGGCGCGAACGAGCGGCCCGCGCCGGACGGCAGCAACCCGTGGACCGACGGCGGGACGATCGACTGCAACCCCGCGCTCATCCCACCGGGGCCATGAGACGGCTGTTCTTCATCGCCGCGCTCGTCTGCGCATCGGTAGCCGCGCTCGCCGCGAGCGCCGCCGGCGATGACGAGCGCACCTACTACATCGAGTTCGACAACGCCTTCGGCCTGACCGACGGCTCGGAGGTCAAGGTGGCCGGCGTCGCCGCCGGCACGGTCACCGACCTCGATGTCAACTCCAGCAAGCGCGCCGTCGTCGCGGTCGAGCTCAGCGGGCCGCTCGCAGTCCTCGGCGAGGACACGATCTGCCGCAGCGAGCCGCAGTCGCTGATCGCCGAGTACTTCATCGACTGCTCGCCACGGGGCGCGCCGATCGAGATCCCCGACCTGAGCGAAGCGGAGCGGATCGAGCACCCCGACATCCCGGTCGCCCAGACGCGCCAGACCGTCCAGAACGACCTCGTGCTGAACACGCTGCGGATGCCGTATCGCGAGCGGCTGGCGATCCTGATCAACGAGTTCGGGACGGCGCTTGCCGGCAACGGCGAGAACCTCAACGACGCGATCCGCCGCGGCGCCCCGGCGCTCGAGCAGACCCGCAAGGTGACCCGGCTGCTCGCCGGCCAGAACGAGACGATCCGCGACCTCAACGTCAACGCCGACCGCATCATCGGCCGCCTCGCCGAGCGCCGCCGCGATGTCGTCCGGTTCATCGAGGAGGCGAAGGGCACCGCCGAGGCAGCCGCCGTCCGCCGCGACGACCTCTCCCGCAACTTCGCCCTCCTCGACGACTTCCTCGCCGAGCTCGGGCCGACGATGACCAGGCTCGACCAGCTCGCCGTAGAGGGAACGCCGCTCGCCGCCGACCTGCGGCGCGCCGCGCCCGGGCTGACCACCCTCGCCCGCAACCTGCCGGCCTTCAACCGCTCGGCGACGATCGGCCTGCAGGCGCTCGGCAACGCCTCGGTGACCGGGCGTCGGGCTCTCCGCAGGGGACGGGGCGAGATCAGGCAGCTCGCGGAGTCCACGAAGAAGTCGTACGCGACCGCCGAGGACCTGAGCGACTTCCTCCGCGACATCGACGACCCCGGGCGGGCGGTCGAGGTCGATGCGCGCGCTGCCAGGGACACGGGTCGCGAGGCGCCGACCGGCTACACCGGCATGGAAGGGCTGCTCAACTACCTCTACTACCAGACCCTCGCGATCAACCAGTTCGACGAGGTCGGGCACCTGCTCCACTTCTCGATCTTCGAGGTCGCGACCGGTCCCTGCTCGGAGTACAACACGGGAGCCCACGAGGGTGAGCTCGGGGTGCCCGACGCCGACGGCACGGGGGCGACGACCAACGTCCGCGACGCCCACCGCTGCGTCGCCTGGCTCGGCGACCAGCAACCCGACATCAACGAGCCGCTCGGCCTGCCTCCCTACGACCCCTCGGTCTGCCCGGACGGCTCGACCGACCTGAGTCTCTGCAACCCGGCGGGCGGCGGGGCGGCTGCGGCCGAGACCTCGCGGCGACCGGCGACGGGTGCGCCGGCGGTGCCGGAACGTGGCGACGGACGGGATGGCGGCGACGACCCGGCAACCGGCGGGTCGTCCGAGCCCCCGCCCGGGGAAGCGCCACCCGTCCTCCCGGCCCCGGGCGGCGCGGCGCCGCTGCCCGACATCGGCGCTGCCCTCGACGGCGACGAGCGCGGCTCGGCAGGCGACGCCGCGACCGGTGACCTCCTCGATTACCTGTTCGGGAGCTGATGGCGGGCCGGCGAACAGCGAATCCGCTGGCGGCGATCGCGGCATCGCCGACGATCATCGGCGCGATCACGACGCTGATCGTCGTCGTCGCGGTATTCCTCGCCTACAACGCGAACAACGGGCTGCCGTTCGTGCCCGTCTACCGGGTCTCGGTGATCGTCCCGAACGCGTCCCGGCTCGCCCCCAACAACGAGGTCACGATCGGCGGCACCAGGGTCGGCGTCGTCGAGACGATCGAGGCGGTGCGGCTGCCCGAGGAGGAGGTCGGAGCCGACGTCACCGCAACGGATCCGGTCGCGGAGGGCGCCGAGACCGACGGCGTGGTCGCCCGCCTCAACCTGAAGCTCGACGAGTCGGCCGCGCCGATCCCCGAGAACTCGATCTTCCGGATCCGCTACAAGTCGACGTTCGGCCTCAAGTACCTCGAGATCACGCGCGGCGACGGACCGCCCGCCGCCGAGGGCTTCGTCTTCAACGGGACGAACGACAACGACGACCCCGGCGACACCGACAACCAGATCCTCTCGATCGACGAGGTCGCCGAGAACCAAGGCGCCGACGACGGCACCTTCGTCGCCCAGACCGAGTTCGACGAGATCGGCAACACGTTCGACCAGGCGACCCGGGACGCGGTCCGGGTCAACCTGGCGGGCTACGGCGACGGCTTCGCTGCGCGCGGCGAATCGCTGAACCAGGCGTTCGCGGCTCTCAACCCCCTCCTGACGAACCTGCGCCCGGTGGCCGCCACCCTCGCCGACCCGCGCACCAACCTCGCCCGCTTCTTCCCCGCGATCGCCCGGACGGCCGCGATCGTCGCCCCGGTCGCCGAGCAGAACGCGGAGCTGTTCGCGAACCTGGCCACCACCTTCGACGCGATCGGCGCCGACCCGGCGGCCCTGCAGGCGACGATCTCGGGCGGTCCCCCGGCGCTTCAGGCCGGCATCGACCTGCTGCCCGCGCAGCGCCCGTTCCTGGGCAGCGTGGCCGAGCTCGAGCGTCGCCTCCGGCCAGGCGTCCGCCAGCTCCGCCTGGCGCTGCCCAGCCTCAACGGCGCGATCCGGGTCGGGACTCCCGTCCTCGCCCGCAGCGCCGGGACGAGCAGGCGACTGAAGGGCGTCTTCACCGAGCTCGACCGCCTCGTCTCCGAGCCGGCGACGATGAGCTCGCTCGTCCGTCTCGGCGACCTCTTCGACAGCGCCAAGCCGCTCGCCGCCCACGTGACCCCGGCGCAGACCGTCTGCAACTACTGGAACTACCTGTGGACGTTGCTGCCCGAGCACCTCAGCGAGCGGGACTCGATCGGCTTCTCGCAGCGCGTGTCGCTGATCGGCACGCCGCAGGGGCCACTGACGCTCAACCTCGACCTCGACGGACCGGGTGGGCTCCCGCCGGTCGCGACCACGGTTCCGGGGCCCGTTGAGACCGGGCTCTCGACCGGCGGCTACTCGGGGATCCAGGCGAACGGCAAGTACGGATTGGGCGCGCCGCCGCCCCACACCCCGGGGCAGTTCGATCCGCACGAGCTGCCGATCCTGCACGCGCATCCGGCCGCGCCGACGGGGCAGGACGGCTCCGACTGCCAGCCGGGCCAGACGGGATACGCGCTCGGGCAGCTTCTCGCCGACGGCCAGTCGCCGCAGAACCCGGCGGCGGTCGTCGCCGACCTCCCCGGCGACCGTGGCGTCACCGACGTCTTCTGGAAGCAGGATGGGACCAGGGTCCTGCGCGACACCCGGGTCGAATCGAGGCAGCCGTGAGGCGCTCCCGTTCCCGCAGCATCCCGAACTGGCTGATCGGCATCGCCCTGCTGGTCGTCCTGGTCATCGGCTCCTATCTGGCGTTCACGAAGAACGTCCCGTGGGGCGGCGGCACCGAGGTGAGGGCGGTGTTCCGCTCGGGACATGACCTGCGGCCGGACTCGCCGGTGCGGATCGCCGGCGTCGAGGTCGGAGAGGTGACGTCGGTCGAGCCGCTCGCCGAATCGGACGTGGCGGGCAGCGACGTAGCCACCAGCCCTGCGACCGCAAACGGTGCGGGCGCGGTGGTCACGATGGAGCTGCAGGACGAGGGGCTGCCGCTCAAGGAGGACGCGCAATTCTCGCTGCGGCCGCGGCTGTTCCTCGAGGGCAACCTGTTCGTCGACGTCAAGCCGGGCAGCCCGAGCGCACCGGTGGCCGACTCCGACTACGTCTTCCCGCCGCAGCAAACCTCGCACTCGGTGCAGCTCGACGAGATCCTCACCGGCGTCTTCCCGTCGGACGTGCGCCGGCAGCTCCAGGTCTTCCTCGACCAGTTCGGCAACGCGTTGATCGCCGAGGGCGGAGGGGAGTCGTTGCGAAGGTTCAACCAGGCTTCGGCCGGCGCCTTCGAGAGCACGGCGCAGGTAAGCGAGGCGCTGCTCGGCACGAAGCCGCACGATCTCTCGTCGCTGATCTTCAACCTCAACCGGGTCCTGCGCGGCCTCAACGGCAACGACGACGCGCTTGCCGATCTGATCACGAACCTGCGGGTTGCCACCGGGAGCTTCGCCGCTCAGGACGTCGCCCTGGAGCGCGCGATCGCCGAGCTGCCCCGGACCCTTGAAGCCGGCGACCGCGCGTTCACCAGCCTCAATGCGGCCTTTCCCCCGACGCGTGCGTTCGCGCGCGAGATCCTTCCCGGGATCCGCACTGCGCCGGCGACCCTCGACGCGGCGACGCCGCTGCTCGCTCAGCTGCGCGGGCTCGCACAGCCATCGGAGCTGCGTGGTCTCGCCGCCGACCTGCGACCGATGATCCCCCAGCTCGCCCGGCTCACCCGCGCCACGGTCCCGTTCATGGAGCAGACGCGGGCGCTCTCGAGCTGCTTCAACCACACGATCCTGCCGTGGGCCAACGACCGGGTCAGCGGCGGCCCCGCCTATGACGCCGAGCACGGCTCGCACGGCGCCGTGTATCAGGAGACGGCCTACGGGCTGGTTGGGATCAACGGCGAGAGCCGCTCCGGGGATGCGAACGGCCAGTACATCCGCGTGGCCGGCGGCGGCGGCACGAACACGGTGCAGACCGACCTGAGCAGCGGTGAGCTCCTCGCCGGCGTCACGCCGTTGCCGATCGAAGGGTCGATGCCGCCGCTGGCGCCGAAGACCCGGTTCCGCCCGGGGGCCCCGTGCGAGAACCAGGACCCACCCAACCTCACCGCGGCCATGGGCCCGGCGCCGCCGCAGCCGGGCACGACCGCGGGCCTCGCGCCTGCGCCCGGGAGCGCCGCGGCCCCGCTCGTCGCCGACGCGGACGGGGCCCTGACCGGCCTCGGCGAGGCGGCCCGGGCGGACGAGCAGGGCGATGGGGCCGAGGCCCGGAAGCTCCAGCGGCGCGCGATGCGGGACCTCCGGCACTTCTACGCCACCTACGGCCAGGGGGTGAGTCGGTGAAGACCGCGATCCGCAAGCACCTCCGCGACTTCATCGCGATCGCGCTCCTCCTCGTGATCGGCCTCGCATCGGCCTACGTGATCCTCCAGAACCAGCGCCTGCGGATCCCGGTGCTCGAGGAGCGCCCGTTCGAGCTCAAGGCTGAGTTCGAGACGGCGCAGGCCGTCGTCCCGGGGCAGGGGCAGACGCTGCGGGTCGCGGGCGTCGAGGTGGGCGACGTCGAGGCCGTCGAGCTCGAGGATGGCGTCGCCGTCGTCACCTTCGGCGTCGATCGCGACTTCCTGCCGATCTACCGCGACGCGACGATGCTGCTCCGCCCGCAGACGGCGCTCAAGGACATGTTCGTGGAGATGGACCCGGGCACCGAGGAGGCGGGCGAGATCGAGGAGGGGGGGAGGGTCCAGCTCGCCAACACGGCCCCCGACGTCAACCTCGACCAGATCCTCACCAGGCTCGACAGCGACACGCGGGCCTATCTGAAGCTCCTCCTGATCAGCGGCGGGCAGGCCCTGCGCGGTCGGGATGAGGACCTCGGCCGGTTGCTCGGCTCGCTCGGACCGCTGACCAGGGACATCGAGCGGATCAACTCGAAGGTCGCCGAACGCAGCGACAACCTGCGGCGCCTGGTCACGAACTTCAACCTGCTGACCCGCGAGGTCGGCCGCAGCGAGCGCAGCCTGACCGACCTCGTCACCGCTTCGAACACGACGATCGGTGCGATCGCCGAGCAGGACCCGAGCGTCCAGCGAGCGATCCGGCTCCTGCCCGGGACGCTCGAGGAGTCGACCACCGCGCTCGGCCACATCGCCGCGTTCGCCGACGAGCTCGGGCCGGCGCTCGACGGCCTGCGGCCGTTCGCCCGCCGCCTCGACGAGGTGAACGCGTCGACGAGCCGCCTCGCCGTGAAGACGACTCCGGTCATCAAGGGCGAGATCCGGCCGTTCGTGCGCGCCGCCCGCCGGCCGGTCCGCGACCTCGACAAGGCCTCGCGCCGGCTCGCGAAGGCGACGCCGAAGCTGACCGTGGTCGCCAAGAAGGTCAACCGGCTCGGCAACATGGCGGCCTACAACCCCGGCGGGGCCGAGCCGCCCGACACCCCGAGCCGCGAGGAGGGCTACCTCTACTGGGCCGCCTGGCTCGGTCACAACTCGACGTCGGTCTTCCAGATCCAGGACGCGCACGGGGCCGAACGGCGCGGCTATTTGACGATCGGGTGCGACGAGGCGCTCTCGCTGCTCGGCGCGAGCCCGCTCGCACCCGCGGTCACCGGGCTCGACCAGCTCTTCGCGCCGGGAGCGCCGTTCGCGGGGGCGTGTTGATCGGAGCGATGGGATAGCGATGCAGAAGTCAGCTCCATCGATCGGCCGGATCCTGATCGCCGTCGGGTTCGCGCTCTCCTGCTTCCTCCTGCTCCTGTTCCTGTGGATCTCGTTCGGCGGCCCGGTCCCGCTGAAGGCCGAGAGCTACCGGATCACCGCCTACTTCCCCGAAGCGACGCAGCTCGCCCAGGAGTCCGACGTGCGGATCGGCGGGGTCTCGGTCGGCAAGGTGAAGTCGGTCGAGCTGGCTCCGATCGACAAGCAGATCGACGGCCAGGACACCTCGGAGGTCGAGATCGAGATCGAGCCCGAGTTCGCACCGATCTCGAGCGACGCCCGCGCGATCCTGCGTCTCAAGACGCTGCTCGGGGAGACCTACGTCGAGCTCACGTCGGGCACCGACCCGGACTCCGCGGCGGGCGTCTCGCTGGGCTCCGCCGCCCCACCCGCCGGCGCCGGCTCGGAGGAGCTCCACTCGATCCCTGAGGGCGGATCGCTCGGGCTCGCAAGGATTCACAACCAGACCCAGATCGACGAGATCTTCAACGCGCTCGACGATGAGACGCGATCGGCGTTCCAGCAATGGCAGCAGGGCGCCGCGGTCGCGATTCGCGGTCGCAGCCTCGACCTCAACGACGCGGTCGGCAACCTCGCGCCGTTCTTCGCCGACGCCTCCGACGTGCTCGCGGTGCTGCGCCGCCAGCGCGACCAGCTCCAGGGACTCGTCCGCGACACCGGCACCGTCTTCGACGCGCTCAGCGAGCGCGACGGGCAGCTCGCCGACGCGATCACGGGAAGCAACGCCACGTTCGAGGCGCTCGCCTCCGAGGAGCAGGCGCTGCGCGACTTCTTCCAGATCGCGCCGACCTTCGAGAACGAGGCGCGGCTCACCTTCGAGCGGCTCGACCGCTTCCAGGCGGACACGACGCCGCTCGTCCGCAAGCTCCTGCCGGTGGCCAACGACATCAGCCCGACCCTGCGCAGCGTGCGCCGCCTCTCGCCCCGCCTGCGATCGCTGTTCCTCGACCTCGATGACCTCAACCGCGCCTCCCGGCGTGGTTTCCCGGCGCTGGCGAGCACGCTCCGGGAGCTCCGCCCGACGCTCGAGAACCTCGACCCCTTCCTCGCCAACCTCAACCCGGTCGTCGCCTGGCTCGAGCACTATCGCTTCAACGTCACCGACTTCCTCTCCAACCCGCCGGTCGGCCTCGCAGGGCAGATCGCGCCCCAGCCGGGACAGCCGGCACCGCGGCACGCCCTCAGACAGCTCGGCTACGTCTCCCAGGAGGGGCTGTCGATCTATCGCAACCGGCTGCCCGAGAACCGCGGCAACGGCTACCTGATGCCTTACCAGAGCATCATCCGCCAGGGCGATGCAGCGCAGTTCGGGATCTTCCCGAACTGGGACTGCGACAACACCGGCGGCGGCGAGCGGTTCATGAACGACGGCGGGTTCCCGACCGTCTCCACCTACGACGATCCGACCCCCCCGGGGCCGATCCCGGGCACCCAGTCTGCCTTTGCTCCCTGCTTCGTCGCACCCGACTACGGCGCGCGCTGGGGCGGCACCCACTTCCCGCGGGTCCGCCGGGACCGCTGAGCGGGTCGTTGGCGCTGAATACGATGCGGCGATGAACGCCGCCGCCGAGCGCGACGCCTGGGTGGCGGCCGTCAGGGCGGTCGCCGCCGATCGCGACCTCGCCTACGAGGAGGTCGGGGGGATCAATCCCCGCGATGCCCCGGCGGCGCTCTGTCCCGGTGGCCCCAACCGTCTCACCGGCGAGCTGACGCCGGGGTTCTGGGGCTCGAGCTGCGACGCCGACGAGTTCGAGGCCGGGGGCATCTTCCGCAAGGCGGTGTTGCCCGCAGCGGTGCTGGCGAAAGCGCACATGCCCGACCTCACCCGCGTCGTCCCCGCCTTCGACGTCGAGTCGATCGAGCGGAGCCCGGACGACCAGCTCCGGCGGCTGAGCCGCCTCCGGGTCGAGTTCGAGAGCATCGACTTCAACCGCCGGTTCATCGCCACGGTCCCGGCCGGCCACGATCCGGTCGCCGTCCGCGAGCTGTTCAGCCCCGCCTTCCTCGACTGGACGACGGGGATCGACCGCGAGGTCGGCTTCGGCGCCTCCGAGCGCCAGCTCTACTTCCTCTGGCGCCTCCGCGAGCGCAGCCGCCCCGAGCTCGCGCTCGCGCTCGACAACGCCGGCGACCTCTTCCGTCGCGTCCGCCTGGAGATGGAGGAGTCCGGCCTCGCCACCTATCCCGCCGGCCCCTGGCACGCCGGGATGGAGTTCTTCCCGGAGTAGAGCCAAACGCGGATGCCGGGCGTTCCACAAAGGGCGTTTGGCAGTGAGGAAGGGGTGGGGGCCTGAACGCGAGCCACCCCAGCGCGCCCGCCGCACCAACTCCGGGTCAACTGCAAATCACTGCCCTCTGGGGGTACCAATTTGCAGTTCACCGGCGAAATGAGGTGGGCCCGCCTGTCGCCGCGCGAATCGTCCCCTTCCCTGCCTAACCCCCGCCTGCCGCACCGGGCCCGGCGCGAGCCGAACGCCCGGCGCATCCCCCTACTCCTCCGCGAACCCCGGGTCGCCGGGCAGCAGGACCTCGAAGGCGTCGCGGTCGCCGCGGACCCGGGGAGTGATCGCCTCGACGTGGCGGCGGGCGCTCTCGGCGAGGACGGCTTCGGCGTCAGCGAAGCCGGTCAGCTCCTCGAGGTGCTTGATGGTCGGAAAGGAGAGCTCGAGGCGGTCGGCGGCATGCTCGGATAGCGCTCGCCCGGGGCTCAGCCAGCGGGCGTCGTCGACCTCGCCGCGGTCCGGCTCGGGCGCGCATCCGGGCGGCGCGAGGGCCACGTAGAAACGGGTGTCGAAACGGATCGGGACCACCTCCGGCGTCACCCAGCGCGACCACGGCCGAAGCACCGCCTGGTCGAGCGCGATCGAGGCCTCCTCGCCGAGCTCGCGGGCGGCGCAGATCCGGTGGGCGATCTCCTCGCCGTCGCCGGCCCCGGCAACGGCCGCGGCCGCCCGGTCGGCGCCGTCGACGGCGCCGCCGGGGAACACCCAGACGCCCGGCATGAAGCGGGCCGCGGCGCTGCGCTGGAGCATCAACACCTCGGCCGGATCGCCCGCTCGGAGGAGGATCACGGTGGCCGCGGGGCGCGGGATTGGGGCCTGATCCACGGCGATCACTCTACGTTAGGCTCCGCGGCCGATGAGCGAGACGATCACCAAGCAGCAGTGGATCTGCACCTCCTGCGGCTACGTCTACGACCCCGACGAGGGCGATCCCGATGGCGGGATCCCCGCCGGCACCGCCTTCGAGGAGATCCCCGACAACTGGTTCTGCCCGGTCTGTGGCGCTCGCAAGGCGGACTTCGAGCCGCTCGACTGACCCAGGGATCTAGCCGTCGAGTGCCTGCTCGCGCCGCCGCCGGCGCAAACGGGTGATGACCCAGGCGGCGATCGCGACGATCAGCCCGATCGGGACCACGATCGCCAGCGTGACGAGCAGCACGCCCGCCACGGTCCGCAGGACGTCGACCGCGTCGTCGAGCCAGTCACCGAGGTCGCGCTGGTCGCTCGCCCCGGGGTTGCTGCTGACCGTGACCGCGAGCTCGGAGAGGCGTGCCTTGGCCGTGAGTCGCTCGTAGGCGGCCTCGGCGCGCGCGATCTCGCGGCGCGCGTCGGCGATCTTCAGCTCGAGCGCGTCGGCCTCGGCCTCGGTCGTCGCGTTGCCGAGCGCCTGCAGCAGCTCGCGTCGCCGCGCCTCGGCGTCGCGGAGCTCGTCCTTGGCGCTGACGACGGGCTTGGTGATGTCGGTCGTGGTCTCGTTCAGGGAGTCGACGTCGGCGAGGTCGGTCATCCGGTCGAGCGCCGTGTCGAGGTTGCGGGTCGGGAGCGTCAGCTCGAGCGACGACGAGGCTCCGTCGGCGGTCTCGGTGACCTGCGAGGCGGCGACGATGCCGTCGAGCGAGCGCGTGATCGAGATCACCTCGTCGGTGACGTCACGGACGTCGTCGGGCTGGGCCGAGAGACTGAGCTGGGCGTCGCGGTCGAGCTTGCGGTTCTCGACGCCGGGCGCGATCTTGTCGCTGCCGTCGCGCAGGCGCGAGAACGATCCCGCGTCATAGGTGCTCGAGGCATCGGCTCCGTCGGCTTGGATCTGCTCGAGCGCGTCCGGTGTGACCGCTTTCTCGCTCGGCTCCTCCATGGAGGCGGTTTCTCCCCCGGAGCCGCCGCCCTGGTTGACGGCGACGACGACCACGACGAGAAGCAGCGTGGCCAGGGCCCCGGCGGGAGCCATCCAGCCTCCCGCCCGGCGCGTGGACCGCTTGCTGCCACGACCGCCGCCGCCGCGGGGAAAGCCCGCGGCGGCGCGCTCGTCGAGGCGGGAGACCCAGCCGGGATCGGGCCCGGGCCGCTCGTCGCGGAGCAGCACCGCCAACTCGGCGAGATCGGCATCGCCGGGATCGGTCGCCCGCCCGGCGAGCGCCCGATCGATCGTCGCGAGCTCGTGCTCGATCCCCGGGTCCAGTGGCTCGTCGCTACGCAGCCTCATCGCATGCCCTCCTCAGCTTGTCGACGGCCCGGTGCAGTCGCGTGCCGGCGTTCGAGGCGCTGATCCCGAGCACGGCGGCGATCTCCGCGTGGCCGAGGCCGGCGAAGAAGCGAAGCGCGATCAGCTCGCGCTCGCGCAGGTCGAGGTGACCCATCGCGGTGCGCAGCGCCGTCCGCCTGAGCGCCAGCTCGGCGCCCTCGTCGGGAGCCGCCGAGGCGATGTCCTCGGGGTCGGCCTCGAGGCTC
>DASSEM010000143.1:0-5599 GCA_035695265.1 Solirubrobacterales bacterium
GAGCTCGACTCGCTGCTGGCGGAGCGCGAGCGCCTCAACCAGGAGCTGCAGACGATCATCGACGAGCAGACCGAGCCGTGGGGGATCAAGGTCTCGACGGTCGAGGTCAAGGACGTCGAGCTGCCCCAGGACATGCAGCGGGCGATCGCCCTGCAGGCCCAGGCCGAGCGCGAGCGGCGCGCCAAGATCATCGGCGCCGAGGGCGAGTTCCAGGCCGCCCAGAAGCTCGCCGACGCCGCCGACATCATCGGCCAGAACCCGGCCACCCTCCAGCTCCGCTACCTGCAGACGCTGCTGCAGATCGGCGTCAACAACACGACGATCGTCTTCCCGCTGCCGATCGACCTTGTCGAGGCCTTCCGCAACGTGCTCGGCGCCGCGCAGCCGGGAGGGGATGGGGGAGCCGTTCCCGAGGGGCCGCGGCCGACCATCGAGCCCGAGCCCGGAGACCCGGAGCCGCCGGTTCCGCCGCCCCCGCCGCCGGCCTCGCCGACCTGAGCACCGCCGCGGAAGCCGCACCGCCCGAGGCCCGGATCGACCAGCTCACCGGCCAGCGGGTGGTGATCGCCCCCGGCCGCCGCGACCGGCCCGACGCCTTCGCCCCCGCCGGCGAGCGCCGCGACCCGGCCGCCGACGCCGTCGCGAACTGCCCGTTCTGCCCCGGACGCGAGGAGCGGACGCCGCCCGAGGTCTGGGCCCGGCGCCCCGGCGGGGGCGGGGCCGACAGGCCCGGCTGGGAGCAGCGCTCGGTCCCGAACCTCTATCCGGTCCTCGGCGGTCCCGACCCGGTCGCCGCCGTCGTCTCACCGACCCAGGAATCGGGACTGACCAGCGCCGCCGACCCGCTGCGGAGCTCGGCCCGCGCGGCCGAGCCGGAGCTGTTCCGGACCGCGCCCGCCCGCGGCGCCCACGAGGTGATCGTGAGCTCGCCGCGCCACGCGCTCTCGCTCGCCGAGCTCGACGCGGCCGAGCTCGGTGGTGCGATCGCGGCCTGGCGGGAGCGGATCTCCGCCCACGCCGGCGAGGCCTCCTACGTCCACCTCTGCGTCAACGAGGGTCCGGCCGCCGGCGCCACCCTCCCGCACACCCACGCCCAGCTTCTCGCGCTGCCCTGGGTCCCGACCGAGATCGCCCGCGAGCGCGAGCGCTTCGGCGCCTACCACGAGCGGACCATGGGAAGCCACCTGCTCGAGGACCTGCTCGTCGAGGAGGTGCGCCGCAGCGACCGGCTCGTCGCGATCGACGACGAGGCGGCGCTGATCTGCCCGTGGGCCTCCCGCTTCCCCTACGAGCTGCGGCTCCTGCCCCGCACCGTCGCCCCGCGCTTCGACCGTGACGAGCGCGGCGCGGCGCTGCTCGGCCGCGCCCTGGCCGCCCTCGCGGCGCGCTTCGACGGCGCCCCCCAGCTCAACCTCTGGGTGCGGACGGCGCCGCGCGATTGCGCCGAGTTCCACTGGCACCTCGACATCGCGCCCCGATTGACGGTCCGCGCCGGCTTCGAGCTCGGCACCGGGGTCGAGGTCAACCCGGTCACCCCCGAGCGGGCCGCCGCCGAGCTACGGGAGGCGATCGGCGCCTGAGGGCAGCCAGGTAGCCTCCCCCGACCGATGCCGCCGCTCGCCCGCCCCTACCCGCGCTTCATCGCCGACAGCGCTCAGGAGTCGCGCCCGTACGGACGCCGCCTTGAGCGGCTGACGGAGGCGTTCTCCGACGGCTGCGCGAGCCTGATCGGGGAGGCGGGGACCGAGCCCGACCTCGAATCGATCCGCTTCTTCCCGGAGCGGACCTGGGGCGGGCGCACCTACGTGCCGGCCGTCGCCCCCGGCGCCGCCGCCGTGGACGGGGCGACCCCGGAGTTCTTCGGCCACGTCTCGTTTCGCCACGAGGCGGACGGCGAGGGCGAGGGCGAGCCCGCGGAGATGACCGCGACGGCGGACTTCACCGACGTCACCGCGGCGGCCAACCCCGACTGGCAGGTCGACCTCAACGACGACGTGATCGGCGAGTGGCGCGGCGACGGCGGCCGCGGCGGCGAGATCACGCTGATCTGGGGGACGCCGCTGGTCCGCGGGGCGCTGGCGGCGACGGCCGAGCTCGACGACGAGGTCCTCGACCAGGCGGCGGTCAACGACGGCCGGTTCACCCTGCTCGCCGTCGACGCCGTCCACGGCTTCGGCGACGACCACTTCCTCGAGATCAAGCTCTGGAACCGGCGCTTTCAGGAGGTCGCCTCCGAGAGCCTCTACGCCGACGACGAGGAAGAGGGAACCGAGGACGAGGACCGTTAGCCGGGCTGCCGCTCAGCTGCGGTGGTGCCAGACCGGCGCCTCGATGGCCTCGCGGAGGCCGTCCTTGCCGCCGGTGAGGACCGAGGGGCCGTGCGTGAACAGCAGCCGGTCCCAGCCGAGCTCGAGCAGGGGCAACAGCGTCGGCGCGAACTTCTCGGCGTAGAAGCGGGCGACCCGCTCGTCGACCTTCTCCCCGGACCAGATCCGCGGGCCCGCGTCGGTGCCGACGACCGCGTCGCCGAAGACGAGCGCGCGGTGGGAGGGGATCAGAAGCGGCGTCTCGTAGCGCCGCGGCTTGCCGATCGAGTGGGCGCTGACGCCGCCCGGAAGCTCGTCGCCGGGCGCGAACGGAACGAACCCAGCACCCGAGGCGAGCCGCTTGGCAACCGCGGGATGGCCGTGGATCGTGACCTCGCGCTCCCCCCGGAAGCGGTCGCGGACCGCCTCGGCGCTGCGCACGTGGTAGGTGATCGTGAGCAGGACCCGGACCGGCCCCGAACCCGTCGCGGCGACCAGCTCCCACGCCGGGTCGTCGTCGTCGAGCAGCGGATCGATCAGCAGGGTCTCGCGATCGGCCGCCGCCATGAAGGCGACGACCTCGGCGCCGAAATCGCCCGGGTGCCACTCCGGATGGCGGCGCGCCCAGCTCCACAGGCCCGGTGCGATCTCCTCGGTGCCCTGCCCGCCCACGCGCGGCAACCTACACGGCAGGCTCGCCCGCTCGCAAACCCGGTCCCGGCCCAATAGCTTCCCGGCATGCGCACCCGCGATCTGTCGCCCCCGACCGGCTGAAGCCGATGGCGGGGCAGGTGGACAGGGCGGCGGCGGAGCTCTCGCCGTCCTACTTCGCGCTCGTGATGGCGACCGGGATCGTCGCGGTCGGGGCGCACCTGCTCGACGTCGAGCCGGTCGCCGTCGCCCTCTTCGCGTTCAACGTCGTCGCCTACCTGGTCCTCTGGGCGCTGACGATCGTCCGGGTCGCCCGCCACCGGAAGGCGCTCGTGCGCGACCTCACCGACCACCGGGTTACGTTCGGCTTCTTCACGATCGTCGCCGGCACCTGCGTGCTCGGCACCGAGGCGATCCTGATCGCCGAGCACTTCACGATCGCGACGGTGCTGCTCGCGATCGCCGCGGTGCTCTGGGTCGTCCTCACCTACACCGTCTTCACCGCGATCACGATCAAGTCTGAGAAGCCGTCGCTGGCGGAGGGAATCAACGGGGGCTGGCTGCTGAGCGTCGTCGCGACCCAGGCGATCGCGGTCCTGACCGCGCTCCTCGCCGCCCACTGGGGCCAGCCGCTGCGCATGCACGCCAACTTCGCGGCGCTCTCGATGTGGCTCTGGGGCGGGATGCTCTACATCTGGATCGTCTCGCTGATCTTCTACCGCTACACGTTCTTCCGCTTCTCACCCTCCGACCTGGCGCCGCCCTACTGGATCAACATGGGCGCGATGGCGATCTCGACCCTGGCCGGGGCGCTGCTGATCACGAACACCCCCGATGCCCCGTTCCTGCAGTCGTTGCGGCCGTTTCTGGAGGGCTTCACGGTCTTCTACTGGGCGACCGGGAGCTGGTGGATCCCGATGATCGCGATCCTCGCTGTCTGGCGCTACGGCTTCCGCCGCCAGCCGCTCACCTACGACCCGCTCTATTGGGGCGCCGTCTTCCCGCTCGGCATGTACGCGGTCGGCACCTACGAGATGGAGGATGCGATGAACTTCGACTTCCTCGACCCGCTGCCGCACGTCTTCTTCGCGATCGCGCTCGCCGCCTGGCTGATGACCGCGATCGGCCTCGGCCGCCGGCTCGTCCGGAGTTGATCGGCGCGCTCGTCGGCTAACCTTCCCGGCCGCGGCGGCGCCGCCGCCGGGGGCGAAGCCGAGGAAGGTGACCGGATGCGCCATACCTCAACACGACACGAATGAGCAGCGGCCCCGCCTCACGGTGGCGCCGGTGGCTGCTCGGGGTCTGCCTCGCCGCGCTTGCGGCGCTGCTTCTCGCCCCTGGCGCCCACGCCGCTGACCGGATCTACTGGTCGAACTTCGAGGCCGACACGATCGGCTGGGCCAACCTCGACGGCAGCGGCGCCGGCGGCACGGTCAACACGACCGGGGCGACGGTCGACGGGCCGATGGGCCTGACGATCGACCCCGCTCACGGGCGCGTCTACTGGGCCAACTGGGCCAACCACACGGGCACGACGCTCTCCTACGCGAACCTCGACGGCTCCGGCGGCGGTGACCTCGCCATCACCGGCGCGACGATCGCCGGCCCGCACGGGCTCGCGATCGACCCGACCGACGGGCCCTACGGAACCCTGTACTGGCCGAACCACGACGGGACCGCCAGCTCGATCGCGAAGGCGCAGCTCGACAACACCGGCACCGGCGGGGCCGGCGAAGACCTCACGATCACCAGCGCCACCCTCGACGAGCCGCGGGGAATGACGATCGACCCGGCGACGGGTCGCCTCTACTGGTCGAACTTCGCCGACGGGCTCGGCAAGACGATCTCCTACGCGAATCTGGACGGCTCCGGCGACGGCGACCTGATCGACATCGGCCCCGCGCCCGCCGAGGGTCCCGAGGGAACTGCGATCGACTCCGCGACCGGGAAGATCTACTGGTCCGACTTCGGCGAGAGGCACCTGATCCAGTTCGCGAACCTCGACGGCACCGGCGTCTCGACCCTGAGCACGACCGGCGCGGACGCGCGCGGCGTCCACGGAGTCGCGATCGACACCGACACGCAGCGCATCTACTGGGCCAACTGGTTCTCGGACGGGATCGGCTGGGCGAAGCTCGACGGCACCGGCGGCGACGACCTCGACACCTCCGGCACGACCCTCACCAAGCCCAACCTGCCGTCCATCCTCAAGCAGCCGGCGGCGGCCGCGGCGCCCGTGGTGAGCGGCGGCTCCGAGCCGGGCACGGCCCTCGACTGCTCCGCTCCGAGCTGGGCCGGCGACGTGATCGAGGCGCTCATGTACCGGGCGCCCGAGGGCGGCGTCTCCTACCGCTGGACCCGCGACGGCGCGGACCTGCCGGGAGCGGACTCGAGCTCGATCACGGCGACCGCGGCGGGCACCTACCGCTGCCTCGCCACCGCCGCCAACGCGGCCGGGTCGACCACGGCGACGAGCGCGCCGCACGTCGTCGCCACCCCACCACCGCCTCCTCCGCCGCCACCACCTCCTCCGCCACCGCCCCCGCCGTCGAACGAGTTCAGCTTCGGGAAGCTGAAGCGCGACCGGCAGCACGGCACGGCGAAGCTCGCGGTCGAGCTACCCGGTCCCGGCGTCGTCTCGA
>DASSEM010000144.1:0-2042 GCA_035695265.1 Solirubrobacterales bacterium
CCTCTACCTGCTCGAGCGGCTGACCAGATGAGCGGTCCGCACGATTCCGACGTCGCCTCCGGCGGCCCGCGGGTCGGCCCGGCCGAACGCGACGAGCTCGGGCCGGTCAACTCGCTGCTCGTCCGGCTCGCCGGCCGGCTCGCGCGGACGCGGCAGCCGCCGAACCTATTCACGACGATGGGGCGCAACCGGGGGCTGTTCCGACGCTGGCTCCTCTTCGCCGGGGCCCTGATGCCGGGAGGCGGGCTGCCGCGCCGGGACACCGAGCTCGTGATCCTCCGCGTCTCGCACCTGACCGGGGCCGAGTACGAGGCGGTCCATCACCGGCGTATGGGACTTGCCGCCGGGCTGACCGTCGAGCAGGTCGAGGCCGCCGCGGCCGACGACGTCTCCGCCGGGCCGTTCTCGACCCGCCAAGCGCTACTGCTCCGAGCCGTCGACGAGCTCCTCGCCGCCGACGCGATCGGGCCCGGCACCTTTTCCGAGCTGCGGCGCCAGCTCTCCGACCGCGACCTGGTCGAGCTCTGCATGCTCGCCGGCCACTACCGGATGCTGGCGGGGCTGATCAACTCGCTCGGGATCGAATCGGACGTGCACCGATGAGCGGCCCCGTGGCGGGATGCAAGGTGCTCGTGACCGGCGCAGCCGGCGGGATCGGCCGCGCGGCCGCGATCGAGGCGGCGGCGCGCGGCGCCACGGTCGTCCTCACCGACATCCAGGCGGAGCAGCTCGCGGCGACCGCGGCCGAGATCGATCGCCGCGGCGGCCGGGTCCTCCACAGCGAGGCCCTGGACCTCACCGACCGTGATGCGGTTCAGGGCTTCGCGGCGGCGGTCCATGCCGATCACGGCAGCCTCGACGTCGTCATGAACGTCGCCGGCATCTCGACCTGGGGCCGGGTCGACCGGCTCACCGACGAGCACTGGCGGAAGATGGTCGAGGTCGACCTGATGGCTCCGATCAGCGTGATCGAGGCCTTCGTGCCGGCGATGATGGCCGCCGGGCGCGGCGGTCACCTCGTCAACGTCTCGTCGTCCGCCGGGCTGGTCGGCCTGCCGTGGCACGCCGCCTACAGCGCCGCCAAGTTCGGCCTGCGCGGCGTCTCCGAGGTGCTGCGGTTCGACCTCGAGCCCTACGGGATAGGCGTCAGCCTCGTCTGCCCCGGCGCCGTGGACACCCCGCTGGTCGAGACGGTCGAGATCGTCGACGTGGATCGCGACCATCCCGCCGTCCGGAAGCTGACCGAGCGCTTCCGCCGCCACGCCGTCTCGCCCGAGCGGGTCGGCGAGCTGATCCTCGATGCGGTCGAGCGCGGTCGCTATCTGGTCTTCACCTCGCGGGACATCCGCGTCCTCTTCCTGCTGCAGTCGCTCTGCCCGCCGCTCTACCGGGCGGCGATGCGGCGGCTCAACCGCGAGCTGACCGCGGTCGGCGATCAGGCACGGCTGCCCGAGCAGCGTTCGCAATAGCCTGTCCCGCCGGTGACCACCAACTCAGAGCTGACGCCGGGTGCCGCCCGGACCCCGGAGGCGACCCTGCGCGAGGTGATCGAGTCGCTCGCCCCGATCGAGCGGGCTGCCGGCTCCGAAGGCGAGCGGCAGGCCGCCCACTGGATCGCCGATCGCCTGACCGCCGCCGGCGCTCCGGCCCGGATCGAGGAGGCGAAGTTCCGCGGCGACTTCGCCGGCGTGGTCGCGGCTCTCTCCGCGGCCGGAGCCGCCGCCGGCATTGCCGCGACGACGCGCCGCGGCCGCCGGCTCGGAGCGATCGCCGGGGCGGCCGTCGCCGGTCTGATCGCCGACGACATCTCCAACGGCGCCCGGCCGTTCCGGAGGCTGACCCGTCCCGAGCGGACGACCTGGAACGTGATCGCCGAGGCCGGCGATCGCGACGCCGAGCGGACGATCGTCGTCCTCGCCCATCACGACGCCGCCCAGACCGGGTTCATCTTCGACCCGCGCTTCCAGGAGGGCCTGATCGACCGCTTCCCGGGAATCGTCGAGCGGATCGACACCTCGCTGCCGCTCTGGTGGCCGGTGCTC
>DASSEM010000145.1:0-12847 GCA_035695265.1 Solirubrobacterales bacterium
CGCATCCAGCGGAAGCCCCGCAGCGCCAGCAGCGGCTGCATCAGCGGCCCGGTCAGCCCGAGCACGAACAGCAGAGCCGCGATGTCGATGATCAGGAGATGCTGGACCATGTGCCAGGTCAGCAGCTCGTCGGAGAGGTCGTCGACCGGGGAGACGTAGGCGATCGCCAGCGCGATGAGCCCGCCGAGGAAGAACGCCTGCCGCCGGCGCGGCACCGGCCGGCCCGCATCGCCGAGCCGGATCATCCGGATCGCGTAAGCGACGGCGATGACGATCAACGACAGCGGCGGCAACCATTCGGCGAGGACCGAGTCGAGGTCGGCGGCGGGGAACATAGCCCCGGTCAGGCTAGATGATCGAGTCCGCCGCGCCATCTTTCCAACGGCGGGGTCCGATCGGATCGGTAGTGCGATCGTGCACCGCATGCGGAGTCGATGACACGACCGTCGGCGACGATGCCCGCCCGCTAGATCACGTCTACATGACGCCCTCGAGCTCGAGCAGCTCGCGCTTGGCGTCGAGCCCGCCGCCGTAGCCGCCGAGGGCGCCGCCGCTGCGCAGCACGCGGTGGCAGGGGACGACGATCGGGATCGGGTTGGCGCCGAGGGCGCTGCCGGCCGCGCGGAAGGCGCGGGGGCTGCCGGCCGCGGCGGCGACCTCGCCGTAGGTGCGGGTCTCGCCGAACGGGATCGACGCGGTCCGCTCGAGGACGGCGCGGACGAAGCCGCCGGTGAGCTGCCAGTCGAGCGCCAGGTCGAACCGGCGGCGGCGGCCCTCGAAGTACTCGTCGAGCTCGCTGCGGACCTCGTCGAGCCGCCGCGGCGACTCGACGATCCGCGGTGAGATCCGCTGCGCCAGTCCCTCGAGCTGAGCGTCGAGCGGCCGGTTCGGGTAGCCGAGGTGGACGAGCCCGTCCGGCGTGCTCACCGCCAGCAGCTCGCCGAGCGGCGAGTCCATCCGGGCATAGGCAAGGTCGAGGATGCCTTCGTCGGCCGCCCGCTCGCCGACCGCGGCGCTCAGCGCCTCGAGGTCGAGCTCGCCGGCGGTCGCCGCCCGGGCGGCGTCGTGGATGTCGGTCTCGGTGCTCATCGTCGTTCCTCCTGGCTGGTCGCGGTCATCGGTTCGAGCGCAGCGCGCAGGCTGCGCACCCCCTCGTGAACGCTCCGGCGCGCCGCCGCCTCCGAGCAGTCGAGCGCGGCGCCGACCTCGCGGTAGCGGAGATCGAGCGCGAAGCGGAGGACGATCGCCGCCCGCTGCTTCGGCGGCAGCGACGCGACGCGGCCCCAGAGCTCACCGTCGCGCTCTCCGTCCCCGCCCCGGCCGGCGGGAAGCGCATCGGGCTCATCCAGCGACCCCGGGCGGCGGGATTGCGCCCGGTGCTCGTCGATCGCCTTGCGGCGGGCGATCGTCAGAAGCCACGCCCGTGGATTGGCGCCGTCGAAGCGCGGATAGCCCCGCAGCGCCGCCAGCAGCGTCTCCTGGAGGGCGTCATCGACGTCGTCGGCCGGCAGCATCCCGCGCAGGAACGCGGCGACGGCGCCGGCGTGGGCCTCGATCAGAGCCTGGAAGGGGATCGGTGTCGAAGCGGTTGCCATCGCGTTCATCCTGCCTAACGCCTCAGGTCGGCGTTTCGTGAGATCGCCGCTGCGAACTGGCGTCGGGACCGCCGGCTGGGCGCTAGGGTTGCCGCCGACCACGGGGCTGTCAGGCGGGAAGGAGCGGGATGAACGCGAACGGCGGGATCGGAGCAAGGGCGAACGGAGGGCGGGTGCATCCGGCGGCGGCGCTGCTCGCCGCGCTCGCGGCGCTGGTCGCGATCGCGCTGGCGCCGGCGGATGCCGGGGCGAAGACGAAGTGGCTCTGCAAGCCCGGTGAGCGGCCCAATCCCTGCAGGGACAGCCTGAAGACGACGAGGTTCGCGGTCGACGGCACCGCGACCGTCGAGCGGCCGCGGAACGCGCGCAAGCCGAAGTACGACTGCTTCTACGTCTACCCGACGGTCAGCGAGCAGCAGACCGACAACGCCAACAAGCACATCGACCCGCAGCAGACCGCGATCGCCCAGTACCAGGCGGCGCGCTATTCGCAGACGTGCCGCGTCTATGCGCCCGTCTACCGGCAGCTCACTCTGCGGGCGATCGGCGGCGACGGGGTCGACCCGGAAGCCGCGGAGATCGCGTACGGCGACGTCCTCGCCGCATGGCGCACCTACCTGCGCCGCTACAACCACGGCCGCGGCGTCGTCCTGATCGGCCACTCGCAGGGGACCGGGATGCTCAGCCAGCTCCTGCGGACCGAGATCGAGCGCAAGCGCTCGCAGCGGCGCAAGCTGATCTCGGCGCTGCTGCTCGGCGGCAACGTCGTCGTCCCCGAGGGTGAGCGCGTCGGCGGCACGTTCCGGCGCACGCCGCTCTGCCGCTCGGCCCGCCGGTTCGGCTGCGTGGTCGCCTTCTCGACCTTCAACCAGACGCCGCCCGGCGACGCCGTCTTCGGGCGCCCCGACGGTGCCCTCGTCTCGCTGCCGAAGGGCGCCGACCCGAGCGACTACCGCGTCGCCTGCACGAACCCGGCGGCGCTCGGCGGCGGCTCGGCCCACCTCGAGACGATCGCCCGCAGCGAGCCGTTCCCCGGCACCCTCGGCGTCGGGATCACGATCATGTACGGCGGCCCGGCGCCGACCGCGGACACGCCGTGGCTCGTTCCCCGGGACCACTACCGGGGTGAGTGCGTGCATGCCAACGGGGCCGACGCCCTGATGATCTCGCCGATCGCCGGCGCTCAGGTCCTCACCCCCTCGCCGACGCCGGCCTGGGGGCTTCACCTGCTCGACGCCAACGTCGCGCTGGGCAACCTGGTCGACCTGGTCCACCGCCAGGGCAAGCGCTACCTACACCGGCGCTAGGTCGGCTACGGTCGGACGATGCGACCGCTGGGATCGCTCGGCCCGGTACTGCTCCTGCGAGGCCTCACGGTCGACCGGCGACGCCCCGACCTCGAAGCGCTCGCCGCCGAGCGCCGGCCGGAGCGGTTCCTCTGGCGAGTCCTCCCCCACGCCGCCCGCAGCTTCGCCGCGAGCATCGTGGTCCTCCCGCGCGAGCAGGCGCGGGCGGCGGCGGTCGCCTACCTCTACTGCCGGATGCTCGACACCTACGAGGACCTGATCGGCGATCCCGGGGCACGCGCGGCCGGGCTGCAGCGCTTCGCGGCGCGCTTCGACCGCGACCCGATGCCGGCGCCCGAGCCGATCGCCGGCAGCCTCGCCCGCGACGACCGCGACCGCGTCCATCAGCTCCTGATCGCGCGCTGCGCGCTCGTCGACGACGTCTTCGCGACTCTCGATGGACCAGTCCGCGAGCGGATCGGCCGGCTCGTGTCCGCGATGGCGGCGGAGATGACCTGGGCGAGCGAGGCGTTCGAGCGTCAGCGCGGCGTCCTCGCTGGCGAGGAGCAGCTGAGCCGCTACTGCCGCGGCGTGATCGGCCACCCGGCGGTCTTCGTGATCGAGCTGATCAACGACGGCGACTGCCCGGCGCCGGTCCGCGCCGACGCCTTCGAGGCGAGCGAGATGATCCAGCTCGCCAACGTGACCCGGGACATCGAGGCCGACCTCGCCCGGGGAATCGCCTATCACCCGTCGCTTGCGCCGTACCTCGGCGCCCTGCCGAGCAGCCCCGCCGCCGAAGCAGCCGTCCGCGCCGCTCGCGAGGACTTCATGCGATTGGCGCTCGGGCGGGCGGGCGCCTACCGGCGCCTCTTCGAGCGGCTCGACCTCGGCGGCACGGCGAAGATCCGGACCGCGGCGGTGCTGATGCTGCTCTTCACCGACCTCCACTACCGAGGTTGTGCGGCGCGAACCGGGCACCGCCCGTGGCCCGGCCCCGGCGGTCGCCTCGCCGTCCTCGCCGGCGCGCTGGGGGCTTTGCTCTCGCCGCGCTGGGCGAGCCGGACCGTGACCCGGGTCGAGCGCGACTTCCTCGCCGCCGCCGGCGGCCTGCGGTCATTGCCGCCCGCCGCCGTCGGGTCCCAGGTGATCTAACGGAGGATCTCGACGAGCAGGATCCAGGCGTTGACGACGGCCGCGAAGATCGTGGTGACGATCCCGGCGACGATCCAGTAGAGGCCGCCGCCGCTCCCCGCGATCAGGCTGATCGCGCCGACGAGCAGCGGTAGCGAACCGAGCAGCGGCAGGATCACCCGCGAGGCGAGATACCGCTCGCCGACGGCGGGCACGCTGGCGCGCATCCGGGTTCCGACCAGCAGCGCCCACAGGAGCCCGCCGCCGATCAACTCCCAGCCGAATGCCGCAACGCTCTGGCCGGGGATCAGCCCGACCAGCGAGACCATCAGCACCCCGAGCAACAGCAGCAGGGTGACCATCGCGAAGTCGGGAACGCCCTCGTTCTTGAGGATCCGCTCGATGTTGATCGAGACGGCGACGAAGACGAGCCCTGACAACGCTGCGGTGGCGCCGGCGGTGGCGACGAACAGATCAGACCACTCGCTGACGTCGTAGGCGGTCACATCCGCGAATCTAGGACGACCCGCGGATGAAACCGCGCTGAGGCGCCGCCGCGTCCGCGGCGCGCAGCCTCAGCCTCAGCCTCAGGCGTGCTGTTCGGCGTGCACGCCCTCGGCGATCTCCTCGACGACCTTGGCGCAGAACGCCGGCAGGTCATCGGGACGGCGGCTCGTGATCAGGCCCTCGTCGACGTGGACCTCTTCGTCCACCCACTCGGCTCCCGCGTTGCGGAGGTCGGTCTGCAGGCTCGGGAAGGAGGTCAGGGTGCGACCGTCGACCACGCCGGCCTCGATCAGGGTCCACGGCGCGTGGCAGATCGCGGCGACCGGCTTGCCCGCCTCGAAGAAGGCGCGGACGAACTCGACCGCGTCCTCGTCGGTGCGCAGGTAGTCGGGGTTCGCCACCCCGCCGGGCAGGATCAGGCTGTCGTAGTCGGATGCATCGGCCTCGGCCACGGTCCGGTCGACCGGGAACCGGTCCGCCTTGTCGAGGTGGTTGAAGGCCTGGATCTGACCCGCTTCGGGGGCGAGCAGGTCGACATCGGCTCCGGCCTCGCGGACCGCCCGCAGCGGCTCGGTCAACTCGACCTGCTCGGCGCCCTCGTTGGCGACCAGGACGGCGACCTTCTTGCCTTGCAGCTCCTCGGACATCTCTTCTCCTTTCGCGTATCGCTTGCTCACCAATTGCGCTACCCACCTCGGGCTCCGATATTCAGGCGGCCTCGAGCCGGCCGGCCACCCGTTCGCGGGGCTATCGTGGCCACCGTGGGCCTCGATTTCAACGAGCGGCCGGCGGCCGGCGAGCCGGCCGGGCTGCTCTTCCTCCATCACGGCCGCGGTGCCGACGAGCGCGACCTGATCGGGCTCGCCGAGGTCATCGACCCGGCCCGCCGCCTCCACGTGATCACGCCCGGCGGCCCGCTGCGCCTGTCCGGCTGGCCCGGCCGCCACTGGTACACGGTCCCGCGCGTCGGCCACCCCGACCCGGAGACGTTCGACGCCTCTTTCGCGGCGCTCGCCGACTTCCACGACCGGACCTGGGAGCGGCTCGGCATCGGTCCCGAGCGGACCGTGCTCGGCGGCTTCTCGATGGGAGCGGTGATGAGCTACTCGCTCGGCCTCGCGAGCGACCGGCCGGCTCCGGCCGGCATTCTCGCCTTCAGCGGCTTCATCCCGACCGTGGACGGCTGGGAGCCCTCGATCGCCGACCGTGTCGATCTCTCCGCCCTCATCGCCCACGGCCGCCTCGACAACGTGATCTCGGCCGACTTCGCCCACGCCGCCCGCGACCTCCTGGAGGGCGCCGGCCTGCCGGTCGAATACCACGAGTCCGAGGTCGCCCACCAGATCGACCCGGCGACGATCTCGCCCTCCCGCGACTGGCTCGAGCGGACGCTGCCCTGAGGCTCAGTCCGCGTCCGCTGCGTCTGCGGCTACGAACGCGCGGAGGCTCTCGTGGTCCTCGCGGCACGCCGGGCAGCCGTCGAGGTGGGCGCGCAGACCCGGCAGGCGGCGGTCGGCGTCGGCCCCCGCGAGCTCGAGCTCGACGTACTCGTCGAGGAGCTCGAAGCAGCGCTCGCAGCTCACCTCCGGGGCGACCGGTCCGAGCAGGCGCTCGAGCGCCTCGTCGCGTCGCTGGCCGGGAACGCTCATCGCAAGGCCTCCCCTTCGGTGCCGGGCACGGCGAGCCCCTCGGCCGCGAGCGCCCGCCGGAGCTTCCGGCGGGCGTCGTGAAGCGTCTTGTAGAGCGCGCCCCGAGTCGAGCCGAGGCGCTCGGCGAGGACGTCGATCGGCACCTCGTTGAGCGCCAGGGCGATGAAGACCCGCCGCTGGCGCGCGGTCAGCGTCCCGTCGATCGCCGCCTTCAGCCGCTCGAGCAGCTCGGAGCCCTCGAGCATCACCTGCGCGCTCCCATCGCCGCTCGCGAAGGCGGTCCAGCCATCGGGATCGAGCACGACCTCGCGCTCCTGCCAGGCGCGGCGGCGAAGCCGCACCCCCGCCTCGAGCAGCGCGAACTTGTAGGCCCAGGTCGTGAACCGGCTGGCGCCGCGGAAATCGTCGAGCTTGCCGAGGACTGCGACCGCGGCGTCGTCGGCGGCCTGGACCGCCAGGTCGTCTAGCTCCTCGCCGCGGACGTGGGCGAGCGCCGCCCGCCGGCGACCGAGCTCGAAGCGCGCGGCGCGCAGCATCAGGTCATGCAGCAGGGCAACGGCCCGCTCACGTTCGGCTCCCGATGAGCGCAGCGTCTCAAGCCACCAGCGCGACGAGTGCTCCTCGCGGGTCGTCGCCGGTTGCGCGCCGAGCGCCGGATCGGTCACGAGCCGAGGATAGCCCCCGTCGACCAGCGCGAGCCGCCGCCGGGGAGGCGCTGCGAGTGGCTCGGTGAGCGTTGCTGCGATCGGGGCCGTCATCACCCTGTTCGCGCCGAGCCGGCGCCGATCCTTACCCCTACTCCTCGCCCGCTCCGTCGAGCAAGCCCTCGAGCGACTCGTCGGGGTCCTCGAGGCGGGCGGCTTCGACCTCGCGCCGCGAGCGGATCAGCTCCTGGATCTGGTCGGTCACGTCCCAGACGTTCACGTTCATGCCGGCAACGACGCGGCCGTCCTGCAGCCAGAAGGCGATGAACTCGCCGCCGTCGGGGTCGCCGCGGAAGACGATCCGGTCCCACTCGGTCGCGAAGCCGGCGTACTCCATGCCGACGTCGTATTGGTCGGAGAAGAAGTACGGGATGCGTTCGTAGCTCGCGTCCTTGCCGAGCATCGCCCGCGCCGCCGTCTCCGGCTGGTGCAACGCGTTCGCCCAGTGCTCGACTCGCAACCGGCGACCGTAGAACGGGTGCTGGGCATTGGCCACGTCGCCGCATGCGAAGATCCCGGGCGCGCTCGTCGCGAGCCGCTCGTCGGTGACGATGCCGTCGTCGACCTCGAGCCCGGCCGCCTCGGCGAGCCCGGTCCGCGGTGCGATCCCGACGCCGACGACGACGAGGTCGCAGTCGATCGTGGCGCCGTCGCCGAGCCGCACCGCCTCGACCTGCCCCGTCCCCTCGAAGCGCTCGAGCTCGGCGCCGGCGTGGAGCGTGACCCCGTGCTCACGATGGACGCGCGCGTAGAAGTCGGATGCCTCGGCGCCGAGCACGTGCTCGAGCGGCCGTGCCGCCCGTTCGACGATCTCGACCTCGGCACCGAGCTGGCGAGCCGAGGCCGCCACCTCCGACCCGATCCAGCCAGCCCCGATCACGGCGAGGCGGGCACCGGGCTCGAGCCGGGTGGCGATCGCGTCGGCGTCGTCGAGCTCGCGCAGGTAGAGGACGCCGTCGAGCTCGGAGCCCGGCAGCTCCAGCCGCCGCGGCTCCGACCCGGTCGCAAGCAGCAGCTTGTCCCAGCCGAGCCGCTCGCCGCCGTCGAGCTCGACCTCGCGGGCGCCCGGATCGATCGCGGTCACGCTCGTCGCGGTGCGCAGCTCGATCGACCCGTCCCGGTAGAACGATTCGGGGTGGACCCGGGCGTCCTCCCGCTTCGCCTCACCGCGCAGGTAGTCCTTCGAGAGCGGCGGGCGCTCGTAGGGGAGCTCGTCCTCGGTGCCGATCAGGACGATCTCGCCCGCGTGGCCCTCCGCGCGCAGCGCCTCCGCCGCCTTGGCGCCGGCGAGCCCGCCGCCGACGATCACGTGTCGCTCATCGCTCATCAGTCGTGCCTCCTGGTCAGTGAAAGGAACTCGCCTCGGGTGCGCTGGTCATCTCGGACTACCCCGTAGAGCGCCGATGTCACCGTCGTGGTGCCCGATTTCTGGACGCCGCGCAGCGACATGCAGGTGTGTTCGGCCTCGAGGACGACACCGACCCCCTTCGGGCTGAGCTCGTCCTCCAGCCAGCGCGCGATCTGTGTCGTCAGCCGCTCCTGGACCTGCAGGGAGCGGGCGTAGAAATCGACGACCCGGGCCAGCTTCGAGAGGCCGACGATGCGCTCGCCGGGCAGGTAGCCGACGTGGGCGACCCCGACGAACGGCAGGAGGTGGTGCTCGCAGAGCGAGTGGAAGGGGATCCCGCGGGCTACGACTAGCTCGTCGTAGCCGCCGTCGTTGGGGAACGTGGTCGGGCGAAACGGCGCCGGGGACAGAAGCTCCGCGTAGACGTCGACGAGACGCCGCGGCGTCTCGCGGAGGCTCTCGTCGTCGGTGTCGATCGCGAGCGCCTCGAGCAGCTCGCCCGCCGCGGCCTCGGCGCGGGCGCGATCGATCGAAGGAGCGGGCGCGACGGGGCCCTGGTGGCCGCTCGCAAGCGGCAGGACATCGATTGGGGTGGCTGCTTCCAGAGATCCCATTGCCGGCCTTTGCGACGACCGGGCAGCGGTTCTTACCTCCGTCCACGGATTACCCCGGCCCTCGTCGCGGCCGTGCGGCCCTGATCTGCGATCGTGAGGCAGGTGAAGGGTCGGCGTGCATACGGGTCACTGCCGCCGGGGCCACGGGCGCCCGCTGCGGTCAACACGGTGCGGCTGATGGAACGGCCGCTCGAGTCCCTGGTCGGCTGGCGCGAGCGCTACGGCGACGTCTTCACCGTTCCCCTCCTCGTGTTCGGCGTCGGCGTCTACGTCGCCGATCCGGAGGCGATCCGCGAGATGTTCACGGGCGATCAGTCCGACCTCCACGCAGGGGAAGCCAACGAGCCCCTCTCCCCCGTGCTCGGCGAGCGGTCGGTGCTGATCCTCGACGGGCGTGAGCACCTACGACAGCGCAAGCTGCTGCTGCCGCCATTCCAGGGTTCGGCGATCCAGAGCTTCCGCGCCGTGATCGCCGAGGTCGCCGCGGCCGAGGTCGACCGCTGGAGGGGCGGCGAGCGCTTCGCCCTCCGCGGGCGGATGCGGGCGCTCACCTTCGAGGTGATCGTTCGAGCCGTCTTCGGCGTCACCGAGCGCGAGCGTATCGAGCGGCTCCGCGGCGCCCTGGTCTCGCTGCTCGACCTGCAGACGACCTTCCTCCTGCCGAGCGCCCTGCACCGCGACCTCGGGCGCTTCAGCCCCTGGGGACGGTTCCAGCGCCGGCTCGCCGCGGCCGACGCGCTCCTTTACGAGGAGATCGCCCGCCGCCGGCGGCAGGCCGACCTCGAGGACCGCACCGACGTGCTCTCGCTGCTGCTCTGCGCCCGCGATCCCGACGGCGGAGCGATGAGCGACGTCGAGCTCCGCGACGAGCTGATGACGATGCTGCTCGCCGGCCACGAGACGACCGCCACCGGCCTCGCCTTCGCATTCGACCTGCTGCTGCACGAGCCCCAAGTGCTCGAACGGTTGCGCGACGAGCTCGACGATCGCGACGACACCTACCTCGATGCAGTCGTCGCCGAGACGCTGCGGCTGCGCCCGGTGATCGACGCCGCCGAGCGGACGCTGACCAGGCCGCGGACGATCGGCGGCTGGGACCTGCCCGCAGGGATCCGCGTCTATCCCGCGATCGCGGCCGTCCAGCTCCGCGAGGACCTCTACCCGCAGGCTCAGCGGTTCCGACCCGAGCGCTTCGTCGACGAGGGGGCGAAGTCATACGCCTGGCTGCCGTTCGGAGGTGGCATCCGCCGCTGCATCGGCGCGGCGCTCGCCCAGGCCGAGATGGCAGAGGTGATCCGCACGGTCGTCTCCCGGGTCGGCCTCGAGCCGGAGCGGGCGGACCGCGAGCCGGTCGTGATGCGCGGCATCACCCTGGTTCCGCGGCACGGGACCCCGGTCACCGTCCGGCGGGTGAAGCCGGCGCGAGCCGGTCGCAAAGCCGTGGCTGCAGCGCCGGCCGGCGCCGTCGATCCGCTTACGGCACGATCGTGATCGAGTCGCACCCCTCGAAGACCATGTTGCTAGGACCGAATCGGCCGCGCACGCAGGCCTGAGTCGAACCCGCACTCAGGGACGACCGCTGGATGTCGAGGTGCAGGATCATGTCGAGGTCGCCGTCCCGGCTCCTCTCGTCGGAGCGCTCGATCGCGTTCTCGATGTGCCCGCGTGAATGCGACTCGGGAGCTCCGCCGCCGGCGGTCACCACCGGCTTCGGGCCGAAGCGCGTGCTCAGCGGCAGGATGCTGGTGGCGTCGAAGGCCAGCGGCAGGCCGTACTCGCCCGCCGTCGTGGTCAGCACCGCAACCGGGATCAGGCCCTTGGACTTCAGGTTGACCGGGTTCGTGACGCTGCCCGGGTGGATGTTGATCGCCACCGGGACGATGCACTCGACCGTGAACGACGTCTGAGCGTTGTTGTTGGCCGTGTTCGGGTCGGTGTCGTCGGGACGGTCGGGCGAGATCGCGTTGGTGAACGTGAACGTCGCCGGGCCGCCGCCGGTGCAGCGCACCTCGAACTGCTCCGTCACGGTGCGCTCCTCCTGATAGCCGAGCGCGCCCTCGACATGGGAGGTCGAGGTCGGCGTCACCGTGGCGTTCGGCGTTGCCGAGGCGCCGCGGACGACCCTGACGTCCATCGGTGCCGACGGGCCGTCGTTTCTGATCACCTTGTTCAGGGCGACGGTCACCGGCTGGCCGACGGTCAGCTCGGTCGGCGGGCTCGCAGCCGCGAAGCTGACGATGCCGAGGTCGGCCTTCGCCTTGACCAGCGTCGACTGGCTCTTGGCATCGTTGCTCGCGTCGCGGTCGAAACGGTCGGAGTCGGCCGTCGCCTGGTTGCTGATCGTCAGCGGCGCACCGGCGTTGTGGACCAGGTCACGAGCGATCGCGACCGTGATCGTGAAGGTGCGCTGCTCGTCGTCGGCGAGGGTGCCGAGCCCGCAGGTCAGCGTCCCGACCGGAGCCTCCGTGCACGGGATCGAGCTCGATTGATAGGTCGTGCCCGCGGGCAGCACGTCGACCACGCGGGCGTTCTCCGCCGTCCCCGCACCGTTGTTGCGAGCCGTGATCGAGTAGGTGAGGGTCTCGCCGGCGAAGGCCGGATCGGCGGAGTCGGTCTTCGAGACGAGCTCCATGTCCGCCGTCGAGACCGTGACGCTGCGGGTTGCCGGCGTTGGGTCGGTGTTGGAGCCGATGCTGCCGCGGACGCGGAACGTGTAGGTCCCGTCGGCCAGGCTCGCGGCGGGCGTGTGGCTGCCGCCCGGGCCTGAGCACGGCGACCAGCTCGGCGTGCCGGTGTCGACCGAGCACTGCCAGGTCGCCGCCGGCTTGTTGGGGTTGGTGGGGTTCTGGAACTGCTGCGGCGTGCTGAACGTCCAGGTCGGCGTCGGATCGTCGGTCGCGCCCGGACCGCTGTCGATCTGGGTGTCGGGAGCGGCGGCCTCGGTGTCCATCTCGGTCGCCAGGACAGCGTTGTTGACCTGGGTGCAGTCCGCCGCGACGATCCCGTTCGTGCCGGTGAGGTTGGTGCAGGCCTGCCGCAGGGCGTTGGCCAGCGCACCGTAGTCGCTGCCGGTGGTGAGGATGTTGACCTGCGCCTCGTAGAAGATCCGCACCGCCTTCTCGAGCCCGATCGGCGTGACCGTGAAGGTGTTGAACGTCTGCCCGTCGGTGAGCAGGAACATCGCCTTGTTGCTGACGCCGCTGTTCGTGTGCACACCTCCGTTGTCTCCGGCGTCGAATCGCCAGAAGCGGCTCGTCATCTTGTCCGGGTCCTGGAAGCTCGTCGGATCCTCCATGTCGCGCAGGAGCCCGAGCGAGCTGTCCTCGCCGATCTGCCAGCGCGTTGCCGTCGTGTCGGTCCCCTGACCATTGACGAGATCTAGCGCTTCGCCGAAGACGTCGGAGAGCGACTCGTTGATCCCGCCAGACTCGTTCTGGTACACGAGCGCCGACTCGAACTGGGTCACCCCGTGGGTCATCTCGTGGGCGACGATGTCGTCGGAGCCGACTCCCTGGCCGTAGTACGCCTGACTCGCCGTCGCCGGCGTGAACGGCGCGAAGAACGCGTTGTTGTACGGACACGGATCCTGGAAGATCGTCGGCGGCGGCGGGGTCGGGTTGGGGATCGTCGTGTTGGTGCAGAACCGGACCGTCGATCGGAGCGCCATCCCGGCGCCGTCGATGCTGTCGCGAGTCCACCGGGCGTTGTAGAAGTTGTAGGTCTGCCCGGCGAAGTCGTAGACCGGCTGGACGTCGGCGACGCCACCGGTGTAGGTGCCGCCTTCCGTGAGGACCGGCGATGTGCAGCTCGTCGTTGCCGTCCTCGCGTTGGCGCTGTCGCAGATGCGCCGGTCGAGCGCCCCGTGGACGAGCTCGAAGATCCTCACGACCTCACCTGCGTTGGCGTCGACGAGCACCTGCTTGACGATCTCCGGATGAGCGGGCGAATAGACCTGGACGTCCCAGGCGAGCACCGTCCCGCCGGCGGAGCCGAACAGGCTCGGGTCATAG
>DASSEM010000146.1:0-4501 GCA_035695265.1 Solirubrobacterales bacterium
GTGAGCGGCACCGCGCGGCCGATCACGAGCAGGACGGCGCCGGCGAGCAGCGTCACCCCGGTCGCGAGCGGGCGCCCGGCGGCGGCCGACGCGGCCCGTTCGGCGGCCCGCTCTGCCCGGCGCCGGCGCCGGCGATCGCGGCGGCTCTCGCGAACCTTGATCTCGTCCCCCTCGCGCTCGAGCCGCGGCGCCCGCTTGCGCAGCCGATGTCCGCAGTAGGGACACTCGGTCACGTAAGGGCTGACCTCCGATCCGCAGCTCCGACAGACGACGCTCAACTCCGGTGCCTGTGACACAGAGCGAGGATACTTCGGCGGCGCTGGGCGGATCAGCGGGTGGTCAGCGTGACCGCGGCCGCGACGAGCTCCCGCAGATCATCGCCATGGGCCGCGCAGAAGTCGAGCTGGCGGCGCGCGCCGGTGCCGCCGGCGACGATCTCGGCGGCCCGCGCGAGCTCCTCGCTGCAGCCGACGGCGGCGGCGTTCGCCTCGACCTCGGCGATCAGCCCCGTCGCCATCTCCGTCGCTGCGACCGGCTCGCCGCGCGCGAAGTCGACGAGCTCGCCCTCCAATCCACGCACGGCTGCCCGGACCTTGTTGTCGTCGATCAGCTCGAAGGGAGCCTCGACGAGCGGCTCACCCTCGTCGAACAGCTCCGAGAAGCGGTGCGAGAGGGCCTGCGTCAGCGCCGCGAAGGCTGCCGTGTCCTCGATCCGCGTCGCCTGGTCGAAGACCCGGGTCTCGACCGTGCCGAGGTTGGGGTGTGGTCGCACGTCCCACCACAGGTAGGTGTAATCGTCGATCGCGCCGGAGCCGGTCATCTGGCCGACCCGGCGCGCGTAGATCTCCCAGCTTCCGTAGTGCGGCGGCACCCCCTGGCGCGGGAACGCCCGGAACACCGGGGTGCGCGCCGACATCATCCCGGTGTTCCGGCCCTCCCAGAACGGCGAGTTGGACGACAGCGCCAGGAGCAGCGGCAGGTGGCGGCGGATCCCGTCGGCGACGTAGATCGCCTTGTCGGCGGAATCGATCCCGATGTGGACGTGGGTGCCGAAGATCAGCTCGCGCTCGGCGATGAAGCCGAGATCGGCGACGAGCTCGCGGTAGCGGGGCCGATCGACGATCCGCTGCTCCTCGCAGCGGGCGAACGGATGGGTCCCGGCGGCCCCGACCAGCATTCCGTTCTTGCGCGCGATCGACCCGACCAGGCGGCGCATGTCGGCGAGCTGGCCGGCCGCGGTCGCGATGTCGGGGCAGGGAGTCGTCGCGACCTCGAGCACCGACTGGAACAACTCCGGCTTGACCTGCCCGGCATGCTCGTCGGGGACGTCGGCGAGGATCGCCTCGATCCCGTGCGCGAGGTCGAGCGTCGCGGGATCCAAGAGCATCAGCTCCTCCTCGATCCCGACGGTGAAGGGCTCGCCGTTGAAGCTGTGCTCGAGCACGTTTCGCGGCGATCCTACCCGGGGCGGGGCCGGGTGACGCACATATACTGGGAAGCCCAGCCGCGAGCCACGCATCGACCATCGCGGCACCCGAAGAACCAAGGAGGCACTCCAAGTGGAGGTCAAGAGCATCACCGAGCAGAAGTCGCTCCTCGACACGCTGGCGCCCGGCAAGCGGACCCGCCTGCGCCGGCTGCTGTTCGAGTTCGGCCCGGGCAACGGGACGCTGATGCTGCTGCCGATCGACCAGGGGATCGAGCACGGGCCCCGTGACTTCTTCCCGAACCCGGCCTCCAAGGACCCCGACTACCAGTTCCGGCTCGCCGCCGAGGCCGGCTACTCGGCGATCGCCTGCCAGATCGGGCTCGCGACCAAGTACTACCCCGACTACGCCGGCAGCGTGCCGCTGATCCTCAAGGTCAACGGCAAGACCGACATCCCGCCCTCCGAGCGGGCTCTCTCGACCTGCAACGCCTCGGTCGAGGACGCAGTCCGGATCGGCGCCGACGCCGTCGGCTACACGCTCTACGTCGGCTCGCCGCGCCAGGACGAGGACCTCGTTCAGCTCCGCCAGGTCCGTGAGGACTGCGATCGCTACGGGATGCCGCTCGTCGTCTGGTCCTATCCGCGCGGCGAGGCGGTCGCCGCCAAGGGTGGGCAGAACTCGTTCTACGCGATCGACTACGCCGCGCGGATGGCGATGGAGATGGGCGCCGACATCGTCAAGCTGAACATGCCGAAGATCGACCCCGGCAAGGACGCCGACTCGCCCGCCCCCTACAACGAGGGCGGCTTCAGCCAGGAGGAGGCGATCACCCACTGCGTCGAGTCGGCCGGCCGCTCCCTCGTCGTGCTCTCGGGCGGGTCGAGGATCGACGACGATGCGCTGCTCGGCCAGACCCGCGAGATCATGCAGGCGGGCGGCTCCGGCGTCATCTACGGGCGCAACGTCTGGCAGCGCGAGTGGAGCGAGGCAGTCGAGATCATCGGCCAGATCAAGGAGATCGTCGTCGCGAACGTTCACCGCGTCCCCTAGCGACGCGGCGATTCGGGGGCGGGGGCCGTGGTCCCGGGCATCAGGGGCGGGACCGCGGGTGCGCTGGCGCTGCTCGGCGTCCTCCTCCTCGTGCTGCTCCTCGGCGGCGAGCAACCGGATGAGCCCGGCTCGGCCGCTCCGGAGCGGCCGGGGAACGGCGCCGGGGCGGCGGCCCGGGCCCCGGCGACCGTCCCGGTCCTGCGGGTCGTCGACGGCGACACGATCGAGGTCGGAATCGACGGCGATCCCGAGGACGTCCGCTACATCGGCGTCGACACCCCCGAGACCGTGAAGCCGGGCGAGCCGGTCCAGTGCTTCGGGCCGCAGGCGTCGGCGTTCAACCATCACCTCGTGGAGGGCGAGACGGTGCGGCTCGTCTTCGACCGTGAGCTCCGCGACGTCTACGGCAGGCTGCTCGCCTACGTATACGTCGGCGATCGCTTCGTCAACGCTGCACTCGTCCGCGGCGGCTACGCGCGGACCCTCGAGATCCCCCCGAACACGGCCCGGGCGGAGCAGCTCGGGACGCTCGAGCAGCGCGCCGGCGAGCGCGGCGCGGGCCTCTGGGGAGCGTGCTGAGCGGGCTGACGCGGTGGCGATTCGTCTTAGCAACGGCTAACATTGCTGTTCGTGCCAACCGAAGCCCCGACAGCCGCTCCGGCGGCTCCGGCCCCTGAGGCCCCGCGGATGGAGCAGAGCCTCGACCAGTTCGAGGAGGCCTTCGAGCACGCGCAGCGGGTCGAGGAGCAGCGCCGCCAGGAGCTTCGCCTCCGCGCCGCCAACCGCTCACGCGCCCGCGAGATCGTCAAGACCGAGAAGCGCGGCCGCGTCCGCTTCAGCGTCCTCGCCGTCTGCCTGACGCTCACCGTGGTGGTGGTCGTCGTGGTGATGTTCGAGACCTTGGCCTGGCTGGTCGGCGGCTGATCAGTGGTCGTCTGACGACGGCGCCTTGGGTGGTCCGGCCTCGTCGTCGTCCTCGAGGACCTCGCGGCGGAAGACGCTGATGTCGCGCGGCGCGTCGATGCCGATCCGGACCTTGTCGCCGGAAACCGAGAGGACCGTGATCTCGATATCGGCGCCGATCTTGATGCTCTGATTGGTCTTCCGGGTGAGTACGAGCATGGCTGGGCCGGACCTCAGGCGGGATGGAACGGTTTGGGTGGCACGGCTCCCGCCGAAACGAGCGGGGCTTCGACCATAGCGAAAGGGGATTCCGCCGTCCACACCATGCCGCCTTCGCCGCGGCTCGTGGCGGTCCGTTGGATAGACTCTCGCGCCCTGATGGCAGGCAAGCCGCTGAGATCACAGCTCAACCAGATCCGGGCCTGGGTCCGCGAGGGCCGCACCGACGCTTGGATTGCTCACCAGCTCGACATCTCCGCGTCGGAGCTCCGCGAGTTCCGCCGGCGCCACGACCTGACTCCCGACTCCGAGCCCGAGAGCTCCGACGACCTCCGCGACGAGATCGAGGCCGAGGTCGAGGCGGCGACGCTCGCAGCCGCCGAGGCGGCCGACGAGGAGGACGAGGAGCGCGAAGACGAGGAAGAGGACGACGAGCGCGAGGGCGGCGAGCGCGAGGGTGACGAGGGCGGCCCGCGACGACGCCGCCGGCGCCGCCGGCGCGGCGGTCGCGGACGCCGGCGCGGCACCACGCTCGATGCGACCTTCGACCACGGCGAGGAGGACGGCTACGGCCTCTGGCTCGACCCGGCGATCAAGGACAACCCGGTCTACGCCGAGAACTGGGCCGGCCAGCGCGCCGTCCAGGTGACGATCGAGGCCGACCAGATCACGATCCGCCGCCCCCGGTCCGCCACCGAAGAGGACTGACGGCGCTCAGCCGTTGCCGCGCCAGGCCGGCCGCTCGGCCCGCCGCAGCGACGACAGCACAGCCTCCAGGGTGTGGAGGTCGAACGGCTCGGCGACGCCGTCGTTGATCAGCTTCTTGCCCATCTGGTCGCGGGCCGCGATCGGGCCGCGCGCGAACAGGTAGGCCCCGATCTGCGCGTCGCGCTCCTGGT
>DASSEM010000147.1:0-3732 GCA_035695265.1 Solirubrobacterales bacterium
GAAGCTCGGCGGCAGCGTCGGTGGGATCACCGGCAAGGCCGGTGATCTGGCGAGCCGCGGCGTCGCGGCCGCGAAGGGGCCTCTGCACGCGGTCCGGGGGACCGGGGATGAGGAGAAGCAGCTCAAGAACGCGAAGACGGAGTACTCCGATGAGCACGAGGAGATCGCCCAGTACCTCGCGATCGAGGTCCTCGCGATCGAGGTCGGTGATGAGGAGACCGCGAAGATGGCGCGCGGGATCCGGCGCGAGGAGGAGCGCATGGCCGGCTTCCTCGAGCGGCAGATCCCGATCCTGACCCGCGCCGTGGCCCGGGCAGAGATCCCCGCTTCGGAGCGGAAGCCCCGCCGCAAGAGCCGTAAGAGCCGTAAGAGCCGGTCGAAGCGGCGCTAGGTCGTCGTCGGATCGAGCGGCTCGCCGGTGGCCGGTAGGGCGAGCGGCTCGCCGTCCGCGCTCAGCGCCGGCAGGTAGATGGAGACGGTGGTGCCGCTCGCCGGCTGCGAGTCGATTCGCAGCTCGCCGCCGGCGGCGCGGACGAGCGCCCGGGCGCCGGCGAGGCCGAGGCCGCTTCCCGCGGCTCCCTCCTTGGTCGAGAAGTAGGGCTCGACGGCGCGCCGGGCGACCTCGGCGCTCATGCCGGCGCCGCTGTCGGCGAACGTGATCCGGACGTGGAGTCCGGTGCCGAGGACCGGGTCGCCGGGAGGGACCATGGCAAACGTCGAGCTGATCGCCGCCGCCCCGCCCGCCGGCATCGCGTCGCCGGCGTTGGCCGCGAGGTTGAGCAGGATCCGCTCGAGCTCGGCTGCCGCCAGCCCGACCGCGGGAAGCGCCTCGTCGCACTCGACGCTGAGCCGGACTCGCGGCCCGAGCGTTCGCTCGATCAGCTTCGCCGCACCGTCGATCACGGCTCCGACCGCGACCGCCGGCTCGACCCGAGGCGCCTCGCGTTCGGCCCGCTCGGGCCCGAGCAGGCTGCGGGTCAGCGCGGCGCCGCGCTCGGCGGCGGCGCGGATCTCCTCGGCGCGCTCGCCCTGCTCGCCGCCGCCCGCGGCGATCTCGCCCGCACAGACCATGATCACCGAGAGCAGGTTGTTGAAATCGTGGGCGACCTCGGCCGTCCGCCGGCCGAGCGCCTCGAGCTCGGCTGCCGACGGCACCGGCCGTGGCTTCGCCCGCTCGGGGAGGACGACCGGCGCCGCGGTCGCGAACGCCCCCGGCCCGGGCTCGGACTCCCAGGGCAGCCCGCCGGCGAACCGCCGTTCGGGCCGCCGCGTGACGGTCGTGGCTGTCGCGTTCTCGGCCATCGGTCTCGGGCGCGGTCGGACACCGCGCACGAGACCCCTTCGCCGCGGGGGGACGGCTCCCTGCGCCGATTCGATGGCCCCAACCGGTGAACGACGAGTAACGACCAATAGATGGTCGGAAATCGTCGCTCGGCGGGCAATGAGGCGGAGAGGGTGGGATTCGAACCCACGAGGCAGCTCACGCCGCCCACACGATTTCCAGTCGTGCACCTTAAGCCACTCGGTCACCCCTCCGGGTGAGCCCGGAAGATACCGGCGCGCGGGCGGGCGGGACGGGGCTCAGGCCGTCGCCGGAGCGCCATCGCGGGGTACCAGCCGCCCGCACCAGAGGGCGAATAGGACGATCGCGAAGAGTGCCCCCAGCCAATGCAGGTCGAAGATCACCGCGAGCAGGCTCGGCAGCCCGGCGAGGATCGCTCCGAGCAGCGTCGCCGCGACCGGCAGGCGCAACGCCGCGGCGGTGATCAAGGCGCAGAGGAGCCACGAGCCGGGCCCGCTGAGCCAGCCCCAGTCCTCGAAGAACGAGCGCGGCAGTGCGATCGCGAGCGCGGCGGAGAAGCCGGCGACCGCGACGAGCTGGACGAGCGCCGCGCGGAGCGCCAGCGATCGATCGAGCGGGGACACGCGGCGATCATGGCAGGCACTGGCCGCTCGCCCGGATGAGCGACCGCGCCAACCCCTACGAGCGAAGGAGTACATTCGGCTCAGGGTGAAGCGCCTGTTGCTGATCGCCGTGGTCGGATCCCTCCTCGCCGCCGCGCCCGCGGCCGCGAAGGGGCTGAGATGGGTTGAGCTCTGCGGCCCCGACGACTGCCAGCGAACGTCGGGGCGCCAGATCGAGTTCGAGACCCTGATCTTCCCGCCCTGGGTGATGAGCGGCGCCCCCGACGATCCGCCGGCCCGGGCCGGCGAATGGCTGCGAGTCCGGGTCGCATTCGCCGGAGGCGACCGGATACCGGGGTGGTCGGTAGTCATGCCCGGGCTCGGCTACGCGGGCGGCGATCAGGGCGGCGGCTACGGATTCGTCTGGGAGCGACTCGGGCGCGACGCGCGCGCCACCTACCGGCGGCTCGGCCGGGGAGTCGAGCGCCACCCAGCCGCGACGGCTCCCGGCCTGACGCCACCGGTGTCACTCGCCGCGACGACCGCTGCCGCCGAGGTCGCAGCCGACATCAGGCGAACTGCCGCGAAGCTCCCCGCTGCCTAGTAGCGGTAGTGGTCCGACTTGTACGGGCCATCGACCGGCAGCCCGAGATAGTCGGCCTGGCGCTCGGTCAGCTCGGTGAGCTTCACGCCGAGCGCGTCGAGGTGAAGGCGGGCGACGAGCTCGTCGAGCTTCTTGGGCAGCACCGTGACGCCCTTCTCGTAGCCCTCGCCCTCGGTGAAGAGCTCGATCTGGGCGAGCACCTGATTGGTGAACGAGTTCGACATCACGAAGCTCGGGTGTCCGGTCGCGTTGCCGAGGTTGAGCAGGCGGCCCTCGGAGAGGACGATGATCGAGTGGCCGTCGGCGAACCGCCACTCGTCGACCTGCGGCTTGACGTTGATCCGCTCGACCCCCGGGAACTGCTCGAGGCCGGCCATGTCGATCTCGTTGTCGAAGTGGCCGATGTTGCCGACGATCGCCTGGTGCTTCATCCGGCTCATCTGCTCGGCGGTGATCACGTCGCGGTTGCCGGTCGCGGTGACGAAGATGTCGGCGTCGGCGATGACATCTTCGAGTCGCACCACCTCGTAGCCCTGCATCGCCGCCTGCAGCGCGCAGATCGGATCGATCTCGGTGACCTTGACGCGGGCGCCCTGGCCGCGCAGCGACTCCGCGCAGCCCTTGCCGACGTCGCCGAAGCCGAGCACGAGCGCGACCTTGCCTCCGATCATCACGTCGGTGGCGCGGTTGATGCCGTCGATCAGCGAGTGCCGGCAGCCGTAGATGTTGTCGAACTTCGACTTCGTGACCGAGTCGTTGACGTTGATCGCCGGGAACAGCAGGGTGCCCTCCTGCTGCATCTGGTAGAGGCGGTTGACGCCGGTCGTGGTCTCCTCGGTGACGCCGCGGACGGACGCGCCGATCCGGGTCCACTTCTCGGGATCGGCGGCCAGCGAGCGGGTCAGGAGCTCGAGCACGACGCGGAACTCCTCGCTCTCGGCCGTCGCCGGGTCGGGGACGTGGCCGGCGGCCTCGAACTCGGCGCCCTTGTGGACGAGCAGGGTGGCGTCGCCGCCATCGTCGAGGATCATGTTCGGCTCACCCGAACCGTGATTCGGCCAGGTGAGCGCCCTCTCGGTGCACCACCAGTACTCTTCGAGCGTCTCGCCTTTCCAGGCAAAGACCGGGATCCCGCGCGGATTCTCGGCGGTGCCTTCACGGCCGACAACGACGGCAGCGGCGGCATGATCCTGAGTCGAGAAGATGTTGCAGGACACCCAGCG
>DASSEM010000148.1:0-5097 GCA_035695265.1 Solirubrobacterales bacterium
CCCGCAAGGACGACCCCGTCGCATTCGCCGCCGAGTGGGGTGAGGGCAGGAACGCGTACGGCAAGTGCGTGTCGGCGACCGTTCGCGCCGGCGACGAGTCCTAGTCGCTCAACGCGCCTGTCGGCCAGGGGGGACCGGTCAGGAGGGCAGGGAAGAGGCGGCCGGCAGAGCTCCGCGACACCCCCTCAGCGGAGCTCTCGCCGGCCGCCTCGCGCTTTCACCGCCGGCTAGGCGAAGCGGCGGACAGCGAGGCGGGCGAGGGCGCCGTAGGCGAGCGCGAGGATCGCGAGATGGAGGATCGCGATGCCGATGCTCGGCCCGGCCGCGTCGAGCGCGCCGGTCAGGGCCCGGAGCGCCGGATCGAACGGGAACAGGGCCGTGACGACCTCGATCACGTCGTAGAGGCCGGGCGCGACGGTCCCCGAGGGGATCAGCGACAGGAACGCGACCGGCAGGCTGACCATGAAGGCGAGAAGCGATGCCGCCCGGACCTCCTTGGCGGCGCCGCCGATCGCCGCGCCGAAGGCGGCGAAGCCGGCGCCGCCGGCGACGATCGCGGGCAGCCAGAGCGCGAAGCGTCCCCAGTCGAGATCGACGAAGAAGCCGAGCCCGGCGAGCATCAGGAGCGTCACCGCGAGCGCGACGACGATGCCGAGCAGGATCTTCTCACCGAGCAGCGCCGTCTTCGAGACGAGCCCGCGCGTGAGCCGCGCGAAGGCGTTCTCCTCGCGCTCGAGCGCCAGCGACCCCGCGACGAGGAGGACGGTGACGAACATCAGGGTGACCGTCGCGGCGACCGCGATCGCGAAGGTGTCGAGGCTGGGCGTGCCGCCGTCGATCGTCTCCTTCTCGACCTTGATCGGCTGCGAGACCGCGTCGAGCAGGTCGTCGGCGACGTCGAGGTTCTCGGCCGCGAGGTGGCTGAAGCGGATCACCGAATCGAGCTGGTCGAGGTCGGGGCTGTCGGGCGGGAGCTGCGCGCGGACCTCGCGGAGGATCTGCTCGGAGCGGCGCAGGCCGAGGATCTCGATCCCGTCGCCGAGGAAGCTGAAGTCGCCGCCGTCGAGGAGGATCTGCAGGTAGCTCGTGGCGACGTCGGAGACCTCCTGCGAGATCCGCAGGTTGGCCTCGGCGAGCAGCGCGTTGATCCGGTCGTCGACGAGCCCCGCCTTGACCGGGTCCTCCTCGTTGACGATCACCTTCACGATCGGGCTCTCGGGCGCGAGGCCGGCCAGGGTCTGGAGCTTCTCGACCAGGTCGGGAGGGAGGATCAGCGCCGCCAGGACGTCGCCGGACTCGACCTTCTCGCGCGCCTCCTCCTCGCTCGAGACCTCGACGCACTCGATCCGGGCGCAGAGCTCGCTGCGGGCGCCGGCGAGGTCGAGCTCTTGGCCGCCGACGCTGAGCGGCGAGTCGGGCGGCACCTGGTTGAGGAAGGCGACGCGGGGCTCGTCGGGGCCGCGGCTGAGCGCGAATCCGATCAGGACCGCGATCGCAATCGGGTAAACGATCAGAAGCGCGGTCAGAAGCGGCGAGCGCCGCATGATCTGCAGGTCCTTGAGCAGTAGCCAGCGCATTCGACGGACGAGGTTCGGGTGGCTGCCCTTTATCTAGTGCCCGCGCTCGGCGAGGAAGCGGACGAAGGCGGACTCGAAGTCGGGGTTGTCGCCGGCCGTTCCCGGCTCCGCGGCATGCAGGCCCGCGATCGTGCCGTCGAAGAGCGCCTGCCCGTCGGCGATCACGAGGACCCGCTGCGCGTAGCGCTCCGCCTCGGCGATGTTGTGGGTCGAGAAGATCACGGTCGTGCCGCCGCCGGCGAGGTCGAGGACGAACTCCCAGAGGCGCCCGCGCTGGCGCGGGTCGAGGCCGGTGGAGGGCTCGTCGAGGAGGAGCACGGCCGGGTCGGAGAGGAGGCCGATCGCGATGTTGATCCGCTGCTGGTTGCCGCCCGACAGGGTCCCGGCCTGATCGTCGCGGCGGTCGCCGAGCCCGGTCTGGTCGAGCATCGTCGCGACCGCGCCCTCGACGTCGGCGATCCCCTCGAGGCGGGCGAACAGCCGCAGGTTCTCGGCGACCGTGAGGCGCCGGTAGAGCGCCGCCTGCTGGGGCACGAACCCGATCGCGCCGCGCGGCAGGTGGATCTCGCCGGCGTCGGCCTCGCGGATCCCGGCGAGGATCGAGAGCAGGGTCGTCTTGCCGGCGCCGTTGGGGCCGATCACGGCGAGCACCTCCCCGGCGGTCGCCGCGAAGTCGACCTCGAGCAGCGCGACCCGCTCGCCGAAGCGCTTGGTCAGCCCGCGCGCCTCGATCGCGGCGTCGGCGGGCGCTGTCGGGGCGGCCGTCACGACCGCACAACCTAGTGGCTGACCGGTGCGAACCCGCCCGGTGACGGTCGGACCGCGTGGTCCATCTACGCTGCGCCGATGCGGATCCTGTTCATCGGCGACATCGTCGGGGGCCCCGGCCGGCGCGGGCTCGCCCAGCTCCTCCCCGGGCTTCGCGAGGAGCTCGAGCCCGACCTGACCATCGCCAACGGCGAGAACGCGGCCGGTGGCGTCGGGATCACCGAGCGGACCGCGGACGAGATCTTCGCCGCCGGTGTCGATCTGATCACGACCGGCAACCACGTCTACCGCCACCGCGACGCCTACGAGTTCATCGACCGCTGCGAGCGCCTCGTCCGCCCCGCCAACTACCCGAAGGGGAACCCGGGCCGGGGCGCCGCGATCGTCGAGGCGGCGGGCCGCCGGGTCGGCGTGCTGAACCTGAGCGGCGCCCTGCAGCTCACCGTCGCCCGCTCGCCGTTCCCGGCCGCCGACGCCGAATTGGATGATCTGAAGCGGCGCGGCGCCGAGGTCGTCCTCGTCGATTTCCACGCCGAGGTGACGAGCGAGAAGGTGGCGATGGGCTGGCACCTCGACGGCAGGGTGGCCGCGGTGGTCGGCACCCACACCCACGTCCCGACCGCCGATGCCCGGGTGCTGCCGGGCGGCACCGCGTACGTCGCCGACGTCGGCATGACGGGGGCGCGCCGTAGCGTCCTCGGCGTCGAGGTCGAGGACGCGCTCGGGGCCTTCCAGACGCAGATGCCGGCGCGCTTCCGGACCGCCGAGGAGGACGTCTGGATCAACGCCGTCGTGATCGACGTCGGCGACGACGGGCGGGCGAGTGCGATCGAGCAGGTCCTCCGCCCGGTCGGCTGACCACAAATCGGCGCCCGGCGCTAAAAGTTCGCGGCGAGCGGCCGATCAATGATGCATGGACGGGGGAAGAAACTGGCTGATCGCCTCCGAGCAGGACCGCGAGCGCATGCTCGAGATGGACACTCGCCTGCGCGACGTCCGCATGATCGCGTTCGGGGTCCTCGCGATCGCGTTCATCATCTGCGGTCCCTGGATCGGCTGGGCGCCATTGCCGCTGCTCGCCGCCGCCGGCGTCTTCTTCGCCCTCGCCGACAAGATCGCCGCCCGCTCGTCCCGCCCCGAGTACTGGATCTTCGGCGCCTGGGTCGGCGCCCAGCTCGTGATCGCCTCGGCGGTGCTGCTCACCGACGCCCCGGACTCGCTCGTCGCGATCTTCCTCGCGCTGCCCGTCGTCACGCTGAGCACGCGCTTCTCCGGCCGCGGCATCGTCGCCGGCGTTGCGATCACGATCGTCCTCCTCTGCGCGGTGACGCTCGGCACTAACGCCGCCGGGGTCGCCGACTACCCGCCGGTCCTCGCCACCCCGGCCGCCCTCGTGATCGGCATCGCGATCCTCTCGACCGCGCTGATGCGCTCCGAGCTTCAGTACCGGAGCGAGTCGGTGGTCGACCCGCTGACCCGACTGCTCAACCGCAAGGCGCTTCAGAACCGGATCGCCGAGCTCAGCCAGCAGTCGCTCACCGCCGACGCGCCGGTCGGCCTCGTCTACTGCGACATCGACCACTTCAAGCGCGTCAACGACACCGTCGGCCACGCCTGCGGCGATGAGATCCTCGTCCGCGTCGCCGACCTGATTCGCGGTGAACTCCGCGCCTTCGAGCTCGCCTACCGGACCGGCGGCGAGGAGTTTCTGATCGTCCTCCCCGGCCTCGGGCTCCGCGAGACGGCCGAGCTCGCCGAGCGCCTGCGCGCCGCCGTCGCCCGCCACCCCTTCCCGCAGGAGATCACGATGACGATGAGCTGCGGTGCCGCCGCCTCCGGCCCCGAGGCGCGGCTCGACTTCGACGCGCTCTGGGCGAGCGCCGACGACGCCCTCTACCGGGCCAAGCGCGAGGGCCGGAACCGGGTCAGCTTCGCGCCCGGCATCACCGCCCCGCACCCCGCGGTGCCGGCGACCGCCTGACGCCGGCCCTTCGACACACCGCCGCGACGCACCGGCACGCTTCGTGACCCACCCGCGCGGCTTTCCCTGCCACCTTCGCAGGGAATGGGGGACGCGAGGCAGAAAAGTCCCATCTCATGGGACAAATCGACACCGGGCGCTCGGGATCGAGCCGTCGCGACGCTCGCCAGCCGTCAGCTCCGGCTGATCACCTCCTCACAGCTTCAGCGCACCGGGGTCAGCCGCAACGCGATCCACAACGCCGCCCGCCGCGGCCGCTTACATCGCATCCACCACGGCGTCTACGTCACCCATCCCCCGCCCTTCAGCCGCAATCAACGCTGGCTCGCGGCGGTCCTGGCCTGTGGTTCGGAGGCCGCGCTGAGCCACGAGCCGGCGGCGATGCTCCAGGGCTTCCTCGACGCCGGATCGCTGATCCCGCATGTCACCGTCTCGGGCGGCCGTGGCCGTTCGCGGTCGGGGATCGTCGTCCACCGCGGCGCCGTCGACCCCCGCGACTACCGCCGGGTCGACTCCATCCCCTGCACCTCCGCCGACCGGGTCCTGATCGACCTCGCGCCGACCCGCGACGAAGCTGAGCTCGAGCGGCTGCTGGTCGCGGCCGAGTCGCTCGGGCTCGTCAAGCGCGGCCGCCTCACCGCCCTCGTCGAAGAACGTCGCGGCCATCCCGGCATCGCCCGGCTCGCTTCGATCCTCGCGCTCGAGCCGGCGCTCGCGCGCTCCGACCTCGAGGCGCTGTTCATCCCGATCTGGCACCTGGCCGGCGTACCG
>DASSEM010000149.1:0-5542 GCA_035695265.1 Solirubrobacterales bacterium
CGGCCGGGGCCGCGGCCCTGAACGACAGGCCACCGTCCTCGGCATCGACATTCACCACGTCGCCGTCGGCGATCTCGGCCTCCAGGAGCTTGCGGGCCAGCTTGTCGATCAGCTCGCGCTGGATCACCCGCTTGAGCGGCCGGGCGCCGTAGGTGGGGTCGTAGCCGAGGTTGCCGAGCAGCGTGCGGGCGTCGTCGGTGAGCTCGATCTCGATGCCGCGCTCGTGCACGCGTTCGGTCAGCAGCGCGACCTGGACGGCGACGATCGCGGTGATGTCCTCGCGGCTGAGCCGGTGGAAGATCACGGTCTCGTCGATCCGGTTCAGGAACTCGGGCTTGAACGTCGCCGTGAGGACGGCGTTGATCTTCTCGCGGATGTTCTCGTCGATCCGCTCGCCGGCGATCTCCTGGGAGCCGACGTTCGAGGTCATGATCAGGACGGTGTTGGTGAAGTCGACGGTGCGGCCCTTGCCGTCGGTGAGCCGGCCGTCGTCCATGATCTGCAGGAGCACGTTGAAGACGTCCGGGTGCGCCTTCTCGATCTCGTCGAGCAGGATCACCGCGTAGGGCCGCCGTCGCACCGCCTCGGTGAGCTGGCCGCCCTCGTCGTAGCCGACGTAGCCCGGCGGCGCCCCGATCAGGCGGCTGACCGCGTGCTTCTCCATGTACTCGGACATGTCGATCCGCGTGATCGCGCCCTCGGAGTCGAACATGAACTCGGCCAGCGCCCGCGCGAGCTCGGTCTTGCCGACGCCGGTCGGGCCGAGGAACAGGAAGCTGCCGATCGGCCGGTTCGGATCCGACAGGCCGGCGCGCGAGCGGCGCAGCGCGTTGGCGACCGCGACGACCGCCTCGTCCTGGCCGATCACCCGCTCGTGCAGGCGCTCCTCCATGTGGATCAGCTTCTCGACCTCGCCCTCCATCAGCCGGCTGACCGGGATCCCGGTCCACTTGCCGACGACCTCGGCGACGTCCTGCTCGGTGACCTTGTCGACCAGCATCGAGCCGCCGCCGGCCTGGAGGTCGGCGAGCTTCGCCTCCTCCTCGGCCATCCGCCGCTCGAGCTCGGGGATCCGCCCGTACTTGAGCTCGGCCGCCTTCTCGAGGTCGGCGTTGCGCTCGGCGCGCTCGACGTCGCGGTTGGCCTCCTCGAGCTCGGCCCGGGCCTCGTTGATCGCGTCGATCGCACCCTTCTCGTTCTGCCAGCGCGCCTTCATCTCGGCCGCCGACTCCTTCAGGTTGGCGAGCTCCTCGTCCAGGGTCTCGAGCCGCGCCTTCGACGCCTCGTCGCTCTCGTTCTGGAGCGCCTGGCGCTCGATCTCGAGCTGCGTCACGCGGCGATCGATCTCGTCGATCTCGACCGGCGAGGACTCGATCTCCATCTTCAGCCGCGAAGCGGCCTCGTCGATCAGGTCGATCGCCTTGTCGGGCAGGAAGCGGTCGGCGATGTAGCGGTCCGAGAGCGTCGCGGCGGCGACGATCGCGGGATCGGTGATGTCGACGCCGTGGTGGTTCTCGTAGCGCTCCTTGAGCCCGCGCAGGATCGCGATCGTGTCGGCGAGGTCGGGCTCGCCGACGAAGACGGGCTGGAACCGGCGCTCGAGGGCGGCGTCCTTCTCGATGTGCTTGCGGAACTCGTCGAGGGTGGTCGCGCCGATCGTCCGCAGCTCGCCGCGGGCGAGCATCGGCTTCAGCAGGTTGGCGGCGTCGACCGCGCCCTCGGCGGCACCGGCGCCGACGATCGTGTGCAGCTCGTCGATGAACAGGACGATCTGCCCCTGAGCGTCCTGGACCTCCTTGAGCACGGCCTTGAGCCGCTCCTCGAACTCGCCGCGGTACTTCGCGCCGGCGAGCAGCGCGCCGACGTCGAGCGCGATCAGGCGGCGCCCCTTCAGCGAGTCGGGGACGTCGCCGGCGACGATCCGTTGCGCGAGCCCTTCGACGATCGCGGTCTTGCCGACGCCGGGGTCGCCGATCAGGACCGGGTTGTTCTTGGTCCGGCGGGAGAGCACCTGGATCACGCGGCGGATCTCCTCGTCGCGCCCGATCACCGGGTCGAGCTTGCCGGCCTCGGCGTCGGCGGTCAGGTCCTGGCCGAACTTCTCGAGCGATTCGAGCGTCGACTCCGGGTCGGGAGAGGTGATCCGCTGGGAGTAGACCTCGCCCGAGGCCCTGGCGATCGCGTCGCGCTCCGGCAGCAGGTCGCTGACGCCCGAGGACTTCTCGGCGAGCGCCAGCAGGAAGTGGTTGGTGGCGATGTACTCGTCGCCGAGCGCCTCCATCTCGCGCTCGGCCCGCTGCAGGACCTTGACCAGGCCCTGGGAGGGCCGGACCTCGGGCGCGTCGCCGCCCGAAACCGTGGGCAGCTCGTCGATCCGGGCCGAGGCCGCGTTCTCGATCGAGACGACGTCGGCGCCGATCTTGCGCAGGATCGGCGGCGCGAAGCCGTCGTCCTGTTGGAGCACCGCGAGCAGCAGGTGGGCGGGTGCCGCCTCGGTGTTGTGACGCTGGGATGCGATCCGCATCGCGGCGGCGACCGCGTCGCGTCCGAGCGTGGTGAACCGGTCCGACTGCATGCCCGCCCATTCTACGTGCCTGCCGCCTCGGTGTCAAGAAATCTGCTACGTAGCCACTTAGATCACCAGCGGGATCAAATTGAGCTCTTCGGCCCGTTCTCAAGCGGTTGCCGCGGCCCGCTCCGCGAGCTCGCCGAGGGCCAGGATCGAGGACTCGATCCCGTCGCGGAGCACGTCGAGGTCGGGGACGGCGTCGGGGTCGGCGTTGAGGCAGAAGCAGACGCTGCCGGCGTAGCTCAGCACCGCGACCCCGATCGCGTGCTCGGCCGCCAGCGGGACGACCGGCCAGACCTCCTCGGCGCGGGCGCCGAACGCGAAGATGTCCAGCGGCGGGCCGGGGACGTTGGTGATGGTCAGGTTGAACAGCCGCGTCGCGTACATCGAGCGCGCCAGGAAGCTGTGGATGACCGGCGGCGCGTGGGCGGTGGCGTCGATCAGCGCCCGCGAGCCGATCGACTGATCGCCGGCCTTCAGGATCTCGGTCGCGGTCGCCTGCCGCAGGTAGCGCAGCAGCGGGTCGGGCTCGGCGACCGGCAGCTCGACGAACAGCGAGCTGATCCTGTTGCCGAGGTCGAGCTTCTCGCCGTCGCGACGGACGTTGACCGGGACCATCGCCCGCAGGCCGGCGCCGGGCGGCTCCTCACCGCGGCTGAGGAGCAGGGCCCGAAGGCCGCCGGCTGAGGCGGCGAGGACGACGTCGTTCAGCTTGCCCCCGAGCGTGTCCTTGATCGCCTTCAGCTCGCTCAACGGCACGACGACGGTCGCGAGCCGGCGGTGCCCTCCGATCGGCACGTTGATGCTGCTGCGGGGTGCCGCGATCAGCTCGTCGCGGACGATCAGCTCCGCGAGCGCCCGCGAGCGCCGCAGGGCCTCGACGCCCCGGCCGGGATGACGGACGACGTTGAGGCCACCGCCGATCATCCCGAGCCCGGCCCGGCCGAGCCGGAGCGGCAGTCGCGCCAGCTCCGCCGCCTTCGCTCCGGCGCGGGCGGGAAGTGGCCGGCCGTTGCCCCGGGGCGAGGGGGGCACGGGCGACACGGGCGCTGCCGTGTCTCGCAGCTCGGGCCTGCCGGTCCTCCCGTCCGGCTCGGTGTCGAACAGCATCGTGCTCGCGTCGACCGAGCCGACGCCGTCGACCATGCAGTGGTGCGTCTTGCTGGCAAGCGCCCAGCGACCGCCGGCGAGGCCCTCGATCACGACCAGCTCCCAGAGCGGCCGCGAGCGGTCGAGCCGTTCGCCGAAGTAGGAGCCGGCCCACTCGAGCAGCTCGGCCCGCCCGCCCGGCGCCGGCAGTCGCGCCCGACTGACCTGCGCCGCGGCCTCGAATCGGGGCACGTCCTCCCAGCACGGCCAGCTCAGCCCGCCGGTGCGGGGTGCAGAGAGGCGCCGGCGGTAGCGCGGCAGAGCATCGAGGCGGGCGTCGAGGTCGGCGCCGACCGTCGCCGGGCCCGGCGCCGGGCCCGGCTCGAAGGCGATCACGGCGCCGATGTGCATGTGCGCGGAGAGGTCCGCCTCCTCGAGCTCGAGGAAGGTCGCATCGAGCGCGGTCAGTCGATCAGCCATGCCTGCCGGCGAGCCTAGGTCGCGCCGCCTCGGCCGCCATCCGCTTCCCGCACCGTGGTCACTCGGTGGTTCCCCCCGATCCGCGAGCCACCGGCGCCCGGCACCGGCCGTGAGCGGTCGCAACAATGTGGACCCCATGAAGCGGTTCCCCCGACGAGATCGTGAAGGCATTCGCGCCTTCGAGTCGCGCACCCAGGTCTGGCGTGAGGCCGGCCTTGGCGCCGAGATCAGCCGCGGCGACGCCCGAAAGGCGCGCCGCGAGGCGATCCTGCTGCTGATCCTGATCGTCGGCGTGATTGTGCTCTTCACCCAGCGCGACACGCTGCTTCCCGACGCCGGCCGCGAGCTCCGCTACATCACCGCCGCGATCATTGCGCTGCTCGGCTGGCTGCTCGCGCGGACGCTGGCCCAGAGCTTCCAGCCGGCCCTGTTCCGCCGCATGGAGCCGGGCACGGCCGGCACCGTCGGCTTCCTGATCAGGCTCGGCACGATCGCCGTCGTGATCATCGCGGCGCTGCGGATCGCCGGCGTGAAGCCCGAGACGCTCGCCGTCGGCGGTGCCTTCACCGCGGTCGTCCTCGGTCTCGCCGCCCAGCAGACCCTCGCTCACGTCTTCGCCGGCCTCGTCCTGCTCACGACCCGGCCGTTTCAGGTCGGCCAGCGGATCAAGCTCAAGGGCGGCTCGATGGCCGGCGAGGTCGAGGGGATCGTCAGCTCGCTCGGGCTCTTCTACACGACGCTGATCAGCGGCGGCGACCGGACGATGATCCCCAACAACGTGATCATGATGCTGGCGGTGATCCCGATCTCGGAGCCGGAACGGGTCGAGCTCCGGGCACGCTTCAACGCCGGCGTCACCCCGCAGCGGCTCCAGCGGATGATCGAGAAGGCGGTCACGGTCCCGCTCCGAAACCAGCCGGAGGTCCGGCTCGAGGAGCTCGACGGCGACGAGGTGACGGTGATGATCACGGCGGTTCCGCTGAACCCCGCCGACGGCTCGAAGCTCGCAAGCGACGTCCTCACCGCGGTCCGCGACAGCGACCTCGACGGCAAGCCCGACGCCTACGACCTGCCGACCCCGACCGCCGAGCAGGAGACCGGCACGGGGCGCTGAGGTCTCGCCGCCTGATCGCGCTCACGGTCGCCGCGATGGCGGTTGTCGCGGGCGTCGCCGCGCTCGCCCTGACCGGCGGCTCGGACGACCCGCCGCCGGTCGCCGAGGTCACGCCCGCCCCGGCAAGCCGGCGCGCCGACCGCGATCGTCCGGCCCGGCCTGCCCATCGCGCCGCCGCCCGCCGGCATGCGCGGATCGTCCGGGCGGGCGCTTGGGCCGCCGGCCGCGAGGGGCGGGTCGCGTTCGCGATCGCCGGCCCCGGCGGATCGATCCACGGGCGCAACGAGCAC
>DASSEM010000150.1:0-3713 GCA_035695265.1 Solirubrobacterales bacterium
AAGCGCGGCGGTCTCGGCGGCGGTCTCGATCAGGCCGAGCCCGTCGCGGAGCCACTGCACCGCCGAGCCGGTCACGAACACGGCCGCCTCGAGCGCATAGGTGGTATGCCCGCCGAGCCCCCAGGCGATCGTGCCGAGCAGCCCCTCGACCGGCTCCGGCGCCCGGTCGCCGGCGTTGAGGAGGACGAAGCTGCCGGTCCCGTAGGTGTTCTTGGCGTCGCCCGGCTCGTGGCAGGCCTGGCCGAACAGGGCCGCCTGCTGGTCACCGGCGATCCCGGCCACGGGCACCTCGCCGCCGAACTCGCTCGTCGTCCCGTAGACCTCGGCCGAGCCGCGGACGCCAGGCAGCGAGCCGGGGTCGATCCCGAGCAGGTCGCAGAGGTCTGGATCCCACTCACCACTTTCGATGTCGAGCAGCATCGTCCGTGAGGCGTTCGAGGGGTCGGTGACATGGACCCCGCAGAGCTTGTGGACGAGCCACGAGTCGATCGTCCCGAAGCGGGCGCCGCGGGCCCCACCCACGTTGGCGAGCAGCCATTCGATCTTCGTGCCCGAGAAGTAGGGATCGATGACGAGCCCCGTCCGGGCGCGAACCAGGCCCGTATGTCCGGCGGAGCGGAGCTCGTCGCAGCGCTCGGCGGTGCGGCGGTCCTGCCAGACGAGCGCGTGGTGGATCGGCTCTCCGCTCGCCGGATTCCAGCCGACCACGGTCTCGCGCTGGTTCGTGATCCCGATCGCGTCGAGGTCGCGACCCTCGATGGCGGCGGCGGCGAGCGCCTCATGCCCGACCTGGCGCGTCACCTCCCAGATCTCGTTCGCGTCGTGCTCGACCCAGCCGGGCCGCGGGAAGTACTGCGCGAACTCGGAGTAGGCGCGACCGGCGATCCGGCCCTCACCGTCGAAGACGATGCAGGTGGTGCCGGTCGTGCCCTGGTCGATTGCGAGGATCACGGCTGGCCGACCCTATTTCACCGTCGCAGCGCCGCTGCGGCGGCGGTCGCGATAGACGGCGGTGAAGTCGCGGAGCTGGCGGCCGCGGTGGATGAACCCGGAGAGGCTCTTGCCGGAGGCGCGGTGGGCCAGGTCGAGCTCGACCTCGGCGACGCGGTAGCCGGCGCGGACGGCGTCGACGGTCATGCCGACCTCCATGCCGTAACGCGGCGCGAACGGCAGCAGATCGGCGAGCACCCGGGAGCGAAGCGCCCGCTGGCCGGAGATCGGCGCCATCGTCTCGAGCCCGGAGAGCCGGCGGATCGCCCACCGCGCGTAGCCCTTCGCGAGGCCGAGCCCGCCACCGACCTTGCGCTCGAAGGCCGCGATCGCCAGGTCGGCCTCGCCGGCGGCGACCGTCTCGACCAGCGGCCTCAATCGGCCGGCCGTGTCGGCGAGGTCCCCGTCGCAGAGCACCACGACGGCATCGGGGGCGAGGCCCTCGAGGGCGGCCGTGGCGGCGGCGGTTACGTTTCCGCCCTTGCCGTGGGGACGATTCCGGCCGATCACGGTCGCCCCCGAGGCGAGCGCGACGTCGCGGGTGTCGTCGCTCGAGGCGTCGTCGGCGACCCAGAGCTCCACCCCCGGTAGCGCCGCCCGCAGCGCCGCGAGCGTCGCCCCGATCCGATCGCCCTCGTTGCGGGCCGCGACGATCGCCACCGGCCCGGTCCGCGCCGCCGCGCCGCTCTCGGGTTCCGCCGCCACCGGCGACTATTCTGCCGCCCCGTGCCGGACATCCCCGCTCACGTCACCGGAACCGTCTGGAAGATCGAGGTCGCAGTCGGCGACCCGGTCGAGCTCGACGACACCGTCGTCATCCTCGAGTCGATGAAGATGGAGATGCCGGTCGAGGCCGAGGACGCCGGCACGGTCGCCGAGATCCGCTGCGAGGAGGGACAGTCGGTGAGCGAGGGCGACGTGTTGGTGGTCTTGAAGTAGTAGCCCATCGGAAGCCGCCGGCAGCTGTCCCTAAGTTCAGGACTTCCCGTCAAGCAGCACCCAACGGTCCGACGGAAGCGGACGCGAAGCGGAGCATTCCGTCGGGGTTATCTCGCCTAGATGGCGATCGTCCCGTCCTCGTTCACGGTCCAGTGCGGATTGTGGGCGACCTCCCAGGGGTGGCCGTCGGGGTCGACGAAGAGGGCCGAGTAGCCGCCCCAGAAGGTCTCGGCGCCGGGTCGGCCGATCGTCGCGCCGGCCGCCTCGGCCTCGGCGATCACGGCGTCGACCTCCTCCGGCGAGCGGACGTTGTAGGCGAGCGTCATCCCGCCCCAGCCGCCGGGGTCCTCGACCGTGCTGTCGGCGGCGAGCTCGTCGCGGCTCCACAGCGCCACCGCCATTCCGCCGCACTGGAAGAAGGCCACGCCCTGAGTCTGCCAGTCGTTTTCCACCTTCCAGCCGAGCGCCTCGTAGAAGCCGACCGCCCGGGCGACGTCGGCGACGCCGAGCGTGACGAGGCTGAGCCGCTGCTCCACGCCTGCAGGATGCCACTCCGGCCGCCGAAGTGCCGGGCCTGGCTGTGGTGGAGGAGATCCGGCAGTCCATGGCTACCGGATGTCCGCCACCGCGAAGGATGGGGTCAGGTGACGCACCACGGCGCGTTCACGCGCCACCCCTCGTCAGTGCGCTCGAGCTGGAACGCGCCGTAGTCGCAATTCGCCTCCGCGCTGCTCGGCGGATTGCCCGAGATCGCCACCTCGGCAGCCGTTACCCGGTAATCGCCGGGATCGAAGCCGAACGACGATGCAGCGGGCACCGCCGCGGCGCAATCCGCGACCTCCTCACCGCCCGCCTGGCGACCGATCTGGAGCATCACCCGCTGCCCCCGCTCAGTCATCAGCCCGCACGCCGTCGCCCCGTCGCCCGCCGCGATCGCCGCCGTCATCGCGTTCACGGTCCCCGCGATCTGCTCCTCGTCGCTGCCGGTGAAGGTCGGCACCTCGCTGCCCTCGTCCCCACCGCAGCCCGCGAACAGCACGCCACCGACGAGGGCGGCGCTCAGAAGTCCTCGTCGCCCCACCAGCCGGGCAGCATCTCGGTGTCGCCGCCGGGCTCCTGGTCGGGAGCCCGCGGCGCGCCGAAGGCGAGCAGCTCGAGGCCCTCGGCCCCGGCCTCGAAGTTGCGGGCGAGCTCGGGGGCGACGCGGACCGCGTCGAGCGGGGCGACCTCGACCTCCTCGTCGCCGAGCTTCGCCGTGCCGCCGCCGGCGATCACGACGTAGATCTCCTCCTGGGTCTTGTGCCGGTGGCCCCACGGCTGCCGCTTGCCGGGGTCGATCCGCTGATAGCTCAGCCCCGACCTCTGCAGCTCGAGCGCCCCGGCCGCGAAGTGCGCGGCGAGGCCCTCGACGCCGGACTTCCCGGCCATGTCGGGCACATCGTCGCGCAGGTTGAGCTTCCTGTAGCCGCCCCCGTCGCTCACCCGCTCAGTCCCGCTTGCCACGGCCCCAGAGCAGCTTGAAGGTCCGACCGAGGAGCTTCGTCTTTCGCGGCGAGTCGTAGGGCAGCATGTGGATGTCCTTGTCGGTCGGCGCGAAGCGGGTGACGAGCAGGGTCTGCTGCTTCGTGTACTTGCGGATGCCACCGGCGCCGTGGCGCGAGCCGACGCCGGAGTCCTTCCAGCCGCCCATCGGCAGCTCGAGGGCGACGTAGTTGAGCTGGGCGTCGTTGATGCAGACCACCCCCGACTCGATCCGGCGGGCGATCTGCTCGCCGCGCTCGACG
>DASSEM010000151.1:0-6948 GCA_035695265.1 Solirubrobacterales bacterium
GGCTACTGGAACCGGCCCGAGGACTCGGCGGAGACCTTCGGCGGCGACTGGTTCCACACGAAGGACGCCGCGATGCAGGACGAGGACGGCTACGTCTGGTACGCCGGGCGCGCTGACGACGTCATCATCGCGGCCGGCTACCGGATCGGGCCGTTCGAGGTCGAGTCGGCGTGCCTCGAGCACGCGGCGGTCAAGGAGGCCGCCGCGGTCGCCTCGCCCGACGAGGTGAGGGGCAACGTCGTCAAGGCGTTCATCGTCCTCGCCGAGGGGTGCGAGCCGTCGGAGGAGCTGGCGAGCGAGATCCAGGGCCACGTCCGCGCCCGGCTCAGCGCCTACGCCTACCCGCGCAAGGTCGAGTTCGTCGCCGGGCTGCCGAAGACCCTGACCGGCAAGATCCGCCGGATCGAGCTCCGGGAGCAAGAGCTAGAGCGCTCGCGGTCCGCGGGCTCGTGACGCGCAGTCGAGCAGAGATAACTGCGCGACTCGCAGGGCTCTGCCCTGCTCGACTGCGCCGGGCCTCCGGGCAAAGCCCGGTGGCCCTCCCGGAGGGATCGGCTCTACGGCGCCTTGACGATTGGCGGCGGTGCCCAGTCGCCGTTCAGGGCCGGCCTGCGGGGGCCGTAGAGGCGCATGTTGAGCCGGAAGCCGCTGCTCGGCGCCGGCAGCCAGTTGACGCCGGTGGCGGCCGGCTCGTCGTGGGAGATCGCCACGACGATCGAGCCGTCGGGCCGGGTGACGAGCGGCGGGTGGCTCGGGCCGAGCGAGTAGCGGTCGATCGGGTTGCCGACGAGGAAGCCCTCGCGGTCGTACATCGTCAGCGACCAGAAGTAGCGGGCCGGCGGCATGTCGTCGGCCTCGAAGACCATCTCGTAGTCGTTGGCGCCGTCGAGCAGGTTGCCGTCGGAGTCGGCGAGCGCGCCGGGGTAGATCGCCTCCTCGGGCGTGTTAGCGCCGATCCCGACGACGGCGATCTCCGCCCGCAGCCGGTAGTCGGTGCCGAAGGCGCCGATGTCGGAGTCGGCGAAGATCCATCCCTTCGCGTCGATCGACTGCTGCAGGAAGCTGAGCCTCGTCTCGATCGGCAGCGCCGCCGCCTCGGCGACGACGCCGTCGTAGAGGGCGTCGAGGACGGCGGGGGAGAGGCCGGCGTCCTCGGGGTCGAGCCCGGCCCCGATCCCGAGCGGCGCGAGCCGGTCCAGCAGCGGCTCGTCGCGCTTCGGCGGCGGGTTCTTGGCCATCTGCTTGTTCAGCGTCGCGATGAAGCCCGGCCCGTCGGTCGGGATCGGGTGGTCGGTCGGCTCGCCCTTGCCGCGATGGCAGCCGGGAGGGAGCTGGAAGCGCTTGCCGTTCAGCCTCGTCAGCCGGTAGCGCTTCATCAGGTCGTACGCGGTCGCCTGGTCGGCCCCGTCGCCGGCCAGCGTCCGCCCGATCAGCCAGACGCGCCGGTACTTCGACTTGATCACCGGCAGTCCGGTCTTCCTCACCTTGGCGGCCTTCTTGCGGCCGTTCCAGCGGATCACGAAGCGGCCGGCCTCGCTCCCGGTCGTCCGCGTCCCGACGTAGTCGATCACGTTCGTCCACGGGTCGACCAGCTCGAAGTCGAAGAATCGGCCCCCCATATCGGGGTGGCGGAGGATCATCGGCCCCTTCCGGAGGTCGAGCTGCGCCAGCGAGTAGAGCGTGTCGGTGTTCGGGGCGACGACCGTGCGGTCGGCGGGCGTCGCGAACTTCGAGGCGTTGGCGAGGTGGTTGACCGGGGCGTTGCCGCTCCCGTCGGGACAGGGGACGCTCGACATCTCGCGGCGGATCCGGTGCATGTCGAGCAGCGGGAAGCCGTAGTCGTAGGCCTGCCTTCCGAGCTCGCGCGCCCCGGCCGGAGTCGGCTCCGCCGCCCCTGCGCTCGCCGGCAGCGCGCCGGCCAGCGCGGCGAGGGCCGCGGTCAGGCTCGCGAGCCCCGCACGCCACAGCCGTGGCCCGCTCATGCGCCGTCGCGGAGCGCGATGATGCCGCCGATCACGCCGAGGTAGGCGGTGCCGTCGTCGCCGAGCGCGATGCCGGCGTAGTTGTTGTTGAACAGGAAGCCCGAGCCGGCGTATTGGCTCCAGGCGGTCTTACCGGTCCGGTAGTCGATCGCGGTCCAGAAGTAGCCCTGGTTGGAGGGGTCCTCCGGCCGCGAGTAGGTGTAGATCAGGCCGGTCTTCGTCGACAGCTTCGGTACCACGGTCGGCGAGCGGACCTCGGTGTTGGTCCACTTCTTCTTGCAGCCTTTGCCGTTCTTCTTGATGTCGACCCGGGCGAACCCCGGCTCGGTCACGGCGCCGGAGTCAGGCCCGAACGGATCCTGGTAGCCGTAGTTGTTCTCGACGATCAGCGACCGCTTCGTCGCCATCAGCGAGTTCTCGGTGGCGCTCGCGCCCTGCTCGAACACCGGCACCTTGCAGACCGCCCGCCGCTCCTTCTTCTTCAGGTTCTTCTTCGTCCGGTAGACGACGACGTTCATCGGGTCGGCGTTGTCGGTGATCGCGACGTAGCCGCCGGCGAGGTTGGTCGGGGTCGTGCCCGAGCCGGCGTCGACCTGGCTCGGCTTGACGATGCCCGAGTTCGGGTACTTCGCCTGCCAGACGATCTTCGGCTTGCCCTTGCCGTTCGCCTTGAGCCGGTACATGCGCTTGTTGGAGACGATGTAGACGCCGTTGGAGGCGACCGAGAACGAGTTCTCGATCTCCTCGTCGGAGTCGAGGCGGATCACCTCCGAATCGCCGCTCTTGCGGTCGAGGATGCCGATCTTCGCGTTCTGCTTGGAGACGAACCAGATGTTCCCGTCGAAGTCGGGCAGGGCGGAGGTGATCCGTTCGGTCGCCGTGTCGAGGACGCCGGTCAGGTCGTAGTCGCGCTTCACCTTCAACTCGTCGCCGCCGGTCCCGATCATCAGGATGTGGTCGGTCCTCGTCGGGACCCAGATCCGGTCCTTCTGGTCGAGGAAGAAGTAACCGCCGCCGGCGAAGTTCTGGTACTCCTTGGTTCCCGGCGGGTTCGGCGCGGTTGGGAGGTCGAGCGTGTCGATCGGCGCCAGCGTCTCGGGGTCGATGATCCGCGCCTGCGGCGGGAACGGGATCGACGGGCAGACCGAGATGATCCGTCCCTCGGAGTCGAACGCGAGCGACCCGCAGAGCGAGGACGGGTAGGAGTAGCTCTGGGTGACCGGGTCGGCGCCGAGCGGGCCGCGGCGGTTGTAGGCGTCGGTCATCCAGGTGTCGTTGTGGATGTTCGAGCGCGGGTTGTCCGCCATGTAGGGGTTCTGCTCGGGCTTGGTCGCGTGCTTGATCGGGTCCTTGCTCGCCGGCTCGCCCTGGTAGGTCGGGATCGAGGGGGTCCCGGTGTCGGCGATCGGCGCCGCAGCGGCGTTCGCGGCGAGTGCCGTCGATGCGAGGACGGTTGCGGCGGCGACCGAAACCGCGCCGCGGAATGAGCTCAAGGACATCTTCGGCCTCTCCGGGTCGTTACCACTCTCGTTGTTGATCGTACGCCAATTACTTCCGCCCGTGCCCGGGTTCGGAGCAGGCGCTCATATAGGGTCGCCCGACGTCCATAGGGAAAGCAACCGGAGGGGAAGCAATGGGAGGATCAATCGCGCTTCGGCGCATCGCCGTCGCCGCGCTGGCGGCGGCGGCATTCGCTCTCGCCGCGTGCGGCGACGACGACTCGACCGACGCGACGGAGGCGGCGACGTCGGCCGAGACCACGGCCGAGACCGTCGACGTGACGGCGATCGAGTACGAGTTCGATGTCACGCCGACGCCGACGGCCGAGACCGAGACCGTCAACTTCATCAACGAGGGGGAGGAGTTCCACGTGCTGGTCTTCGCCCGCCTCAACGAGGGGTTCACGGTCGACGAGGCCGTCAAGCTCGAGGGCAAGAAGGGCTCGGCCGAGCTGATCGGACAGACCGAGGCCGAGCCCGGGAAGACCGGCACGATCGAGGTCAAGAAGCCGATCGAGCCCGGCGACTACGTGATGCTGTGCCCGATCAGCGGCCCCGAGGGACCGCATTACAAGCTCGGGCAGCTCGCGGAGTTCGCGATCGAGTAGCCGTCTGACGGGCCGCGAGGCGCCAGCTCGGCGTCATCGGAGGGCTCACGGCCGAAGGCCGCTTCGCCCTCCTCTTCCTGGATCTGGCACCTCGCGACCTCGTCAGGGCTTGGTCGGCGCGCCGCGTTCCGCCTTCCGCACGGGCGGGACCAGGAAGCGGCCGATCACCGGCAGCTCGACGAACCCCTCGATCGAGGCGTAGAGCAGAGCGACCTTGAGCAGGTCGGCGGGGTCCTCGACGACGATCGAGCGGGGCAGCCACTCGGGGTCGAACTTCGAGTTGAAGTCGCGCAGCGACTGGATCTGGAAGAACGGGTTGAGCGCCTTCGCGATCCGTCGCTGGACCCGCCCGCCCAGGCCCATCTCGGCGGACTCGTCGAGCAACCGTCCCCAGGCGGCGAAGTTGAGCGACAGGCGCTCGACGCCGCTCGCGCCAAGCCCGAGCGCGGCGTTGGCGATCAGGTACTCGGTGAGCCCGTTGGCTGACTCGATCCGCCGCCGCATCAGGTCGAGCGAGTAGCCGGGCTGCGGCCCGTAGCAGGGGACGAACCGGAGAAAGCCCGCGACCCGTCCGCCCTCGCCCCCGTCGTCAGTTTCGCGGGCGATCGCCAGCACGAAGTCCTCCTCGACCCCCTCGACCTCCTCACCGAGCTCCATCGTGAAGCCGCGCTCGGCGGCGCCCTGCCGCCATTCGTCGCTGATCGCGTTGAGCTCGGCGACGAGGTCGGAGGACGCCTCCCTCTCGGTGATCAGCTCGAACCGGTGCTCCTTGCCGACCCGATTGACCGCCGAGCGGACCGCCTTCATGTCGCCGCCGTCGAGGCTGAACTCGGCGCAGTGGAGGATCGCCTCGTCGCCGAGGTAGAGCGAGTGGAGGCCGCGCTCGCGATAGAGCGGCGTCGCGTCCTCGCGCACCGCCAGGAACGCCGCCTTCCAGCCCTGCTCGGCGCAGTAGGCGAGGAACTCGTCGAGCACCTCGCCGGCGTCCTCGGGCGGGCCGATCGGGTCGGCGGCGACCATCGCGTAGCCGCGCACGTAGGCGTAGGCGACCAGCGACCGCCCGTCGGCGGAGAAGAAGTAGCTCTTGTCGCGGCGCAGCGCGAAGTAGGCGAGCGTGTCGGAGCCGTGCGCGCGGACGATCCGCCGGGCGTGCTCGCGCGCCTCCTGCTCGGGGGCGCGGCTGCGGACGAGCGGGCGGAAGATCAGGTAGAGGAGGACCAGCAGGCCGACGATGCCGAGCACGAGCAGGGCGTCACCGAAGAACTCGGCGAAGACCCGGTGCTCGAACTCGTAGGGGCCCTCGAAGCCGAGCAGGCCGCCATAAGTCGTCTCGACCATCCCGCCGAAGCTCAGGTCGGGGGTGACGAAGTCGCGCTGGGTGAGCAGCGAGACGAACCCGAAGATGCCCGCGACGAGCAGGTAGAAGGGCACGAAGAGGAGCGCCTGCCGCAGCGAGCTCGGCTCGCCGTGAGCGCGGAACTCGGTGCGGTAGGAGGCGAGCGCGACGAGCATCCCGATGTCGAGCAACGCCGCGATCGGGTCCGGTCCCTTGACGACGTGGACGACCGCGGCCGCGGCGAAGAGCACCATCGCGATCGCCCAGGCACGGCGCTTGCCGCGCGCGAGCTGCAGCGAGACGATGATCAGCCCGATGCCGAGGACCGCGGAGACGATGAACAGGTAGGAGCGGTCGGTCCTCGAGAGGAGGTCCTCGATGCCGAGCGAGAGGTGCAGCCACGGGAGCGTCGGCAGGAGCGAGGCGAGCCCGAGCAGCGCCGTCAGCCAGGCGAGCACGCGGGTCGCCTGCGAACGGCCCCGTGGTTGCGCCCAGCGGGTCGGCGTCCGGATCGGCGCGGGCTCCGGCGCCGCGCCCTCGGTGCCATCCGTGCCGACGTCGAGATCGAGCGCCGCCGGCTGCGCCGCACTGCCGCCCGTGCCCTCCTCGGGACGCAGGGTCGGGAAGAGGATCACGTCGCGGATCGTGTCGACGCCGGCGACCAGCATGACCAGCCGGTCCATCCCGATCCCGAGCCCGCCGGTCGGCGGCAGCCCGTACTCGAGCGCCTCGACGTAGTCGTCATCGACCGGCTCGGCCTCCTCGTCGCCGCCTGCCTGAAGCTTCGCCTCCGACTGGAACCGCTCGGCCTGGTCAACGGGGTCGTTGAGCTCCGAGTAGGCGTTGGCGAGCTCGCGGGCGGCGACGACGAGCTCGAAGCGCTCGGTCAGCGCCGGATCGTCACGGTGGGCGCGGGCCAGCGGCGAGACCTCGCGTGGATGGTCCATCACGAAGGTCGGCTCGATCAGCTTCGCCTCGCAGGTCTCGTCGTAGACCTCGGCCATGATCTTGCCGGCTCCCCAGACCTCCAGCCACTCGACGCCGAAGCGGTCGGCGATCTCGCGCGCCTCGGCGATCGGCATCGAAGGGTGCATCCGCACCCCGGCGTTCTCCTCGATCAGCTCGGTCATCGCCGCGCGCCGGTAGGGCGGCTTCATATCGACCTCGCGGCCGTCGATGTCGACCACCGTGGTCCCGTTGGCGGCGAGGCACGAGGCCTCGATGATCGCTTCGGTCAGGTCCATCATGTCGTGGTAGTCGGCGAAAGCCTGGTAGGCCTCGAGCATCGTGAACTCGGGGTTGTGGCGGGTGTCGAGGCCCTCGTTGCGGAAGACGCGGCTGACCTCGAAGACGCGATCCATGCCGCCGACGATCAGCCGCTTCAGTGGCAGCTCGAGCGCGATCCGCAGGAACATGTCGATGTCGAGCGCGTTGTGGTGGGTGATGAACGGCCGCGCCGCCGCGCCGCCGGCCTGGCTCAGGAGCACCGGGGTCTCGACCTCGCGGAAGCCCCGGTCGAGGAG
>DASSEM010000152.1:0-13862 GCA_035695265.1 Solirubrobacterales bacterium
CTGCTCGAGCAGACCCAGAAGGCGGCGAACGCCCTGCGATCGCTCGGGATCGGCAAGGGCGACGTCGTCGGCATCTTCATGCCGATGGTCCCTGAGGCGGCGGTGGCGATGCTTGCCTGCACGCGGATCGGCGCGATCCACAACGTCGTCTTCGGCGGCTTTTCGGCGACGTCGGTGGCCGAGCGGATGGAGATCTCGGGAGCGAAGGCACTGATCACCGCCGATGCGACGCTGCGGCGCGGCGAGCCGACGCCGATGAAGGCCGCGGTCGATCCGGCGATCGCCGACCTCGAGTCGCTCGAGCACGTGATCGTCGTCGACCGGGCCGGCACGTCGCCGCCGATGCGGGAGGGCCGCGACCACTTCTGGGAGGAGCTCGTCGCTGCCGCGGACGGGAGTTGCGAGCCCAAGCCGATGGACTCCGAGGACCCGCTGTTCATCCTCTACACCTCCGGCTCGACCGCGAAGCCGAAGGGGATCCAGCACACCACCGCCGGCTACCTGACCGGCGTCACATCGACCCACAAGCTGGTCTTCGACCTCAAAGAAGATGACGTCTACTGGTGCGCCGCCGACATCGGCTGGGTCACCGGGCACAGCTACATCATCTACGCGCCGCTCGCCAACGGCGCCACGTCGGTCATGTACGAGGGCGCACCCAACTACCCGGCGGAGGACCGCTGGTGGGAGATCGCCGAGCGCTACGGGGTGACGATCTTCTACACGGCGCCGACCGCGATCCGCGCCTGCATGAAATGGGGGGGCGAGCACGTCGAAAAGCACGACCTCTCGCGGCTGCGGCTGCTCGGCTCGGTCGGCGAGCCGATCAATCCGCGCGCCTGGCTCTGGTACCACGAGCACGTCGGCGGCGGCCGCTGCCCGATCGTTGACACCTGGTGGCAGACCGAGACCGGCGCGATCATGATCGCGCCGCTGCCGGGGCTGACGACGACGAAGCCGGGGTCGGCGACCGTGCCCTTCCCCGGCATCGAGGCACGGATCGTCGACGACGAGGGCAACGAGATCGCCGAGGGCGGCGGCAACCTCGTGCTGACGCGGCCGTGGCCGGCGATGGCGCGGACGCTCTACAAGGAGCCGGAGCGGTTCGTCGAGACCTACTGGAAGCGCTTCGGGCCCGAGACCTACCAGGTCGGCGACGCCGCCCGGATCGACGAGGACGGCTACTTCTGGATCGTCGGCCGCACCGACGACGTCATCAACGTCTCCGGCCACCGGCTCTCGACGATGGAGGTCGAGTCCGCCCTCGTCAGCCACCCCAAGGTCGCCGAGGCGGCGGTGATCGGCGTCCCCGACGAGGACACGGGACAGGCGATCTTCGCCTTCGTGACCTCGACCGCCGACGGCTCCGACGCCGCTGCGCTCGAGACCGAGCTCCGCGACCACGTCGCCGAGAAGATCGGCAAGCTGGCGCGGCCGAAGCGGATGGCGTTCGCCGACGACCTGCCGAAGACCCGCTCGGGGAAGATCATGCGGCGCCTGCTGCGGGACATCGCCGCCGGCGAGGAGCTCGGCGACGTCAGCACCCTCCGCGACCCCGAGGTCGTCGAGGACCTGAAGAGGCAGCTCAGCGGCTGACCCCAACCCCGCCCCTGGGGCATTTTGACCACCGTATGTTGCGCTCAGATGCCCCAGATTCAGTGGGCCGACGACGTGGGGCATTCTGACCACCGTATGTTGCGCTGAAATGCCCCAGGGCGCGGCGGTGTGGTTCTCGTCCGCATTTCGGAGCCGAATCGGCACCGAACGCGGCCACACGTTTCACGTTGTTGGTCACGCTCCCATTCATGGAACGGCTGGAGCGCGGAATTCGGCTCGCCGAGATTGGGAGGCGGCAACATGGGGTTGTCGCCCGAGACCAACTGATCGAGCTTGGATTCAGCCCGCGGACGATTGACTCTCACATCACTGCCCGGAGGCTGCGAAGGATCCACGAAGGCGTCTATGCGTTGGGCCCCCAACCGCTCTCCGAGACCGGCAGGCAGATGGCGGCCCTTCTGGCGATCAGGCCGGACCCTCTGCTCAGCCACATCACGTCCGCGTCCCGCCAGGGACTCATGCGGTCGACTGCCGAGGTCCACGTTTCGATATCGACCCGCATCCACCGCCGCATGTCGGGGGTGACCGTGCACCGCCCTCGGCGAATCGATCCCGAGGATCGGGTCCGGATCGACGGATTCCCAATGACGTCGATTCCCCGAACCATGCTCGATCTGGCTCAGATCCTCCCGATCCCCCGGGTGGAGAACGTCTTCGAGGAGGCGGACCGCAGGAATTTGCTCGACCTCGATGCGGTTCGTGACGTGATGCTCCGTTACCGCGGTCATCGGGGTTGCAGGCCGCTGGGTCGGATCGTCGCAACGTACCTGTCGGCACCCGACGCGAACGAGGGAATGGAGCGCCAGTTCCAGCTCCTACTACACGAGTTCGGCCTCCCAACGCCTCATATGAACGTCCTGGTCGAAGGGGAGATCGTCGATTGCTGGTGGCCGGAGGCTCGCTTCGTCGTGGAGCTGGACAGCGAGGGTTGGCACAAGACATGGCGGGCCCATGAGCGTGACCGCAAGCGCGATGCCATCCTGCTCCGCGCCGGCATCAGCACGTTGCGAATCACCTACTGGCGTCTCCACCACGAGCGTGACGAGGTCGCGCGTGACGTTGCCGCCGCCCTAGGTCGTCAGCCCGACTCCGCTCGCCGGGGTGGGGCATTTTGACCACCGTATGGTGCGCTCAGATGCCCCAGCTTCAGCGCGCCGACGATGTGGGGCACTTTGACCACCGTATGTTGCGCTCAGATGCCCCAGGCGCGGGTACGGGGAATCAGCGGCGGAAGCGGGCCGTGATCCGCTCGACCGGGGAGCGGGCGTCGCGGAGCACCTCGCGGGCGCAGTTGCGGCCGTTGGCGCCGCTGACGCCCCCGCCGGGGTGGGTGCCGGCGCCGCACAGGTAGAGGTCGCGGACCGGGGTCCGGTAGTCGGCATGACCGCGGACCGGGCGCAGCGAGAAGAGCTGGTCGAAGGACATGTCGCCGTGGAGGGCGTGACCGCCGGTGATCCCGAGCAGGGACTCGAGATCGACCGGGCTGAGGACCTGGCGGGCGACGATCGAGTCGGCCAGGCCGGGCATGTAGCCCTCGAGCGTGGCGATCGCGCGGTCGGCGACGGCGTCGCGATGCTCGTCCCAGCTCCCCTGCCCGGGAGCGAGCGTGTAGGGCTGGGAGTTGATGTCGATCGTGACGACGTGCTTGCCCTCCGGCGCGAGCGACGGGTCGTGGAAGGTGGGGATGCAGGCCTCGACATGGGGCTCGGTGCCGAGCTTGCCCGAGCGCGCCTCGTGCTGGGCCCGGTCCATATCGGCGATGAACCCCCCGAACTCCATGATCCCGCCGAGGTAGGGCTGGCGGCCGGAGGGCATCCCGGCGACCTCGGGGAGCCGGTCGACGCCGAGATTGATCTTGACGCTCGTCCCCTCGCAGCGGTAGTTGCGAAGCGAGGCGGCGAACTCGGCGGGCAGCCGCTCCTCGCCGACGAGGCCGAAGAAGGTCCGCAGCGGGTCGGCGTTGGAGAGGACGCGGTCGGCGGCGATCACGGTGCCGTCAGCGAGCTCGACCCCCTCGGCCCGCCCGGAGCCGACCACGACCCGCTCGACCTCGGCGCCGGTGCGAATCTCGGCGCCGGCCTCGCGGGCGGCGTCGGCCATCGCCTCGGTGACGAGGCCGATGCCGCCGCGGACGAATCCCCAGGTCCGGAGGCCGCCGCCCGCCTGCTCGGCGGCATGGTCGTGGAGCAGCACGTAGGCGGTCCCGGGGGTCGAGGGCCCGGCGATCGAGTCGTTGATCGCGTGCCATCCCATCGCCGCCTTGACGACCTCGGACTCGAAGAACTCGCCGAGGTACTGGGTGCAGGAGGTGGCGAACAGGAACAGCGCGTCGTTGATCGCCGCCCGGTGGCGGCGCGCCGTCCCGGCCAGCTTCAGGAGCGCCGGGATCTCGCCGGGGCTGATGTGGGCGGGGTCGGGAGGGGTCGTGTCCATCAGCGGCCCGACGACCTCGGCGAGACTCCCGAGCGCCGCCTCGAACTCCGGCAGGGCGCGGGCGTCGGTGGCGGAGAAGCGGCCGATCTCAGCCTGGGAGGCGGGGATGTCGTCGCCGAGCAGCAGCCGCTCGCCGTCCGGGAACCCGTACAGGGACGGTCCCGCGGTATCGATCCGGATGCCGCGCTCGGCGAGGCGCATGTCGCGCCAGACCGGCTCGCGGAGCATGCTGATCACGTAGGCGCCGGTCGAGGCCCGGAAGCCCGGCGCGAACTCCTCGGTCACGCAGCAGCCGCCGACGAGCTCGCGGCGCTCGAGGATCAGCGGCTTGAGGCCGGCGCGGGCGAGGTAGAAGCCGGCGACGAGGCCGTTGTGGCCCCCGCCGACGATCACGGCGTCGTAGCGATCGCCGCCGGACATCAGCTCTCCAGCCGGTTGATCCGCGCGAGCCGGTAGGCGACGAACGCGAACAGCGCCGAGAGCGCGAGCATGATGATGCTCATCGCCGCCCCCCGGTTGAGGTCGCCGGATTCGAGCACGAGGTCGTTGACGACGTTGCCGAGCATGTAGCCGCTCGTGCCGCCGACCAGGGCCGGGCTCGCGAAGTCGGTGAACAGCGGGATGTAGACGAGAAGCAGAGCGACGAAGATGCCCGGCGCGATCAGCGGCAGCAGCACCCGGCGAGCCGTCGTCCACCAGCCGGCCCCGAGGTCACGGGCGGCCTCGAAGACGTTGCCGTCGATCGCCTTCATCGCCCCGTAGATCGGGATCACTGTGTAGGTGATGTAGCTGGTCGAGAGGACCAGCGTCACCGCGAACTGGCTGAACAGCAGCGCGTCGATCGGCACGTCGATGATCCCGATCCGCATCAGCCCCTCGTTGATCAGCCCCTCGCGGCCGAGCAGCATCCGCCAGGCGTAGATCCGGACCATCGGGTTGAGCTCGTCGGCCAGGACGAGGAAGAGCAGGATCGGAAGCTGCCAACGGCCCGCCTTGAAGGCGATCACGTAGGCCAGCGGCACGGCGACGAGGAGCTGCACGAGCATCGCCGCGGTCGCGATCTCGAACGTGGTCAGCGCGACGTCGAGGTAGAGCGGATCGGTGATCACGTCGGTGAAGTTGGTCAGCGTCAGGTTGAAGCCGGTGCCGCCTTCGAGCAGGCCGCGGTCGAAGGCGACGCCGAGCATGACCAGCATCGGGCCGAGGAAGAGGACCAGGAGCAGCGCGGTCGGCGTGCCGAGGAAGGCGAGCGGCTGCAGCCAGCGGCGGCTCCGGTGCCGGTGCTCGACGGGGGCCGGAAGGGTCGCCGATTCCATCAGCGGGTCCCGCCGGTGATCAGGCCGGTGATCGTCTCTTTGCTGTCACCCTCGGAGCGGGTCAGGCGCTTCATCAACAGCCACGCGCCGAAGACGGCGAGGATCTGCGCCGCCGCGATCACGGTCGAGACGGCGTTGACGACCGGCAGGTTCTCGGACTGGCGCAGGATCGAGAAGACCCAGACCGGGAAGGTCTGGTCGAAGCCGCCGGTGAAGAAGGAGATCTCGAAGTTGTTGAACGACCAGGCGAAGGCGAAGATCGAGGATGCGGCGATCGAGGGACCGATCTGCGGCAGGACGACGTAGCGCAGCATCTGCCGCTGGGTCGCGCCGAGGTCGATTGCGGCCTCCTCGAGCGAGCGCTGGAAGCGCACGAGACCGGCGGAGACGATCGCGACGACCAGCGGGAACGTGACGACGAGGTGCATCAGCGTGATCGTCTGCAGCGACAGCGCCACCTCGAGCTGGCTGAAGAAGATCAGCCCGGCGACGCCGATGATCAGCCACGGCACGACCAGCACGGCCCCGTTCAGGCCGGCGACGTAGCCGCGGCCGCGGAACCGCAGCCGCGTCAGTCCCCATGCGGCCAGGGTGCCGAGGATCACCGAGAGGAACATCACGATCGTTGCCACGATCAGCGAGTTGACGACTGCATCACGCGCCTGGCCGTTGTTCCAGGCCTCCTCGTACCACTTCGTCGTGAAGCCCTCCCAGGGCAGCGAGATGATCGACGAGTCGTTGAACGAGAACAGCGCCAGCATCAGCACCGGCCCGAACAGGACGACCATCACGAACGCCACCAGCGCCCCCCCGGCGAGGCCGGGGAGGCGTCGGCGGATCCGGTAGCCGAGCGGGAGCTCTATTGGGTGAGGACTTCCTGCCATGCCCGGTCGTAGACGTCGGCGTTGTCCGGCTCGGTCTGCGGGATCGCGTTCTCGAGGTTGCGCGGGTCGGCGCTCTTCTTGAACTCGGGGCTGACCAGCGGCAGCGCCTTCGGGTTCATCGCGACGAAGCCCATGTCACCCGAGATCGCCTGCGCCTCCGGGGAGGCGTAGTAGTTGATCAGCTTGTAGGCGGCGTCGAGGTTCTGCGCCTTCGACGTGATCGCGAGGCCGCAGACCCACGACATCGCACCCTCCTCAGGCGCGATCCACTCGACCGGCACCCCATCGTCGACCATCGCCTGCGTGGTGCCGCGACCGCCGTCGGCGATCACGACCTCGCCTGACTTGAACAGGTTGACCATCGACGCATCCGACTCGGCGAACGAGCGGAAGTTGTCGCGGTGCTCGAGCAGGTACTGCTTCGCCTCCTCGACCTCCTCGTCGCTCAGGTTCATCGGGTCCTCCAACCCGATCGCCAGCGCCGCCGATCCGATCGCCGTCAGCGGCGTCGCCTCGAGCGCCGCGCGACCGGCGTAGGCGTCATCGAACAGGCTCTGCCACGAGGTCACGTCGGCCGGATCGACCTCGTCGGTGTTGACGATCAACCCGTGCGGTCCCGCCGAGGCCGGAACGAAGAGCACGTTGCCGCTCTCGTCGCGAACCTCGGGCGAATCCGAGAATGCGAGCTCGTCGAACGCCGGCACCGCCGACTCGTCGAGCGGTCGCAGCAGGCCTCGCGCGAGCAAGGGCTCCATCTCGTCGGTGCAGACCTCGACCACGTCGGCCTCGAACCCGCCTGCGAGCTTCGCCGCCGCCGCCTTGTTCGAGTCGAACGTAGCGACCTCGAGGTCGACGTCGGGGTTCGCCTTCTCGAACGGCCCGATCATCTCGTCGGGAACGGTGTCGCCGTAGGCGAACACCTTCAACGTCCCGGTCGCCGGCGCGTCCGGGTCTTCAGGGGCCGGCGCCACCTCGGTGTCGCCACTGCCGCCGCCGCAGCCCGCGACCGCGATCAATGCCGCGGCTACCACGAACCCCGCCAGAATCTGCCTTCTCATCCTGCCCTCCTCCTGGTTTTCACTGCGTCTGAAGTTCACGTAACGCCCTCACCCACCGCTGGTGGTTCGGGGGACTGCTCTCCGGCGACCACGAGGCTGTGGCGGGCCGGCCAGGACAGCGTCACCGTGTCGCCGGGCTCGATCTCGGAGGCGTCGTCGTCGTTGAGCTCGTGGACGGCGATGCGGTCGCCGCCGGGAAGCTCGACCACGGTCTGCGAGACCGAGCCGAGATAGACCCGCTCGACCGCGACGCCCTTGACCCGCGACCCGTTCGCGGCGGCCTCCGCTGCCGGCTCGCCCGCGGTGATCGAGATCTTCTCGGGACGGATGCTGACCTGCAGGGTGTCGCCGACCGAGCAGCGGGCGCTGACGACGACGCGGACGCCTGCGGCGGGCTCCATGATCGCGAGCTCGCCGTCACGGCGGTCGACGCAGAGCTCGAGCGCGTTCGAGGTGCCGATGAAGTCTGCGACGAACGAGGTCTCGGGCTGCTCGTAGAGGGTCTTCGGGTCGGCGAGCTGCTGGACCCGGCCACCGTCCATGACGGCGATCCGGTCCGACATCGTCAGCGCCTCCTCCTGGTCGTGAGTGACGTAGACGAAGGTCGTCCCGGTCGTCTTCTGGATCCGCTTGAGCTCGAACTGCATCTCGCGGCGGAGCTTCAGGTCGAGAGCGCCGAGCGGCTCGTCGAGGAGCAGCGCCGCCGGGCGGTTGACCAGCGCCCGGGCCAGGGCGACGCGCTGGCGCTGGCCACCGGAGAGCTCGGCGGGACGCCGGTCGCCGAGGCCCTCGAGGCGGACGACGGCGAGCATCTCGTCGATCCGGGTCCGCATCTCGCCGCGCCCCACCCGCTTCAGCTTCGGCCCGAAGCCGACGTTCTCGGCGACCGACATGTGCGGGAACAGCGCGTAGTCCTGAAAGACCATGTTGACGTTGCGCCGGCGGGGCGAGGTCAGCGTCACGTCCTCGCCGTCGAGCAGCACCCGGCCCGCCGTGGGCTCCTCGAAGCCGGCGATCATCCGCAGCGTCGTCGTCTTCCCGCAGCCGCTCGGGCCGAGCAGCGAGAAGAACTCACCGCGGGCGATCTCGATCGAGACGTCATCGACCGCGATCGCCCCTCCGAAGCTCTTGCTGATCCGCTCGAGGCGGATCATCGGTTCGTCAACCCCGGCCATCAGCCCTCCTCCCCTTCCCCGATCGCGATCGCGAACAGGTCGTTGACATTGGTGTGGGTGGGACCGGTCTCGATCCCGTCGCCGAGCGCCGCGATCGCGGCCCCGGAACGGTGCCGGGCGATCGCATGGTCCACGTCGACGGCAGCGGCCGCTGCGCGCTCGACGGTGACGCCGTCGCTGATCGCGCCCGCGAGCTCGGTGCCGCCATCGGAGCCGTCGGTGTCGACGAAGACCGCCGCGGCGTCGCTGCCGGCGAGGCCGGCGGCGGCGGCGAGCGCCGCCTCCTGGTTCGGCCCGCCGCTGCCGAACTCGTCGTCAGGTCCGAGCTTGACGGTGCTCTCGCCGCCGCAGCCGATCAGCACGGTGGGAGGCGCGAACGGCCTGCCGAGCTCGGCGCTCTCGAACGCGAGCCGCGCGAGCATGCGCCCGACCGGCCCGGCCTCCTCCTCGAGCCCGGTCGAGAGGATGACCGGCTCGGCGCCGGCGCGGCGCGCCTCGGCGGCCATCGCCTCGCAGGCGGTCTCGCCGGTCACGAGCAGGACCGAGTGGATCTCGAGCGCACTCAGGTCCGGGACCTCGAGTTGCGGGTTCTCGAGGTGGTCGCGGATCGTGGTCGCGACTTCGCCCCAGAGGTCGTGGCTGCGGAGGATCGCCGTGGCGTCGGCGGGGGTCGAGTCGTTGGCGACGCTCGGATCGGTGATCGCGTCGAGCGCGTCGCCGGCGACGTCGGAGACGGTCAGGTTGATCAGCCGCCCCGGCGCGACGGCCAGGGCCAGCCGGCCACCCTTGAAGCCGGAGACCTGCTTGCGGACGGTGTTCACCTCCGAGATCGGCAGCCCCGCGCCGAGCAGGAGGCGGTGAAGGTCCCGCTTGTCGGCGGCGGAGACGCCGGCCGGAGGAAGGCTCGTGAGCGCCGAGCTGCCGCCGGTGAAGCAGGCGATGACGATGTCGCGCTCGCCGACCTCGCCCGCCTGCTCGAGCAGCCAGAGCGCCGCCGCGACGCTGCGCTCGTCGGGGAGCGGATGGGCCGCCTCGAGCACCTCGATCCGCTGTGGCCGCGCCGCGGCACTGCCGTGACGGACGACGACCGTGCCGCGGTGGAGCCGCTCGCCGAGAATCCGCTCGAGCGCCAGCGCGATCTTCAGGCTCGCCTTGCCGGAACCGAGGACGATGATCCGTCCGTCGGGATGAAGCTGGTGGCGGCGGCCGTCGACGATGAGCTCGTCGCCCTCGACCGTGACCATCCGCTCGACGGCGAGGCCGGGGTCGCAGGCGGCGAGCCCGGCCTCAGCGACCCGCAGCGCGAGCTCGCGCGGCGCCCGCAGCCCGTGTCCCACCAGCTCCGCGTGGTTGCGGATGGCGGGCGGGCTGAGCGCCGCGGGGGAGTCGCCCGCGGGCGCCTCCGTGTTGCCGGCCAGGGTCGGGTCCATATCAGGCCGCGATGGGAGCCCGGAACACGTCGCCCGGATAGGCGGCGGTCGCTCCGAGCTGCTCCTCGATCTCGATCAGGCGGTTGTACTTGGCGGTGCGCTCGCCCCGGACCGGCGCCCCGGTCTTGATCTGACCGGCGTTCAGCGCCACCGCGAGGTCGGCGATGATCGGATCCTCGGTCTCGCCCGAGCGCTCGGAGACCACCACGGAGTAGGCGCTGCGGTGCGCGAGCTCGGCCGCGTCGAGCGCCTCGGTCAGGGTCCCGATCTGGTTGACCTTCCAGAGCAGCGAGTTGGCGGCGCCGGCCTCGACGCCCTCGCCGAGCCGCTCGGGGTTGGTCACGAACAGGTCGTCGCCGACGATCTGGATCCCCGAGACCCGGGTCAGCTCGGCGAACCCCTCGAAGTCGTTCTCGTCGAGCGGGTCCTCGATCGTGACCACGTCGTAGTCGCGGATCAGCTCCTGGTAGAGCTCGATCATCGCCTCTGTGTCACGGGTCTCGCCGGCGAGCTCGTAGCTGCCGCCGGAGTGGTAATGGGTCGCGGCGCAGTCGAGCCCGTAGCGGAAGCGACCGTCGTGGCCGGCGTCGGCGACGGCCTCGTGGAGCAGCCCGAGCGCCTCGTGCGGGCTCGAGATCGCCGGTGCGTAGCCGCCCTCGTCGCCGGTGTTGAGCGCGCTCTTGCCGTAGCGCTCCAGCAGGATCTCGGCCAGCGCAAGGTTGACCTCGGTCGAGATCTGCAGCGCCTCGAGGATCGAGTCGGCCCCGACCGGGATCACGATGAACTCCTGGAAGTCGAGGTCGTTGGAGGCGTGCTTGCCGCCGTTGATCAGGTTGACGAGCGGCACCGGCAGCACGTGGCCGTTGCCGTTCAGGTGGGCGTAGAGCGGCTGGCCGGCCGCCGCTGCCGCGGCGCGGGCGGCGGCAAGCGAGACGCCGAGGATCGCGTTTGCCCCGAGGCGGCCCTTGTTGGCGGTGCCGTCGAGCTCGATCAGTGCCGCGTCGAGAGCCCGCTGGGAGCCGACGTCGAAGCCGGCGAGCGCGTCGGCGATCTCGCCGTTCACCGCGGCGACCGCGTCGCGGACGCCGAAGCCGCCGAAGCGCTCCCCGCCGTCGCGGCGCTCGTGCGCCTCGTTCGATCCGGTCGATCGCCCGGACGGGACATCGGCACGGCCGCCGGCGCCGCCGGCGAGCTCGATGTCCACCTGGACGGTCGGCAGCCCGCGGCAGTCGAGGACCTCGCGGGCCCGCAACGAAGTGATCTCGAGACCGCTCACGCGGTCACCTCCTCTCGCGCCTGCAGCGCATTGGTCAGGTTCTTGCTTGCGTCGCCGAGATGCCGCCGGAACAGCTTCTCGACCTTGTCGGGGTCGCCCGCCTGCAGCGCCTCCAGGAGCTCACGATGCTCGGCGGCGACCTCCGCCGGGCGGTCGTAGTGGGGGCGCAGCTGGGCCATGCAGAGCAGGATCTCCGACTGCACGCCGGCGTAGGCGCGGCTGATCCGGTCGCTCCCGGTGGCGTCGATGATCGCCCGGTGGAAGTCCATGTCGAGGTCGACGACGGTGCGCCAGGAGGCAGCGTCACCGAGCGCGTTGAAGCGCTCGACGGCGCGCTCGGCGCCGGGCACCTCGGTGCCCGCGGCGACGACCTGTCGGATCGCCTCGATCTCGAGCGCCTCGCGGAGGCGGAAGATGTCGACGATGTCGCCGCCCTCGAGGATCGTGAGCTGCACGCCGCGGTTCGGTGAGCGGCGCAGCAGACCCTCGTTGATGAGGATCTGGGTGGCGGCGCGGAAGGTGTGCCGGGCGATGCCGAGCCGCTTCGAGAAGTCGGTCTCCCGCAGCCGGGTGCCGGGTTCGAGGGTTCCGTCGAGGATCATCTCGCGGAGGGCGTCGGCGGCGGCGTCGACGACCGATACGGTGCGGAGGCGGATCTCGCGGTCCGGGTCTTCGGATTCGGAGGAGGCGGACACGGTGTCTTCCTCCGGGGTGTTAGATTGTTCCACAATTCTACGATAGCACAGGAAACGGAAGGTGAGTCGGATGGCAGTCAGCGCCACTGAGACGGGACGGGTCGCGGAGCTGCTCGAGCGCGAGCAGGAGCGCTTCGAGCGCCTCCATCCCCGCTCGCGGGAGATCCACCAACGGGCCGCGGAGGATCTGCTCTCGGGGGTGCCGATGAACTGGATGACGCGGTGGCCGGGCCGCTTCCCGGTCTACGTGCGCGAGGCCCGTGGCGCCGAGGTGGTCGACGCTGACGGCAACGTCTACGCGGACCTCTGCCTCGGCGACACCGGGGCGATGTGCGGCCACGCGCCCGAGCCGACGGTGACGGCGATCAAGGCCCAGGCCGAGCGTGGGATCACGACGATGCTGCCGAGCGAGGACGCCGGCGCCGTCGGCGAGATGATGGTCGCCCGCTTCGGCCTGCGCTACTGGCAGTTCTCGGTCTCGGCGACCGACGCCAACCGGTTCCTCGTCCGCCTCAGCCGGCAGGTGACGGGGCGGCCGAAGATCCTCGTCCACAACCACTGCTACCACGGCTCGGTTGACGAGACCGTCGTGACGATCGGTCCCGACGGCCGGACGGCGCCCCGGCACGGCAACATCGGGCCACCCGTCGATCCAGCCGAGACGACCCGGGTCGTCGAGATCAACGACCTCGATGGACTGGCGCGCGAGCTGGCCCACGAGGACGTCGCCTGCGTCCTCGTCGAGCCGGCGCTGACCAACATCGGAATCGTCCTCCCCGACCCCGGCTACCACGACGAGCTGCGGCGGATCACCCGGGAGACGGGGACGCTGCTGATCATCGACGAGACCCACACGCTGAGCTGCGGCCCCGGCGGCTACAGCGGGGAGTACGGGCTCGAGCCGGACGCGATCACGATGGGCAAGCCGATCGCCGGCGGCATCCCGACCGGCGCCTACGGCCTCGACGACGAGCTCGCCGAGCGGGTCCTCGGGTCGACCTTCTGGGACGCCGCCGACGTCGGCGGCGTCGGCGGCACCCTCGCCGGCAACGCGCTGCAGCTCGCCGCCGTCCGCGCGACCCTCGGCGAGGTCCTGACGCCGGATGCCTACGAGCGGATGATCGGACTCGGCGAGCGCTATGAGGCCGGGGTCAACGACGCGATCGAGCGCCACGGGCTCGGCTGGAGCGCCGTCCGGCTCGGCTGCCGGGTCGAGTACATGTTCGCGCCCGAGCCGCCCCGCAACGGCGCCGAGGCGGCGGACGTGATCGGCGGCCCGCTCGACGAGCTCATGCACCTCTACATGCTCAACGAGGGGATCCTCTTCACCCCGTTCCACATGATGGCGCTGATCTCGCCGGCGACGACCGCCGAGCAGGTCGACGCCCACGCCGCGGCGTTCGACCGGATCGCGGCCGAGCTCGCCGGGTAGGCCGGCGGGCCCGAACGGCTCGGACGGGGCGCTGGGCCGGGCCGTCAGCCCTGCCTGAAAGCGGGGCCTCCGCGGGTGTCTGGATGAATTGTTGAACAATTCAGCGTGACTGGTTAGGATGTCCGCGCCGTCCGGATCGGGCGACCTCCGGCCAGAGGAGTCCGGAGAAACGTTCGGCAACGAGGTGTCTCGCACCGCGTCGGGCCGGAACACGGGACAGGAGAGAAACGATGGCCAACGTCAGGCGCCCCACCGAAGGACCGATGAGCCCCGGGGGCGCGTACCCCGAGACCGTTGGAATGACCCGCCGCGAGTCGCTCGTGAACGGCGCGAAGCTGGTGGTCAGCGCCGGGATCGGCGCCCAGATCATGGCCGCGACCGGCGCCGAGACCGCGATTGCCAAGCAGGTCCGCTCGGTGGCGAGCCGGGCCGGGAGCAAGCCGGGCTACGGAGCGCTCGTCAGGAACGGGCAATTGCGGCTACCCGCCGGCTTCCAGGCCTTCGAGTTCGGCAAGGCCGGGACGCCGATGAGCGACGGCAACAGGA
>DASSEM010000153.1:0-5283 GCA_035695265.1 Solirubrobacterales bacterium
TCGGGATCAACGGCGCGTTGCCGATCGCCATCACCGGGTCGATCCGGTGGACGATCGCGCCGCCGGGATCGGGCGGCTCGCCCTCGGCGGCCGCGGTGAAGACCTCGACGTGGTGGCCGCGCTCGGCCTGGCCGCGCGCGAACCGGTAGCAGGTGTTGCCGGCGCCGCCGGGGTAGGGGGGAAACGTCGCGGTCAGGTGGGCCACGCGGAGCGCCGGCATCGCCCCCGTAGCCTCGCAAACGGCGTCCCGAGGCGCGTCGGGATCAGTCGATCCTGCCGATCAGCCGCTCGTGCCCGGCCTGCTCGATCGTCCGGCGCAAGCCGTCGATCAGCGGAACCTGGGGCTCCCAGCCGAGCAGCTCGCGGGCAAGCGAGATGTCGGGCCGGCGGACCTGGGGGTCGTCGACCGGCAGCGCTTCGAAGACGATCTCGGAGTCCGAACCGGTGGCCTCGATCACGTTCTCGGCGAGCTGGAGCAGCGTGAACTCATCGGGGTTTCCGATGTTGACGGGCAGGTGATAGTCGGACTCCATCAGCGCGATCAGACCGGTGATCAGGTCGTCGACGTAGCAGAAGCTCCGTGTCTGCGAGCCGTCCCCGAACACGGTCAGCGGCTTGCCCTCCAGCGCCTGCCTGAGGAACGTCGGAACGGCCCGGCCGTCGTGCGGTCTCATTCTGGCCCCAAAGGAGTTAAAAATCCTCACGATCGCCGTGTCGACGCCCTGCTGGCGGTGGTAGGCCATCGTCAGCGCCTCGGCGTAGCGCTTCGCCTCGTCGTAGACGCCGCGCGGGCCGATCGGGTTGACGTGGCCCCAGTACGACTCCGGCTGAGGATGGATCTGCGGGTCGCCGTAGACCTCGGAGGTCGAGGCGAGCAGGAAGCGCGCCCGCTTGAACTTGGCGACGCCGAGCATGTGGTGGGTGCCGTAGGAGCCGACCTTGAGCGTGTGCAGGGGGAGCCGCGAGTAGTCGATCGGCGAGGCCGGCGAGGCGAGGTGGTAGATGAAGTCGATCGGCTCGTCGATCTCGACCCGCTCGGTGATGTCGACGTTGCTGAAGACGAAGGCCTCGTCGCGGATGTGGCTTATGTTGAGCAGCGAGCCGGTCTCGAGGTTGTCGAGGCAGATCACCCGGTGCCCCTTCGCGAGCAGGCGCTCGCAGAGGTGCGATCCGAGGAATCCGGCGCCGCCGGTGACGATCGAGGTGCTCATCGGCTCGGCGAGGTTATCGGCGGCGGCTGGCCATGGCTTGATCGCCGGGAGGCGGTGAAGGGTCGCTCCCGCCGCGGGCCGTCAGTACGCGCCGCGGGCGGCGAATACGACGCCGATCGTGCGCAGGAGCAGCTTCAGGTCGCCGCGCGGTGACCAGGTGCTGACGTACATGTAGTCGAGCTTGACCATGTCCTCGAACGGGATGTCGCTGCGTCCGAGCACCTGCCACGGCCCGGTCAGCCCGGGGCGGACGTTCTCCCGAGCCCGGTAGCGCGGCGGCACGTGGGTGGCCTCGTCGAGCGGCAGGGGGCGCGGCCCGACCAGGCTCATGTCCCCGGTCAGCACGTTCCATAGCTGCGGCAGCTCGTCGAAGGAGCGACGCCGAAGCGACGCGCCATAGCGGGTCACGCGCGGATCCTCGATTGCCTTGAACGTAGCGCTGTCGGGGTGGAGCTTCAGCTCCGAGACCTCGTCGAGCCGCTCCTCGGCATCGACGGTCATCGTCCGGAACTTGAAGAGCTTGAAGTGGGTGCCGCCGAGGCCGCGGCGATCCTGGCGGAACAGCACCGGGCCCGGCGAGTCGAGCTTGATCCGGAGGGCGATGTAGGCCAGCAGCGGGGCGAGCAGGACGAGCAGGATGGCGGCCAGGACGACGTCGATCGCGCGCTTGATCCGGTTCGCCGCCGGGCTCAGCCGGACCGGCGCGAACGCGAGCGTCGGCAGGCCCTCGAGGTGGTCGATGAAGGCGGTGGGCCGGAAGACGTCGGCCTCGCTCGAGACGAGGTCGACGTGGACGCCCACCTCGAGCAGGTCGCGGATCAGGCCGGTGCGCTCGACCATGTCGACGGGCGCGTCGGCGACGATGACCCGGCCCACGCCAAGCCCCCGGGCCCGCTCGGCGATCGTGTCGGCTCGGGCCTCGGGGTCGAAGCGGCCACCGACCTGGATCGTCTCGATCACGTCGAAGCACCAGTCGGGCTGCCGCTCGATCCGCTTCTGGACGCGGTTGACGCCGACCGGCGTCCCGACCAAGAGGACCGTCTGGCGGTACCAGTCGGCGGTTCGCAGGTGGCGGCGGACGCCCGACCGCAGGATCGGGATCAGGAGGATCGACGCCGCCCAGACGGTCACCGACGGCAGGACCGTGGCGACGTCGATGGCGCTTCTGGCGACGAGCCAGAACCAGCCCCAGATCGAGCAGGCGACGAAGGCGGCGCTGAGGTCGTCGGCGAACGACCAGTCGCTGGTTCGCTCGGGGACCCGGTAGAGGCCGTAGAAGCCGGCGACCAGCATCCAGACAGGGATCAGCGCGATGAACAGCAGCAGATCGCCGGCCTCGGGCAGCGAGCGGCCGATCGCGACCGACAGGCCGCAGGCCACGATCAGCGCCAGGCAGAGTGCCGTGATGTCGCTGAAGATCGTGATGTGGCGCAGCGACTCGGCGCGCCGGCCGACCGCCCGGGGGACGACCGTTTCGGTGACAACGGCCCCCTCCGCTGCCGGGATCGCTTCGACGAGCCCACCATGGCTCTGCTCCGCTTCTTGAAACGCTCCCCCCGAAGCTTTGATCGTGCTCTCCGACATGCTCCCCTGTTCAACGCCTCGCAGCTAGTCCGTTGCTGCCTGCCCGGTCTGCGGGGCGCCAAACCTCGCACGTTGCGGAGTTGATGTCAAGGTTGAACGCCCAGGACCGCGCTCGCGGCGGCGGCCTGGAGGGGGTCGCCGGGCTTCAGGCCTGGCGGCCGGTCCCGGTATCGCCCCGGAGCACCGCGGTATCGGCCTCGCCGTAGGGCCCGACCTCGAGCTCGTAGCGGAGCCGGCGCAGCGTTCGGGAGAGGATCTGCTGCACGTTGGCGAGGCTGAGCCCGGTGAGGCCGGCGATCTCGGGCCCGTTCAGGTCGCCGCCGAAGCGCAGGGCCAGCAGATCGCGCTCGCGATCGTCGAGGCGATCGAGCGCCGCCTCGAGGTCGGGGTCGAGGCCGAGCACGGTCTCCGGCATCCCGCCGGCGGGCTCGTATTCGGGCTGCAGTCCTTCATCGAGCGGCTCGAGCCGCTCGGAGCGGTCGGCGCGGTGGTAGTCGATCAGCAGGTTGCGGGCGATCGCCAAGAGCCAGGTGCCGACCCCGGCTCGTTCGGGGTCGAATCGACCCCAGGCCTTCAGCGCCCGCTCGAACGTGAGCTGAGTGAGGTCCTCAGCGTCCTCTCGCGATCCCAGCCGGTAGCCGAAGAACCCGTAGATCGTCCACACATGCTCGTCGTAGAGCCGAGCGAACTGCTCGACCGGTTCATCCATGGCGACAGCCTACCCAGCCGCTAGCGGCCCGACGCCCGCAATGCCGAGCGCCGCGACCGCGAGCAGCACGACCCCGGAGCCCGCGTAGGCACCGATCAGCGAGCCGACCCGCTGGGGCTGCGCAGAGCGTGGGCCGATGCGGGTGAGCAGCGTCCGGCGCAGGTTGCCGCGGAAGCCGGAGCTCGGGATCGGCCGCTCCTGCTCGAGCCGGTCGGCGAGGGCGAGCAGCGCGTCGGCCTCGCCGGGCGCCTCGTCGGGGCCGAGGTCGAGCTCGCTGTGCTCGTAGCGGGTCATGGCTGCGAGAAGAGGAGCGACTTGGGGTTCAGCGACCGGGCCTCGCGGAAGGCGGCGACCGCGGCCTTCGCGTCACCGCGCTCGGCCTCGATTCGCGACAGCACGAACCAGTTGCGCCAGTTCGTCGGTTCCTCCTCGGTGGCACGGGTCGCGGCCTGCGCTGCCGCGTCGTAGTCGCCGCCGAGCTCGAGGACCAGCGCCTCCTGCAGATAGGGCGAGGCTGCATAGGGCTGGACGTCGCTGGCGGTGCGGGCGTCGGCGAGTGCGTTCCCGAGCGACGCGGAGCGGGCCTCCGCCTGGCTCTCGTCGACCGAGGTGATGCCGGCGAAGGGGATGGCGACCGCGATCATCGCCGCGACGGCGAGCCCCACGAGGACGCCGCGGGGGACGTAGCGCATCCGGCCGGCCTCGCGTTCGGACTCGGGCTCGGGATCGCGATCGGCCTCCGGGCCGGTGTCGCGGCCGAGGATCGCGGCCGCGAGCAGCAGGAAGCAGACCGGCAGCACCGTGAGCTCCCAGGCCCAGTCGAGGGCGGCGGCGACCGCGAACGCCATCGCGCCGCCGGTCAGGGCGGCGAGCAACGACGCGGTCGGTTCCGATTTGTCGAGACGGAATGCGCGCACCGCACCGGCCACGAGCACGAAGCCGACGAGGCCGATGATCAGCACGAAGCCGATGATCCCGAGCTCGGCGAGCGTCTCCAGGTAGAGCGAGTGGGCATCGCGGACGAACAGGCCCTCCGCAGCCTCCTGGTCGACGTCACGGGCGAACCAGAACTCGTAGGTACCGGGCCCGATCCCGATCCACGGCTCGCTGGCGTTGGCGTCGAGCGCGCTCGACCAGAACTGGTAGCGGCTGCTGCCGGTGAGCGAGCTGAGCCGCTCGACCCCGCCCGAGGTGCCGGGCTCCTTGAACTGCTCCCAGCGGTCGGAGATCTCGCTCGGCGCCCCGGCCGCGAGCGCGGCGAGGAGGAGCACGACCGCCACGGCCCCGGCGGCGACCCCGGTCGCGAGCCGCGAGGGGCGCGGCGGGCGCGGGCCGATCCCGTGCCGATCGGCGAGCGCGACCGCTGCCGCGAGCAGGGCGACTCCGCCGCAGACGACGATCGTCATCGCCAGCATCTCGGCGCCCTGCGAGCTTGCGGCCGAGTTCGTCAACCCGTCGCGGAACGCGGTTCGCTGCGTCGCGGCCCCGATCAGCAGGGCCGATCCGGCGCCGCCGATCAGTAGCGGCGTGAGCAGGCGGACGCGACGTGGATGGAGGGCGAGCAGGACGAGCAGGGCCATGAGCGCCGCAACGATGCCGCCGCGCGAGAGGGTGAGGAAGATCGCGAGCGACATCGCCGGGATCGCCGCGGTGGCGAGCGCCCGGGTCGCGGTCAGGCGGCCGTCGGCCGCCATCCAGACGACCAGCGGCATGCCGATCGCGATGAACTGACCGAGGCCGTTCCAGTAGCCGAGCGGGTAGGCGAGCCGGTTCTGCGCG